>NZ_WBOF01000001.1:4927500-5227500 GCF_009569385.1 Streptomyces kaniharaensis
GACGAGAGCAGGATCTCCTCGTCGGCGTGCCAGCGTCCGGAGAGCACCTGCGGGCACAGCTCGGTGCCCGGGTCGACCAGCAGCCGGGCCCGGAAGGTGCCCTCCTCCGGGTCAACCGTGATCCGGGCCTCCTCGAAGTCCAGCTCCCGGCCGGTCAGCGGGTACCAGGTCTTGAAGACCGCCTCCTTCATGCTGAACAGCAGCCGGTCCCACGCCACCGAGGTCTCGGTGCGCAGCAGGTCGCGCACCCAGGCCTGCTCCGACGGCAGCGCGATCGACTCCAGCAGGCCTGGCGGCAGGGCGTCGTTGCGCTCGGCGTCGATGCCGATCGAGTGCACCCGGCTCTTCAGGGCCACGGCCGCGGCCCGGTAGCCCCGGCAGTGGGTCATGCTGCCGACCAGCCGCTCGTCCCAGCCCGGCGCACCGCGACGGTTGGGCACGATCGGCACCGGGCCGAGGCCGAGCCGGCCCATCGCCCGGCGGGCGCACCAGCGGACCGTGGTGAACTCGGCGCGGCGCTGGCTCACCGCATTGCTGACATGGGCCTCCTCCTCCGGGAAGAGCTCGATCTCGACCAGGTCCTGTCTGGACTCCTCGGCGGAGACGCACGAGGGCAACATGGTGGAAAGCATCGCGATCCCGATTCGCTCGACGGCCGCGGGCGGCGTTCCCGACGCCTCGCGGTGGACTGCTTCCACGCTCGCCGCCGGCCGGGCTCAACGCCCCTCCGGCGGCCTCCCGCCGACCCGACCGGGCGCCGCAAACGCCTTGGGGCGGCCGGTTGCAGCCATCGGCCGACCGCGGTCGTGGCCGGGCAGCCAGTGCCCGGCCGGGCCCGGCCGCCGACCTTGCCATCGCCTTGCCATGGCAGGCCGCAGCGGGGTGTGGGGCCGGTAGGGGTGTCGGGTGAAACCGGCCGCACCTAGTGTTGCCAGGTGACCCAGCCGAGCCTTCTCGCCATCAGCGACCTGCACGTCCGGCACCCCGAGAACCGAGCGTTCGTCGAGCGGATGCGGCCCGAGCACCCCGGCGACTGGCTCCTCGTCGCCGGCGACCTCGGCGAGGTCTTCGCCGACGTCGCCTGGGCCCTGGAAACGCTGAGCCGCCACTACGCGCGCGTGATCTGGACCCCCGGCAACCACGAACTGTGGGTCACGCCGGACGACCCGGTCCAACTCCGCGGCGAGCAGCGCTATCTGCGCCTGGTGGAACTCTGCCGCTCGCTCGGGGTGCTCACCCCGGAGGACCCGTACCCGGTCTGGGTCGGCCCGGGCGGACCGCTCGTCGTCGCACCGCTCTTCCTGCTGTACGACTACAGCTTCCGCACCCCGACGGCCGACACCGGTGCCCAGGCGCTCGAACAGGCCTACGAGGCCGGGGTGGTGTGCAGCGACGAGTTCCTGCTGCACCCCGACCCGTACCCGGGCCGCGCCGAATGGTGCCGCGCCCGGATCGTCGCCACCGAGGCCCGACTCGCCGAGTGCGACCCCGAGTTGAGCACCGTCCTGGTCAACCACTACCCGCTGCTGCGCGAACCCACCGACATCCTGCGCCATCCGGAGTTCGCCCAGTGGTGCGGCACCGAGCTGACCGCCGACTGGCACCTGCGCTTCCGGGCCGCCGCCGTCGTCTACGGGCACCTGCACGTCCCCCGCACCACGTGGCACGACGGGGTGCGGTTCGAGGAGGTCTCGGTCGGCTACCCCCGCGAGTGGCAGCGGCCCGGGCACCCGAGGACCGTGCCGCGCAGGATCTTTCCCGAGCCCGGGTGGGGGCGGTGACCGGCCGGTACCCCCGGTTATGGCAAGCGCATGGCTGACCGCCGGGTGGGGGCGAACCCCACTGACCGGAACCAGCCCACCGGGGGGAATCGCCGCCCCGTGTCGCACCGTGCCGAACTCCCTTGTGCTGCGGCCGAATCCGATGTGCTGAAAGCTCGTCGTGAGGAAGCCCGCCGAGAGGGGACGCCAGCATGACGACGCAACCGACCACGCAAAGGACCGCCGGGCCCGGCGAATTCCGGGACCAGCTCATGCGTCGCGTCGAAACCCGGCTGGGGGGGCTGCTCACCCAGGAGCGCGACCGCCGCGTGGCCGCCGACGGCTACGCCGCCTGCCTGGTCGGCGACATCGGCGCGCTGGTGCGGGTCGGCTACCGGATCCGTGCCGCCGTCTGCGTCACCGGCTACCTCGCCGCCGGCGGCGACCCGAAGGGCGCCGAGATCGTCGACGCGGCGGCCGCCCTCGAACTCCTCGACACCTCCCACCTGATCCGCCACGACACCCGCGACGGCGCGGTGCTGCGCCGCGGACTGCCCACCCTGCACGTCAGCCACGCCGCCGAACACGAGCGCAACGGCTGGCGCGGCGAGTCCCGCCGCTTCGGCGAGGGCATGGCCGTCCTCGCCGGCGACCTCGCGCTCGCCCTCGCCGACCGGCTCGCCGTCGGCCTGCCCCAGCGTGCCCGCAGCGTCTGGGACGAACTGCGCACCGACCGGGTGCTCGGCGCGTACAGCGAAGCCGCCCGGGCCGGCGAGTACCGCGACGAGCCCTGGCCCGCCGAATGCCTCGGCGACTGCGGGCACGGCTGTGCCGCCGGCTGGTACGCGGTGGAACAGCCGTTGCTGCTCGGCGCCGCCCTCGCCGGCCGGCGCGACCTCGACCCGCACTACGGCGAGCTCGGCCGGGCCGTGCACGCCGGCTGGCGGCTGCGCGGCTTCCTCGGCGGCGGGCAGGGCTTCGACGGGATGGCCCGGCTGCTGCGCGAGGTCCTGTTCGACCAGGACAGCCACGACCGCGCCGAACTGCTCATCACCGAACAGCTCGACCGCGCCCGGGCCGCCCTGCGGGCCGCACCGCTGCGGGCGGACTGGCGGGCCGAGCTGTACGACTGCCTGGAGGCGCTCACCCGGCCGTGACCGGCGTTCAGTCGACGCCGGTCAGCCGCCCGTGAACGGTGCTCAGGTGCCCGTGAACGGTGTCGTGCGCGGCTGGCCCGGCAGCAGCCGGGAGATCCAGCGGCGCAGGCCCTCGTGCCGGACGGCGCCGTGCTCGTCCCGGGGCAGCGCGCTCACCAGTTCCAGCCGGGTCGGCAGGAACGCCTCGCCGGTGCCGCCCCCGGCCAGGTGCTCGCGCAGCTCCAGCAGCGCGGGCGGAGGCTGGTCCGACGCGGGCACCACCACGGCGCAGGTGCGCTCGCCGAGGTCCGGATCCGTGTGGGCGACGACCGCCGCCTCGGCCACGGCCGGATGCTCCAGCAGTTCCCGTTCGATCCGGTCCACCGGCGCCATGAAGATGCTGCCGGTGCGGGTGCCGGCCCGTTCGGTCACCCGGATCCCGCCCAGGCCGTCGCCGAGCGCCGTGTCGCCCGTGCCGAGCCAGCCGTCGCCGTCCGCCCAGGTCGCGACCGGGGTCGGCTCGCCGTGGTGCCACCGCGCCAGGCACACCGAGGGGCCGCGCACGCGCAGCGCGCCCGCCTTCGCGCCGGCGTGGCCCGGGCGGGGGAGCACCGAGATCTGGAGGCCGTCCAGCGGCAGTCCGTCGCTGCGGCCCTCGCGCTCGGCCGGGGTGTCGCCCTTCGTCAGGGTGCCCATGCCGACCTCGGGCGCGCCCCACAGGGTCCGCACCGAGGTGTCGAGCGCCCGGCCGAGGTCGTCCAGCAGCGGGCCCGGGGTGCCGGTCCGGCCGCCGGACAGGACCAGTCGCAGGCGGTGCGGGGTGCGCGGGCGGCGGCGCTGCGCGGCCAGCACCTCCGTCCAGTACACCGGGGCGGCGTAGGCCTGGTCGACGGCCGCCGTGTCGAGCAGGTCGAGGCAGACGTCCGGGTCCCACACGTCCTGGCAGACCCCGGTGCCGCCGACCGCCAGCGGCCAGTACACCGTGTACAGCAGCGAGGCCAGCGAGGTCAGGGGCAGCGCGGAGTAGAACACCTCCCCGGGGCGGCGGCCCGGCCCGGTGGGGTCGTGCTGCGCGCTGATGTTGGCGTACAGCGTGTTCGGGGTGTGCAGGACGCAGGAGGCGGCGGCGTCCACGTTCATCACCGAGACGGCGAGGGCGGGCCGGTCGGCGTCGGCGCGCGGCTGCGGCGGGCGCAGGGCCCGTTCGTGGGGGGTGCGCAGGAAGTGGGTCGTGAAGTCCACCGCTCCGGTGGCCGCGGCGTCCCCCAGGACCACCCGGTGGCGCAGCCACGGCAGGTCGGCGGCCAGATCCGCCAACGCCTCGGCGTGCGGATGGCCTTCCCAGACGTCCGGCACGACGCACACCCGGGCGCCGGTCAGCCGCAGCGTCTGCGCCAGCTCGTGGGTGCGCACCGTCGGCAGGACGGGCGCCGCGACCGCGCCGAGGCGCAGGCAGGCCAGGGTCAGCGCGGTGGTCTCCCACCAGTTGGGCAGCTGGTAGGCGACGGGATCGCCCTCGCGAACCCCGAGTGCGTACAGGGCGGCGGCGAACCGCTCGACGTAGGCGGCGAGTTGGGCGTAGCCGACGGTCTGGACGCGGCGGCCGGCCGGGCGGTGCAGCCGGTGCGCGATCACCGCCGGGCGCTCGGGGGCGCGGGCGGCGGTGCGCAGCAGGTCGTGCAGGAAGGTCTCGGTGCGCCACCAGCCCTCGGCCCGGTAGCCCTCGGCGACGTGCGGCGGGACGGTGACGGCGTCGAGGACGGCCGGGGTCAGGCCGGGGCCGGCCGCGGCGGCCCGGGGGTTCACGGCCGCCGCCCGAGGGACCAGGCGACCTGCACGCGGGAGGTGCAGCCCAGGCGGCGCATCACCTGACGCACGTGGTTGACCGCCGTCCACTCCGACAGGCCGAGGCGTTCGGCGATCTGACGATTCGTCAGACCCTCCGAGACCAGCATCGCCACTTGGAGCTGGCGTGGGGTGAGCTGCTGCTGGTCCTTGTCCTCGGCCTCCTTGGCGGGGCGGCCGGCCTCGGGCGCGGACAGTGCCTCCAGGACGGCCTCGGCCGGGTCCAGGCGCAGGCCCTCGGCGTGGGCGACGGTGAAGCCGGTCCAGCCCAGGCGGGCGCGCAGGCCGCCGAGCGCCTCGTCGAGGGCCGTGCCGGTGGGGGTGTCGGGCGCCGTGCCGAGGCACTGGCGCAGGCGGGTCGCGGCGGCGATCAGCCGGACGACCCGCGGCTGCTGGGTCGGTGCCGCGGCGAGCGTCAGCAGGGCGAACGACTCCAGAGCGGTGGGCAGTTCGGTCCGTTCGCCGTTGGTGCGGTGGAGGGCGAGGCACTCGCGCAGGTGGCGGTCGGCCTCGGCGTGGTCGCCCCGGTCCGTGGCGACGGCCGCGGCCAGGTGGAGCGCCTGCGCCAAGCCCCGGCCGTCGCGGGTGCGGCGGGCGCCGGTCAGCGCGCGCTCCAGTGCGGCGACGGCGGGCCGCAGCTGGCCCTGCGCCCGGAGCGTGCGGGCCAGCGCGGTGGCCGTCCGGGCGGCCTGGCCCGCCGCGCCCATCGACTCCTGGGCGGCCAGCGCCGACTCCAGGGCGGCGCGCGCGGCCGGCAGGTCGCCCGCCGCCAGCTGGGCCGAGCCGAGCCGGGCGGTGGCCAGGGCGACGAGCCGGCGGTCGCCGGCGCGCCGGCCCGCCGCCTGGGCCTGCCGGTGGCGCTCGGCGGCGTCGGCCGGGTCGCCGAGGGCGAGGGCCAGGGTGCCGGAGGCGTCGGTGAGTTGGGCGGTGAGCTGTTCGGGCAGGCCGGTGGTGGCGGCGAGGCGGTCGTACCGGTCGAGCCCCTCGCGCAGCAGCCCCCGGGCCAGCCAGGACTCCAGGCAGGCGACCGCCGTGGCTGCTGCGGCCTGGTGGGCGCCGCGCTCCTGGAAGCGGTCCAGCGCGGCCTCGATGTTCGGCCCCTCGGCGGCCAGCACGCCGAGCCAGTGGGCCTGTTCGGTCCCGGCCAGGCGGGGCGCGGCGGCGGCCACCAGCTGCTGGTACCGCTCGGCGTGCTGGTCGCGGACGGAACCGTCCAGCAGCGCAAGGCAGTTGGAGCGCACCGGCTCGGGGACGACGAACCGGGGCCCGGCGACGGTGACCACACCGTGGTCCAGCAGCGATTCGAAGGCCGCCGCGTCCGGGCGCTCGACGGCGCTAGCGGCGAACCCGCCGACGTGGACGGCCAGCCGCTCCAGCAGCGCCAGTTCGGACGGATCCAGCCCCGCGCAGTGCCACTGCGCGAGAGCCGCCAGCGAACGGTGCCGCGCCGGCGCGTACGCGGGACCCCCGGCCAGCGAGCTCACCCCGGCGCGGCGCAGCTGGTCCAGCAACTCCTGCGGCTGGAACAGCCGCAACCGTCCGGCCGCCAACTCGACGGCCAGCGGCAGCCCTTCGAGCAGCCGGCAGAGGTCCGCGACGGCGGTGGCGTTCTCCTCCGTCAGTGCGAACCCCGGCCGCGCCTGGGCCGCTCGCCGCACGAAGAGCGCCACCGAGGGCACCCGGAGCAGTTCGTCCGGACTGTCCCCCACCTCGTCGCCGGGCACCGCCAGCGGGCCGACCGGCACCAGCTGCTCGCCGTACAGCCCGAGCGGCCGCAGGGCGGTCGCGAGCACCGTCAGGCCCGGTTCGGCGTCCAGCAACGCCGCCAGCGCGGCCGGATCGGGACGCCCGTCGTGGTCGCACCCGTCGAGCACGAGCAGCCGCCGCCCGGCGGGCTCGTCGGTGCCGGTGCTTCCGGCGTCCTGGCCGGTGGTTCCGGCGTGTCGGCCGGGCCCGGCGTCGGACGTGCCCCGAAGGGCCCGGGCCGCGCGGGCGATGCGCTCGGCGGATGCGGCCGGATCGTCGGTGCTGCCGAGGTCCGGTGTGGCCACCGCCCGGAACGCGCCGCGGGCGGCTCGGGCCGCGTGTTCCGCCAGCCGGCTCTTGCCGACGCCCGCCGGCCCGATCAACGTGATCAGCCGGATCCCCGGATCGTGCAGCCGCCCGTCCAGCGCGAGCAGATCGGCCTCCCGCCCGATCGGCCCGGCAGTCGCGGCCGTCGGCGCCGGAGGACCGGCAGGCCCGGCCGCCGCAGGCACGTACGGGGTGGCAACGCTGGTCTCCACGGTCATCCTTCCCTCCCGGCTGCAGTGCTCGGCTCGTTCGCGGTCGGCACGCCGGCTACCGGCGGGCACGGGTGTGCTGAGCGTGTTGCGGTGTCGATGGTCATCACTCGCTCCCGACGCCGGCGAGCACGTCCCCGTCGACGGGGGTGCGGACGGCCGTCGCCGGTGGGCGGAGGCGCCAGAGGCCGGGGCGGATCTCGAGGGCCTCCGGGGAGTCGTCGACGGTGCGCAGGCGGCGGCGGGCGTAGGACTCCAGCCGGGGGTCGCGGAGGGCCGCGGCGATACGGGCGCATTCGGCGAACGACTCGCGGGCCGCCTCGGGGGTGCCGCGTTCCAGGGCCACCAGGGCCAGGGCGCGGTGGAGTTCGAAGTGGCTGCGGCCGGGCGGGCCGTCGTGGAGTGCGGCGGTGGCGGGGTCGAGGAGCGCGCGGGCCTCGTCGGCGGCGCCCTCGTCGAGCAGGAGCTCCGCCTGCCCGACCAGGATGCGGGCGTACTCGGCCGGGTCCGTGGCCAGCCGGGCGGCCTGCCGGTAGCAGTCGGCGGCGCGGGTCAGATCCCGCTGGTACCAGGCGAGTTCGCCGATCGAGCGGAGCATCCTGGCCTCCGCGCGGCGGTCGCCGCCGCGCCGGGCGGCGTCGAGGGCGAGTCTGTGGGCGGTGGCCCAGTCGTCCCAGGCGCCGTCGCGTTCCAGGGGGATGCTCAGGGCGTCGGCGAGGCGGACGGTCAGCGGCCACAGGCCGGCCTCGTGGGCGGCCCGCAGCGCGTACACCAGTTCGATGCGGCGGGGCGGGCCCTCGGGTGCGACGACCGAGGCGCCGGGCATGCGGGCGGCGGCCTCGGCCTCCTGCGCGTACCACTCGCACATGCGAGCCGTGGCCGCGCGGACGGTCCGCGTGCCGTCCTGCTCGGCCAGCAGGTGCCGCGCCAGCAGCCGCAGCAGCTCGTGCTGGGCATAGGCGTCCGCGCCGACCGGGGCCAGCAGGTGCCGCCCCACCAGCGCTTCGGCGAGGACGGCCGCCTCGACCGGATCGCGCCCGAGGACGGCGGCCGCGGCGCCGAGCCCGAACCGGCCGCGCGGCAGCAGGCCGAGCAGCCGGAAGGCGTCCCGCTCGCCGTCGGCCAGCCGCGCGTAGGCGCCGTGCAGCCGGGCCCGGACGTCGAGGCCGCCGACGCGCAGGACCGTGAGGCGGGTGCGTTCCTCGCGCAGCCGGGCGGCGAAGGCGGCGGCGGTGAGTTCGGGGCGGGCGGCCAGGTGGGCGGCGACGGTGCGCAGGGCGAGCGGGAGGCCGCCGCAGAGGCGGGTGATCTCGTCGGCCGCGGCGTGGTCGGGCGTGCCCAGCAGCTGCCGGGCCTCGGACCGGGTGAGGCCGCCGAGGACGACCGGCAGCATTCCGGCGGGGCCGGTGGGCGCGAGCCGGCCGGTGACCAGCGCGGTGCTGCCGGGCGTGGTCGGCAGCAGGGGGCGGATCTGCTCCTCGGTGGCGGCGTGGTCGAGGACGAGCAGCATGCGGCGCCGGGCGAGCAGCAGTTGCAGCTCCTCCACCGGTTCCCGGACCGGCGCGGCCCCGGCCCGCCGCAGCAGCGCCGCCGCCGCCTCGACGGGCCCCAGCTGCGGCCCGTGCGAGGGGCGCAGGTCGAGGTAGACGAGCCCGTGCGGGAAGGCGTCGGCGACCCGGCGGGCCGCGACGGCGGCCACCGCCGAGGTGCCGCTGCCGGGCATGCCGAGGACGGCGACCCAGCCGCCCGGCGGGGCGGTGAGCAGCAGGTGCTCGATCTGGTCGAGCTGTTCGGCGCGGCCGGTGAAGCCGGGGTCGGGCGCGGGCAGCAGGCTGACCGGGGCGGTCACCGCCGGCTCCTCGGCCACCGGCGATGCGTCCAACGCCGGTGCCAGGTCGGCGAGTTCGGCCCGTCCTGGCGGCAGCAGCGCCTCGTCGCCGTCCAGGACCTGCTGCTGCAGGCGGCGCAGCCGGGGGCCGGGCTCGATGCCGAGTTCGTCGATGAGGGTGCGGCGCACGTGCGAGTACACCCGCAGCGCCTCGGCCTGCTGCCCGCTGCGGCACAGGGCCAGCATCAGCTGGGCGTGGAACTCCTCGCGCAACGGGTGCTCGGTGGTCAGCGCCTGGAGCTCGCTGACCAGCGCGGCGCCGCGGCCGAGGTGCAGTTCGGCGAGGATGCGCTGCTCGACGGCGGCCAGGCGCGCCTCGCCGAGCCGGGTGGCGGCGCTCTCCAGCAGCAGGCCGTGCGGGGTGTCGGAGAGCAGCGGGCCGCGCCAGAGCCGGGTGGCGCGCTGTTCGAGTTCGACGGCGCGGGCGTACCTGGCCTCCTCCAGTGCGGTGGTGGCCTGTTCGTGCAGCTCGGTGAAGACGGTGGCGTCCAGCTCGTCGGTGCGGGCGGCGAGCAGGTAGCCGGGGCTGCGGGTGAGGAGGGTGCCGGGACCCTGGTTCGCGTCGGCGGCGCGCAGCAGCTTGCGCAGGTGGGAGACGTACACGTGGAGGGTGCTGGTGGCGGTGCGCGGCGGGGCGTCGGGCCACAGCTCGTCGATCAGGCTGTCGACCGACACGACCTCGTTGGCGCGGACCAGAAGGGTGCCCAGGACGGCCCGGAGTTTGGGGGCGCGCGGCACCCTGCTCCCGGCGTCGGGAGCGTCCGGGTCGCCGGCGATCTCCAGCGGCCCCAGTATCCGGAACCTCATGTGCGGCGGCCTCTCAGAAATCCTGGACCACGACGGTGCGCGCCTCGGCCACGGTCCGGCGGCACTGGGTGAGCGTGACGGTGACCGGTACGGACGGGCGGCCGTGGGCGTCGCGCCCGACCGGTTCGGCGGTGGCCAGGCAGCGCAGCGGCAGCGCGGCCTCGGCCTCGCTGCGGAAGCGCACCTCGAGGGAGGCCAGGACGCAGCGCGAGGCGGTCAGCCCGCGGCTGCGTCCGGCGGCCAGCAGGGAGGCCTGGCGCAGGGATTCGAGCAGGTGCAGGCCGGGCAGCCGCTCGTCGCCGGCGGCGAAGACGGCGCCGACGTCCCGGGTGAGCACCCAGGTGCTGAGCCGGTCGCGGGAGTCCGGTTCGGGCCGGGCGACGACGACATTCGCGGCGCTGGCGCGGCCGACGGCGGCTGGGTCGGCGGCGAGCACCGGGCCGCTGGGGCGGTCGTCGAGTTCCGGGGTGGCGCGGACGGCCCGGCGGTTGTGGGCGCGCAGGTTCCCGTACAGCTTCGGCATCAGGAAGACCAGGCCGGCCGAGCCGGTCGCGCAGGGGGTGCCGTCCACCCGGGCCAGCAGCTGGAAGTCCAGGCCGCGCGGGACGCCGTTGACCACGTTGGCCGGGGTGGCGCGGATCTCGGTGCTCAGCCGGGGCCGGGTGCCGGGCACGACGCGCCAGGGGGCGAGGTCGGTGAGGGTCAGCGCGAAGCTGTGGAACAGGCCGGTGCGGTCGGCCGGGACGCCGAAGTAGCGGTGCCCGACGAACTCGCCGACCTCCCGGACCGACTCGGTCACCGTCTGGACGTCGTGGAAGATTCCCGGCCCGTCGTTGAACAGCGGGTGCCGGCCGGGCAGTTCGCCGGTCAGCGTGAAATGCTCGTCGCCCAGGCTGGGGGCGTCCAGCAGGTAGTTCTCCCAGGACGGCGGGCAGTGGACCAGGTGCCGGGTGCCGCTGTCGTGGGCGCGCCGCCCGCGGTGTGCGGACGGCCTGCCGGCCATCGTGGTGACATCCGTCATGGTTTCTCCTCGCGTCGGCACGGACCCGTGCCCGGACCATCAGCGTGCGCGGCGGAAACGGACGGGGGCCACCGCAGCGCGCTGGCAGCATGTTGCACGGCCAGTACTCCGGCGGTACCGGCGCCTTCGCGCGGGTAACGGGAGGATCGGCGGATTCCGGCCCGCGGGAGCTTGAACGGACGCTCCCGGTCGCCGTGGTGTCAGTTGCTGCGGTGCAACTTGCGGTCAGCGGCCGGGCACCGGGCCGGGCCGGTGATCGCTCCTAAGCTGATCGGCGGAGCGTGACCGACGGGTCGTCCGCAGCTCGTCTGCCGTCGGCTGCCGTCGTGATCCACTCCCATCTGCGTGACCTACGGGGGATCAAATCATGCTGATCGGTCGTGAGTCGGAACTCGCCGAGATAGACAACGCACTCGCCGCCGGCCGCTCCGGCTCCGGCCGGATACTGCTGCTGGAGGGGGCGGTGGGCTGCGGCCGGAGCGAACTCACCGAGACGGTCGCCGAACGGGCCACCGCCGCCGGGGCACTGGTGCTGCGCGCCATCGCCACGGAGGGCGAACGCGAGCTGGAACTGGGCGTGATCGCCCAGCTCGCCGCCTGCGCGGCCGATCGCGAACCGGGGCTCGCGCCCGCGCCCGCCCCGTCGCTGGCGGCCCGGGTGGAGGCGATGCAGGCGTTCTGCACCGCCGTGCAGCGGCTCAGCGCGAGCGCGCCCGTCGTCGTCTGCGTCGACGACCTGCACCACGCCGACGAGCTGTCCCGCCGCTACCTGCTGCACCTCGCCCGCCGCAGCCGGGCGCAACGCCTGGTGCTGGTGCTCTCCGAGTCGATCCACGCGTGCAGCGACGACCCGGTGTTCCGCACCGAGCTGCTGCGGCTGCCCAACTTCCGCCGGATGCGGCTGGAGCGGCTGGACCGGACGGCCGTCGCCGAGGCGCTGCGGGGGAGCGCCGACGAGGCGGCGGCGGGCGCGCTGGCGGACGCGTCCGGCGGCAGCCCGCTGCTGCTGCGCGCCCTGCTGGAGGAGTACCGCGCGACCGGACGGACCGAGCCGTCCCCGAGCGGGCCGTTCGGCCAGGCCGTGATCGCCTGCCTGCACCGCTGCCCGACGGCCACCCGACAGGTGGTCGAGGCCCTGGCGGTGCTCGGCGAACTCGCCACGGCCGAACTGGCCGGACGCCTGCTGGACGTGGCACAGGCCGCCGTCACCCGGGAGCTGGCCGGGCTCGACGCGGCGGGCTTCACCGCCGACGCCCAGGTACGGCACCCGGCCGCCCGCGCCGCCGTCCTCGACTGGATGGACCCGGAGGCCCGCGGGTCGCTGCACCGCACCGCCGCCGCCCTCGCCCAGCGCCGCGGCCTGCCGGCCCGCGCGGTCGCGGCCCAACTGCTCGCCGCCGGCGGGCCGATGCCCGAGTGGGCGCCGCCCGTGCTGTGCGCCGCCGCCGAGCAGCTGCTCGCCGAGGGCGCCGTCGACCGCGCGGTGGCCTGCCTCGACCTCGCCTTCCGCGGCAGCACCGACGAGGAGCAGCGGTCCCGCTTCCGGATCAGGATCGCGGCCGCCGCCGGGCGCACCGACCCCGGCGCGGCCGAACGCCACCTGACCGAGCCGCTGCGGCTGCTGCGCGACGGCCGGCTGGACACCGACGGCCTGGTGCCGCTCGCCCGGCTGCTGACCGTCCAGGGGCGCATCGACGAGGCCGTCGAGGTGATGGAGCGCCTCACGCCCGTCCCGCCGCCGCCCGGAGCCGCCGGCCGGCCCGCCCGCAGCCGGCGGCTCGACCCGCTGGACGGCCTGACCGCCTTCCCGCAGTGGGCCGAGGCCGGCTCCCCGGTCGCCCTGTGGCGGGTGCCCGAGTACACGCCCGGCAGCGGCGCCACCGCCACCGTCGAGAAGTTCCTGCGCGGGGTGAACCTGACCGACGGCACCCTGCCCTCGGTGGCCCAGGCCGTCCGCTGCCTCCTCCACGGCGACGACCCGGCCTCGGCCGCCACCTGGAGCCAGGTGTTCCAGGCCGAGGCCGCCCGCAGCGGCGCCGTCGGCTGGGAGGCCCTGTTCACCGCCCTGAACGCCGAAGCCCGGCTCTGCCAGGGCGACCTCGTCGCCGCCGAGCAGGGCGCCCGGGCCGCACTGGCACTGCTGCCCGAGGGCCCCGAGGGCGTGGACAGCCTCTTCGCCGCAGGCGTCACCGCGACACTCGTCCGCGCCCAGACCGCCCTGGCCCGCCACGACGACGCGGCCCGCGAGCTCTCCCGGGCACAGCCCGACAGCCTCGCCGGCTCGATGCCCGGGCTCGCCTACCTGCGGGCGCGCGCCCAGCACCACCTGGCCGTCAACCGCTTCCACGCCGCGCTCGGCGACTTCCTCGACATCGGCCGCACCATGAGACGCTGGGGCGTCGACCGCCCGCTGCTGCTGCCCTGGCGCACCGGCGCGGCCGAGGCCCTCCTCCGGCTCGGCGAGGTCGGCCAGGCCGCGCGCTTCGTCGCCGATCAGCTCGCCTCGGCCGACGCCCGCCACCCCAAGGTCTCCGGCACCACGCTGCGCCTCCAGGCCGCGCTCAGCGAACCCAAGGAACGCCAGGCCCTGCTCACCCGCGCCGTCGAGGACCTGCGCCGCTGCGGCGACCGCTACGAACTCGCCCTCGCCCTCGACGACTTCGGGCAGGTGCTGAAGGAACGCGGCGACACCGGGCGGGCCGAGATCGTGCTGCGCCGCGCCTGGCACCTCGCCCGCGAATGCGGCGCCGAGACCCTGCACGACCAGGTGCTCAACCGGCCCGCCCAGCTGGAGGAGCGCCCGCCGGCCCCCACCGCGGGCCTGGCTGGCAGCGAACCGGGCGCCGCACTCAGCGACTCCGAACGCCGGGTGGCGATCCTCGCCGTCCACGGCTGCACCAACCGGGAGATCGCGGTCAAGCTGTTCATCACCGTCAGCACCGTCGAACAGCACCTCACCCGCGTCTACCGCAAGCTCGACATCAGCGGCCGCCAGGCCCTGCCCATGGCACTCGGCGCCGCCGTGTAGACCGCGTGACCCGCCGACCCGCCGCGCCTCCGCCCGCACACCCGGGCGGGGGCGCCTCGTCGTGTGCAGCGTTGGGGGGCTGCTCCTTCAGGCCCGTCAACCGCCAGGCCCGTCAACCGAGTCCTACCCGTGGCGCCGTCTCTGCGTCGCCCCGCCGGCGCAGCCGTTTCTTTAGCCACTCGGGCCACACTCCGAGCATCCACCTTCAGCACAACCGCACTTCAACGGGGAGCACTGTGATGAACCAGGCCGAACGCCTGCGCACCGTCGAGGACTTCGTCCGCCAGGAACTGATCGGGCAGGAGACCGCGCTCGACTCGCTGGCCGACGCACCGCTGCCGCTCTACAAGTCGTTCATGGACACCGGGCTCGCCAACTGGTGGCTGCCCGAGCAGTACGGCGGGCAGGCCGTCAGCCTGGAGGACAGCGTGCGGATGGTGTCCGCGCTCAGCTACGGCGACGCGGGCGCGGCCTTCAGCCTCTTCATGACGGTGCTGGCGACGAGCATGGTCAACCTGTACGGCAGCCCCGAGCTCAAGCAGAAGTACCTGCCCGGCCTGGTCGCCCACCCGGGCTTCTGCGCGACGCTCGGCAGCGAGCACGAGGCCGGCAGCGAACTGGGCCGGATGACCACCACCGTCCGCCGCGAGGGCGACGAGCTGGTGCTGGATGGGAAGAAGGCGTTCTCCACCAACACCGGCTTCGCCCGCTTCGTCGTCGTGATCGCCCGCTCGGCGGACGACCCGGGCGACTACCTGGCGATCGTGGTGCCGCGGGACACCCCGGGGCTCGTCGTCGAGAAGCGCTGGGACGTGATCGGGGTGCGCTCCTCGGCGACGTACGAGGTGTCGCTGCGGAACTGCCGGGTGCCCGCCGACCACGCCCTCAAGGGCAACGGCCTGCGCCTGCTGGAGATCGGCCTCAACGCCAGCCGCATCCTCATCGCCACCACCGCCCTCGGCATCGCCCGCCGGGTCCGCGACCTGTGCATGGACTACGCCGCGACCAAGCAGGTCAAGGGCGCCCCGCTGGAGGACAACGCCGTCTTCGCCGGCCGGCTCGGCCAGTTCGAGATGCAGATCGAGGTGATGACCCGCCAGTGCCTGGCCGCGGCGCGCGAGTGGGACGAGATCGCCGCCCGCCCGGACGCCGCCCAGGAGTTCTACCGCCGGGGCACGCTGAAGTCCGCCCTGGCCGCGAAGATGTTCTGCGGCCAGACCGGCTTCCAGATCGCCGCCGCCGCCTCGGAGATGTTCGGCGGGATGGGCTACACCCACGACTCGATCATCGGCAAGCTGCTGCGCGACGTGCGCTACGTCTCCATCATCGAGGGCGGCGACGACGTCCTCCGCGAGCTCGTCTACAACCGCTACGTCCTTCCGGCCGCCAACCGGGGCTGAATCCCGTAACGACTTCCGGGGCCGGTTCATGGGAACCGGCCCCGGACGTCGTCCATCCACGCAGCCTGCGTGCCCGCGATGCGGTCGCAGTCATCACCTCCCAATTCCGTTTCGCAAAAAAGGTTCTGACGGACCTGCAACCTCCGCGCACCCCGCACGTCTATGGAAGCGAGACGGCGGGGAGGCCCGGGTGTCTCGCTTCGAACCGCATCCGTACGGGATCCACAGGATCCACAGGGGGGAACCAACCATGAACATCCACACCGCCGCCAAGCGCCGCCTCGGCTCCGCCGCCGCCGTGCTCGCCCTCGGCCTGGGGGGCGGGCTGCTGGCCGCCGCACCGGCCTCGGCCTCGGGTTTCGTCCCGCTCTCGGCCGACTCCGCCGTGGAGATCCGGGCCGCCTTCAGCGGCAAGTGCCTGGAGGTCGCGGACTCGCGCACGGACGACGGCGCGCCCGTGCGCCAGGCGGCCTGCACGGGCGACGACAACCAGCAGTGGCAGGTCCGCAACGGCTACGTCGTCAACGTCAACAGCGGCAAGTGCCTGGAGGCGCCGGGCTGGAGCACCGCCGCGGGGACGGCGATCGACCAGTGGACCTGCAACGGCGGCGACAACCAGCGCTGGGGGAAGGTCAACGTCAACGGCGACACCCAGGCCGTCGTCAACTTCCACAGCGGCCTCCTCCTCGACGTCGCCGGCGCGAACGCGAACGACGGCACCCCGGTGATCCAGTGGTACGCGGACAACCACGCGAACCAGCGCTGGAGCCTCAACCCCGCTGGCTGACTGGCCATCAGGCCGTGGGGTCCGTGTTGATCAGCCGAGTTGTCGAGGTGGCTCTGGGACACAGGGGCGATCTGACGGACTCCCGGCAGGAGCGGATTCGGCCGCTCCTGCCGGTGCCGTCTGCTGCGGCTCCAGCGAGCCATCGACAGCCGATCCTGGTGGCCTACCGCACGACCGGGAGCACCTCGGTGCTCCGAATCTCGAAACGACGTCCGGGGCCGGTTCGTGGGAACCGGCCCCGGACGCTTTTCCGGCCTCGCCCGACTCAGCCGTGTTGGGTCAGGTCGTGGCGGCGAGTTCGCTCCGTGCGTGGTGGATGAAGTCGGCCACGCGAGGCTCCGCCTTCCATTCACCGAGTGCGCCCACGAAGTCCGAGATGTAGCCGCAGGCCCGGGAAGACCGTACTCGGCCGAGCACTTTGACGGCTTGATGGCCCATGGCGAGTCCCTGGTCGAGATCGCGCTGCTGAAGGTGGGCGGTGCCCAACACGGCGTACCTGATGCCCACCGCCCGGGTGTACCGGCCGGCGGGCATGGCGTCGGCCTGCTGGTTCCAGACGAAGGCGGCGCGGGGGTTGCGCAGGTCGCGGTAGATCTCGGTGGCGTCGGCGGAGATCCGCTCGTGGGTGAAGTACGCGAGCCAGTCCGGGTCGTTGCCGCCGGGCTGGATCGTCTCCAGGAGGGTCTCCGACTGCCGCAGGGCGGAGGACGCGGCCGCGGCGTCGCCGAGCCTGCCATGGGCTCGGGCCTCGGCCAGCTTCGCGAAGGCCAGGACGCGCGGGGCTGCGACTCCTTTGCCCCGTTCGGAGGCGCCCTGGGCCATGTCGACGGCCTGGTCGGGATAGCCGCCGAGACAGGTCTGCAGGGCCATGGTCGCCAGGATGTACGAGCCGGCCTGGACGTCGCCGCCGGCCCGTGCCATTGCCAGAGCCTGGATGAAGTAGCGCTGCGCCGCGTGATGTTGGCCGACGTCAAACGCGGACCACCCCACCACCCGGGACAGCTCGGCGGTGGCGGAGAACAGCTCCCTGCCAACCGCCTCCGTGTAGGTGCCGTTCAGCAGCGGGGCGGCCTGGTGGGTGAGGCACTGGCTGACGGAGGAGGACTTCCAGTGCCCGCCGCCGAACCTGCTGTCCTGGAGTCGGGCGTCCTCGGCAGCCGCCCACAACTCCTCGACATCGCTCTGGCCGACGTGCCGGGTACCCCGGTGCGCCGTCGGAGCCGTGGACGGGACGGCCAGCCAGCGCGTCACCGGAGTCGCGTAGGCGGAGACGGCGAAGCCACCGGTGGTGAGGAAGTGACGACGTTGCACGTTTCTCCAGTAGGTCACGGCGCCGCGCACGGCGGTGGTCGGATCTCTCGGGAAATCCAACCCCATTGCCGCCACCGGATCGTGGACCCCGTCCATGCCGATGTCGGCCTCGCTGACCCGGCGGCCGACGCGCTCGGCCAGCGCAGCGGCCACGAGGGCGGGAATCGGCTCATTGGGCGGGTGGCCGCGGAGCCAGCGCAGAACACTCGTATGGGTGGAGTCGAGCGGCGTCGACTGCGGCTACTTGGCACTGTTGGCCAGGCGCTGGACTCAGCTCAGGAATGTCGACATAGCCGGTACGGTCCGAGGTAGTAGGAAAGCGCGGCCAGTGACGGGCCGTCGGCCACCCCGCCGCTGGTCAGCAGCTTGACCACCTCGACCTCCGGGACCCACTCGACAGCGGTGGCCTCGCTGGCGTCCTCGGGCTTGCCGACCTGCGTGCAGCCGGTGACGTGGTACGAACGGAAGTGCATGTCCGAGATACCAGCGAGGGCGTCGTACTCGGCCATCAACTCGACTCTGCCAGGGCGCCAGCCGGTTTCCTCCTCGACCTCGCGGGCGATCGCTTCTGCCGGGTCCTCGCCCGGGTCGGCCCAGCCGGCGGGAACCTCCCAGCCCCACCGGCCGGTGATGAAACGGTGCCGGTAGATCAGGAGGAACCGCCCCTGCTCGTCGGTGACGACCGAGGTCACCGACGGTCGGGGCATCCGGATGACGTGGTGGTTGATCCGGCCGAGGCCAGGGACGTCCACGTCGTCGAGCCACACCTCAACCCACGCGGAGCCGTACACCCGCTGCCGACCGTACGTCGCCCACTCCATCCCGGGTACTCCTCACGCGCGTGCGAGCTGGTGCTCCGACTCTCTCACGCGCGCTGTGAGCTCGGCCGTCGCCGTCGCCCACGACGACGCTCTCGGTCGGCATCAGGCTGTTGGACTTGGGGCGTTCGAATCGTCCTTGTAGTCACGCCTGGGCATGCTCCACCTTCGGGATCGTTCACACCCACTTACTCGCCCAGCAGGTGCCGGCCGTTGTGGGTCCGGATGCACGGTGCCACGTCGTCCCGAAGCGCGTCCAGCACGCGCACGGCATAGACCTCCGCCATGCGCTCCGAGACCTCCGCGGGCGTGAGCCACTCCACGGCGGTCGACTCGTCCGTGAGTTGGCCGGTCCCGCCTTCGGGGTGGCAGCGGAAGACCAGGGCGACGATTCCGCGCGTCACGTTCTTGTAGACACCGGTGAGCCGCTCCACGCCGACCTTGATCCCGGTCTCCTCGTAGGCCTCCCGGCGCACGCCGTCCTCGACGGCCTCCGTCAGCTCCAGCACGCCACCCGGAGGCTCCCAAGTGCCGTTGTCTGTACGGCGGATCGCGAGAACCCGGCCGTCCTCGCGGACCACGACGCCAGCGACGGACACCGAGTGGAGCGGCGTTGCGCTGTTGGCCATTCGGACTGCTCCCATTCTGTGGCCGATCACCCGGGTGGGTAAGCGGTCACTGGCCGAGGTAGACCTTCTGCCATTCCAGTGAGGTCATCGACAGCGCCACCTCCGCAAGTTGGCGAGCGGATTCGGTCTTGAGGCTGCCGAGACTGCTGTAGATCCAGGGCTGTACGTTCTGGTATCCCTGCTCACGGTACTCCACGGCTTGGAGCAGGCATTCGAGCTTGTCGGCGTCGTGTGCCACGACGACTTCCGGGCTCTCCCCGTTCTCGTACTCCTCCACGACCGCCTGGACACCCGAGACGACGGCCGGATGGGCGGCGCTGATCTGGTCGGCGGTGACCCGTTCGTTGGAGGCGGCGGTCAGGTAGCGGCGACCGATGTGCGGGATGTCGCCGATCCGGGTCTCCTGGGTGTCATGGAAGAGGCAGAGCAGGGCGACCTTCGCCGGGTCGGCGCCCTCCATCATCGCAAGGACCGCGCCGACCAGTCCGGTGCGGAAGGAGTGCTCCGCGATGGTCTCCGGGTCCTTCACCCCCGCGATCCACCAGCCGGACCGCTTGGCCCGCTTGAGCATCCCCGCCTCGAAGAGGTAGCCCGCCGTGCCCTTCGCCTGCATGTCTTCCGTCATGACCATCCTCTCGATCATCGCGTGTCACTGCTCGTCCCAACCAGATCGAGGATCATCACATCGTGCCGGGCCGCTCCGTCCCACGGGATCGCCGATCCGACGCGCCGGTAGCCCCAGACACGGTAGGACGCCTGAGCTGCGGTGGCCTCCGGCCGGCTGTTCAGCATCACCCTGGCGTTGTCGAGCCCGCCAATGAGGACGCGTTGCATGCGCGTGGCGACGCCCTGGCGGCGCCACGCAGGCCGGACCGCCAGCTCGAACAGCCCGAACGTGCGATTCCCGTCCTCGTGTTTGAGATCGTCGGGAACGGGATCAGTCAGGGTGTCCCACCACCGCGTGTTCGCCGACAGCGGGTAGCCGTAGGCCATGCCCACCACGGCGTCGCCATCGAAGGCGACCGCCGCCCGGAACCCGCGCCGCCGCACCTGGGAGCGGAACCGGCGAAACGCACGCTCCACGTCGGCCGGCCCCTCGTCGTAAGGAGGCTCTGCGAATGCCTCGGCAAACACCTCCTTCAACTGGCCTTCCAACCTTGTCGTCTGCTCGCCGTCCAAAAGTCGGATCGTCACCGTCACGCTGTCCTCTGCTTCCGTACCGAAACTCCAAGCCCTCGAAGTTCCTCGACACAGTCCTTTGCCGCTGCCGTATTCACCTGGGCAGCCGAATACGCCACGCTGTGCAGCCGGTCCGCGAGCCTGGCCGAAGTCATCCCCTGGGATGCGATGGCACTTGACACTGCCTCGGCACAAGCCTCTTCGATCTCGCCAGCGTTCATCAATACCTCCGCCAACCGCGCCCGGTAGAGTGCCGCGTTTCGACTGTATGCCGGACCGAGCCTGTCGACGGCGGACCGGAGAAAGGGGATTGCGTGCGCGAGTTGCCCGGCCTCCACATGCCATGCGGCGGTCGCGTAGTCCACTTCGACCTGGCCGGCGAACGCCGTCCACGGCGGTGCGTCGGTGTCCTTGTCGGACCGGTCCTGCCAGGTCAGCGCCTGCGAAAGCGCCCTACGGGCACCCGCGTGATCTCCGGCTGATGAAAGGGCCCGGGCTTGCCGCAGGGCCACCACGGATTTCACCTTCGGCCCGCCCATCGTCAGCGCGATCTCCCCAGCGGCGACCGCAGCTGCGACCGCCTCCCAGGGCCGCTTCTGCTCGACCGCGAGCAGGGACAGGCTATCTAGCGCCCGTACCTCCAACAGAGGATCGCCGACCAAACGGGCTGAGGCCAGCGCCTCGGTGCACGCCACTCGGGCTGCCGCCGACTTCCCCGCGTCGAACGCGATCCATCCAAGGTGAGAATGGAGTGTTCCTACCAGAGCCTGAAGGTCACGTCCGACCGGAGCAAGGTAGGCCCCGTCGGTCATGGCCTTCTCGACGCTCCGTAGGACGTGCCCTGCGGCTTCCCGGGCTGCTCTGCCGCCTTGTGAGTGGTCGATGGCGTACAGGCCGGCGATGTCTGATCGAAAGGCCTGAATATCGGCTGTGCCGATCCGTCGGCCAGTCCGCGCAGCGGGAAGAACGGTGGCGCCGACGAGGGCTCCGACATCTACGACAAACTGTCGACGGTGCAACACGTCCTCCTGCTCGTCGCCTCTCGCTATGCCGCAGGACCGCCGGGAAGGGACGGTGAACCCGAGTTCCCCAAGCGGGACGCCTAACAGAGATTCCAGCACGGCCTGTTGGCCAGGGTGTGGCAAGGGGGGACTGGGCGACTCCCATCGTCTGAGCTGGCGCACACTCACTGCTGCGTCGATGCCCATGCGTCGCGCCATGTCTGAGAACGCTACGACAAAGGCTTCTTGGGTGTAACCGGCAGTTTTCCGTCGTTCGGCTAACGGTGGTGCTGTCACAGAGTTCCCCTCAAGAGTCCCCGTGGCTCGGTCACCTTGCCACTGCGGAACACCGGCCAGACCCGAAACGTCCGGTGAAACGTCCGGTCGCTCTCGCTCCGCGGACCCTACCGAGACGGTGAACTAGGAGTACCTCCCCGGCGGATAAACCGTCGGGGAAACTATGACCGGACCACCCGAGGGAGTGACCTCGATGCCTCCACGGTCCATGTTGCCGGCCCACGCGGGTGTTGGCAGCGGGCAGCCGCTGTGCCCTTCAAGGGTCGCACTCACCGAGTTGGCCGGTAGCGAACTAACCGAACCGGCGACCATCTACCTGCCGTACCGGTCGGAGTCGGTCGGGCAGGCTCGGCGGTTGGTCCGTGAAGCGCTGACGGGGTGGGGGTTGTCCCACCTGATCGACTCCGCTGCGTTGGTGACCAGTGAGCTCGTCACCAACGCGGCGAAGACCGGCTGCCAGTGTCGGATGACGGTCACCGTTCAGCTCGTTGCCAGCGCGACGGTGCGTGTATTGGTGCGGGACGGGTCGCGAACCCTTCCCGTGTTGATCCAGGCTTCGGAGGGCGGCGAAGGGCACCGCGGGCTCGGCCTTGTCCACCAACTGACCAGTGGGCGGTGGGGAGTTACCGTCGAGCCGCTCGGCAAGGTCGTCCACGCCGACATCAGTCGGTGAGTGAATCGCCTGCGGGCCACCACACTGACGCTACGGACGACCACCGTCGGGGCGGTGAGCCCGATGCCATCCGGGTTTGGACCGCCTGCGCAGTGTCGGTGACGGCCCTGTTCCACCTCGCTGCTGTCGCTCTGGTGCTGTCCACGCGCACCCACTGATCTCCCGCCCGGTGCCGCTGGCGAAGCGGCACCGGGCGGGACACCTCCGCACTGTCACCAGAAGGGAGTTCCGCCATGCCCACCCCGCAGCCTCAGCCGCCTCCGCCGAAGCCCGACAGCCAGCCGTTGCCCCGGCCGCCGGACCGGTAGCGAGACAGCGTTCACCATCCACCTATCGATCGCACAAGGAGACCCCCATGGGCTGGGGAACCGACAAGAACAGCGGCGGAAAGCACGGGGGCAAGAAGGACCCCGGCACGGACAAGCCGTCCCCGGACGGCGCGCGGCCGGCGCCTGCCCCGAAGCACAAGAAGGACGACGACAAGAAGTGACGAATCCCGTGCATCGACCGGAGCAGGCCGCTGTGCGTGGCCTGCTCCGGGCCGTCGGTGACGAACTCGGCGGCCCGGTCCCCACGGAGTGGAAGGAAGCGATCAAGGCGGTCCCGCGTCACTGCTTCCTGCCCGAGAGAATCTGGCTGGAGGACGGCGACGGTGGCTACGCGCCCTGCGATATCCAACGGGACCCCGAGCGGTGGTTCGAGGCGGCGTACTCCGACGTCCCCGTCGTGACCCAGGTCAACGACGGGGTGGAGCCCGACGGCCCGGACGACGTCTGGCCGTCCTCCTCGGCCTCGGCGCCGTCGATCGTCGTCAGGATGCTGCAGGACCTTGACGTTAAGCCCGGTATGAACGTCCTGGAGATCGGGACCGGCACCGGTTGGAACGCGGCGCTCCTGGCTCATCGCCTCGGAGCCGGCCATGTGTCCTCGGTCGAGGTCGATCAGGAGGTGGCCAGACAGGCCTGCGGCTCGCTGAACGCGGCCGGCCTGAGCGTGGACGTGCTCTGTGGGGACGGCGTCCGCGGCTGGATGCTCCGGCAGCCGTTCGACCGGATCATCTCGACCTGTTCGGTTCGACACGTGCCGAAGGCCTGGATCGAGCAGACCACACCCGGTGGCATCATCCTCACGCCGTGGGACAACCCGATGCTCTGTTGGGGCCTGCTGAAGCTGATTGTCGGGCCCGATCAAGCGCAGGGGCGATTCAGCCCGCACTCGGCATTCATGCTGATGCGGGGCCAGCGTCGGGATCTGCGGATCTTTCGCGATGTCGTCCGAGACGACCACGTTCCCGATGAGTCCAGCATGTCGCTGTCGCCGCACCAAGTGGCCGGGGACGACTGGGAGGCCCGGTTCGCGCTCGGGTTGAAGCTGGGTGACGTCTGGACTGCGTGGGACCATGACTCGGGCCGGCTCTGGGTAGCGACCACCGATGCCCGGTCCTGGGCGGCGGTGGACCCTGACGGTGAGCGGTTCATCGTCTGGCAGCACGGTCCCCGTCGACTCTGGGACGAGATGGAGGCCGCCCATCGGTGGTGGGAGCAGCACGACCGGCCGGGGCCGGAGCGTTTCGGGCTGACGGTCACCAGGTCTGACCAGTGGGTCTGGCTGGACCGGCCTACCGATCTGATTCGGGCGCTGCCATAGGGCGGCCCCGCCCTCGGGAGACCGAGGGCGGGGCCGTAACAGGGGTTATCAGAGGATGCCGAGTTCCTCCTCGATGAAGGCGAACATCTCGTCGTCGTCGGCCGTCTCGATTTCGGCGAGGACCGCCTCCTGCTCCTCGGGCTCGGGGGCCGCAGAGGCTTGCTCGGCCAGCGGGGCGAGGATGCGTTCGGCCACTGCGCGCGGGGTCGGGCAGTCGAAGAGGAGGGTGGTGGGCAGGCGGAGGCCCGTCTCGGTGTTGAGGCGGTTGCGGAGTTCCACCGAGGTCAGGGAGTCGAAGCCGATCTTCATGAAGATCCGGTCGGCCGGCACGGTGTCCACCGTCGAGTGGCCCAGGACGGCGGCTGCGCAGCGGCGGACCAGGTCGAGGACGGTTTCCAGGCGGGTCTCCTCGTCCAGGGCTGCCATCTGGTCGAGGAAGCCGGCCGGCTGCGCCGCGGCCGGAGCGGGCTCGGTGGTGGTGGCCCGGCGTGCGGGCACACGGACCACTCCGCGCAGCATGGGCGGAAGGGAGGACGGGTCGGCGGCGGCGCGTTCGCGGACGGCCGTCGTCTCCAGGGCCACCGGGACGAGCAGCGGATCCGCGAGCTCCAGCGCCGAGTCGAACAGGGCCAGGCCCTGCGCGGACGGCAGCGGGGCGACGCCGGAGCGGGCCATCCGGGAGTGGTCGGCCTCGCTCAGGGCGCCGGTCATGCCGCTCGTCTGCTCCCACAGGCCCCAGGCGAGCGAGACCGCCGGGAGGCCGAGGGCCCGGCGCCGGTGGGCCAGGGCGTCCAGGAAGACGTTGGCCGCCGCGTAGTTGGCCTGGCCGCCGAGGCCGAGGGTGCCCGCCACGGAGGAGAAGAGCACGAACGCGGCGAGGTCGTGGTCCTTCGTGAGCTCGTGCAGGTTCCAGGCCGCGTCCGCCTTGGGCAGCAGGACGCGGTCCAGCTGCTCGGGGGTGAGGGCGGTGACGGTGGCGTCGTCCAGCAGGCCGGCGGCGTGGATGACGGCGTTGAGGGGGTGAGAGGTGCTGATGCCCGCGAGGGTGGCCGCCAGGGCGTCGCGGTCGGCGGCGTCGCAGGCGGCGACGGTTGCCTCTGCCCCCAACTCCGAGAGCTCGGCCACCAGTTCGGCGGCGCCCGCGGCCCGGACTCCCTGACGACTGGTGAGCAGCAGGTGGCGGACGCCGTGCTGCGTCACCAGGTGCCTGGCGAGCATCGCGCCCAGGGTGCCGGTGCCGCCGGTGATCAGCACGGTGCCGTCCAGCGTGCGACGGTCCGTGCGCGGGGTGCCCGCAGCAGGCGCCAGGCGCGGCGCGTAGGCGGCCTCGCCGCGCAGGGCGAGCTGCGGCTCGGCCAGGTCCAGGGCGGTGGCCACGGCACGCGAGAGCGGGGCGGACCACGTGTCGGCGTCCAGCAGGACGACCCGGCGCGGGTGCTCGGTCTGGACGCTCCGCACCAGGCCCCACGCGGTGGACTCGGCCAGGGACGGGACGTCCGCGTCGCGGTCGGTGGGGATCGCGCCGCGCGTCACCACGACGAGCTGGGAGCCGGCCAGCCGGTCCTCGGCCAGCCAGGCCTGGACGTCGCGGAGCAGGGCCCGGGTCACCTGGTGGGAGGCCGCGGCCGGGTCGGTGGGGTCGGCGAGGACCGGGCGGTAGACGACGGCGGGCGCGGCGACACCGGCGTCGAGCGCGGCGACCAGCGCGGACACGTCCGCGTAGCCGTGGCTGTCGAGGCCGGGCAGGCTCCCGAGGACGGTGTGGGTACCGGCGGCTGCCGCAGCAGCGAGCGGCACCGGGGCCCACCGGACCTGGAACAGGTTGTCGCTGCCGCCGGTCAGCCGTGCCGGGTCGACCGGTCGCATCGCCAGCTCCTGCACCGAGGCGACCGGAGCGCCCGCGCCGTCGAACACCGCCAGCGAGACGGCGTCCTGGCCGCTGCGGGCCAGCCGCACCCGCAGCTGCGAGGCGCCGTGGGTGTGCAGCCGCACCCCGTTCCAGGAGAACGGGAGCAGCAGCTTGCCGTCCCCGCCGTCCAGCAGGCTGATCGCGTGCAGGGCGGCGTCCAGCGCGGCCGGGTGCAGGCCGAACGCGCTCGCGCCACTGGAGTCGGGCAGCGCGACCTCCGCGTACACCTCGCCGTCGAGCCGCCACGCGGCCTTCAGGCCCTGGAACGCCGGACCGTACGCGTAGCCGCGGGCCAGCAGCCGCTCGTACAGGCCGGTGAGGTCGATCGGCTCGGCGGCCGCGGGCGGCCACTCGCCGGCCGCCTCGCGGGCCGCGCCGCCGGGGGCGAGCAGGCCGGCGGCGTGCCGGGTCCAGGCCTCCGGGGCGCCCGGGCCCTCGGCGCGGGAGTGGACCGTCACCGGGCGGCGGCCGGAGCCGTCGGGCTGCGCCACGACGACCTGGAGGCGCACGGCCGTGTCCTCGGTGAGCACCAGCGGCGCCTGGAGGACGAGTTCGTCCAGGTCGGCGAAGCCGAGCCGGGCGCCGGCGTGGAGCAGCAGGTCGACGAAGCCGGTGCCGGGCAGCAGCACGCTGTCCAGGACGCCGTGGTCGGCGAGCCAGGGGTGGGTGCGCAGCGACACGCGGCCGGTGAAGACCGTCGGGCCGCCGTCGGCCGGCTCCAGGCAGGCGGCCAGGAACGGGTGCTCGGTGCGGTCCAGGCCGAGGTCGTCCGCGTCGGCCGCGGGTCGCGCGGGCTCCATCCAGTAACGCCGGTGCTGGAAGGCGTAGGTGGGGAGGTGGAGGTGCGGGGTGGGGGTGGTGGGCCAGGTGATGGTGGTGCCGGTGGTGTGGGCGGTGGCGGCGCTGGTGAGGAGGCGGTTGTGGCCGCCGTCGTTGCGGCGGAGGGTGCCTGTGGTGAGGGTGGGGGGTTGGCCGGTGGTTTGTTCGTGGGTGTCGTGGATGGCGTTGGTGAGGACGGGGTGGGGGCTGATTTCGATGTAGTGGGTGTGGCCGTCGGTGGCGAGGGTGGCGATGGTGTCGTGGAAGAGGACGGGGTTGCGGAGGTTTTGGTACCAGTACTCGGCGTTGAGGGTGTCGTGGTCGGTGAGGCGGCGGGCGAGGAGGGTGGAGTGGATGGGGGTGTGGGGGTGTGGGGGGTGATGGGGGCGAGGGCGTCGAGGAGTTGCTGGTGGATGGCTTCGACGTGGTGGGAGTGGCTGGCGTAGTTGACGGGGATGAGGCGGGCTCGGTGTCCCTGGGCGGTGAGGTGTGCCAGGAATTCGTCCATGGCGGTGGGTTCGCCGCTGAGGACGGTGGAGGCGGGGCCGTTGAGGGCGGCGATGTCGATGTGGCCGGTCCAGGGGGTGAGGTGTTCCTGGACGGTGTGGGCGGGCAGTGAGGCGTGGGCCATGGCGCCGTGGCCGGAGAGCTGTTGGGCGATGATCTGGCTGCGGAGGGTGCTGATGCGGCAGGCGTCGGTGAGGGTGAGGGCGCCGGCGATGTGGGCGGCGGCGATTTCGCCCTGGGAGTGGCCGATGACGGCGGCGGGGGTGACGCCGAGGGATTCCCAGACGCGGGCGAGGGCGACCATCATGGCGAAGGAGGCGGGCTGGACGACGTCCGCGCGTTCCAGGGAGGGCGCGCCGGGTGCGTCGTTGAGGACGTCGATAAGGGACCAGTCGGTGAACTGGGCCATGGCGGTGGCGATTTCCTCGATCGCTCCCCGGAACACGTCGGACGTGGCGAGGAGTTCGCGTCCCATGCCGGCCCACTGGGTGCCCTGGCCGGGGAAGACGAACACGACGTCGGGGTTGTCGGTCTCGGCGACGCCGGTGACGACCGAGGTGGCGGGCTCACCGGCGGCCAACGCCCGCAGCCCGGCCTCCAGTTCACCACGATCGGCACCCACCACCACCGCCCGGTGGGTCAGCGCCGCCCGGTCCGTCGCGAGTGCGGAGCCGATGCGGTGCGCGGAGACACCGGGGTTGGCGGAGCTGAACTCCAGCAGCCGCTTCGCCTGTTCGCGCAGCGCCGCTTCGCCGCGAGCCGACAGCGGCCACGTCACGGGGGTGTCCGGCTCCACGACGGGCTCCGCGACGGCGACCGCCGGAGCCTGCTCCAGCACCAGGTGAGCGTTGGTGCCGCTGATCCCGAACGCGGAGACCGCCGCCCGGCGCGGCCGGCCGGTCTCCGGCCAGCGCACCTGCTCGGTCAGCAGCGAGACCGCGCCGGCGGACCAGTCCACGTGCGGACTGGGCTCGTTGACGTGCAGGGTCTTGGGCAGCACGCCCGCCCGCAGGGCCATCACCATCTTGATGACACCGCCCACCCCGGCGGCGGCCTGGGTGTGGCCGATGTTGGACTTCAGCGAGCCCAGCCGGAGCGGACGGTTCGCGGGCCGCCCCTGGCCGTAGGCCGCGAGCAGCGCGCGCGCCTCGATCGGGTCGCCGAGCCTGGTGCCCGTCCCGTGCGCCTCGACGGCGTCCACGTCGTGCGGCTCCAGTGCGGCGGCGGTCAGGGCCTGCCGGATCACACGCTCCTGTGCGGTGCCGCTGGGGGCGGTCAGGCCGTTGCTGGCACCGTCCTGGTTGATCGCCGAGCCGCGCACCACCGCGAGGACGGGGTGGCCGTTGCGGACCGCGTCCGAGAGGCGCTCCAGGACGACCATGCCGACGCCCTCGCCCCAGGCCGTGCCGTCCGCGTCCTCGGAGAAGGCCTTGCACCGGCCGTCGGGGGCGAGGCCGCACTGCTGGCTGAACTCCACGAACATGCCCGGCGAGGACATCACCGCTGCGCCGCCCGCCAGGGCCAGCGTGCACTCCCCGGAGCGCAGCGACTGGCCGGCCAGGTGCAGGGCGACCAGGGAGGAGGAGCACGCGGTGTCGATCGTGACCGCCGGACCCTCCAGGCCCAGCGTGTACGCGATCCGGCCGGACGCCACGCTGACCGTGCTGCCGGTCAGCAGGTAGCCCTCGGCGCCCTGGGCCTGCTCGTGCAGGCGGGGGCCGTACTCGGGGGCCATGGCGCCGACGAAGACGCCGGTGTTGCTGGCGCGCAGCACGGTGGGGTCGATTCCGGCGTGCTCCAGCGACTCCCACGCCGTCTCCAGCAGCAGCCGCTGCTGCGGGTCCATCGCCACCGCCTCGCGCGGCGAGATCCCGAAGAACTCGGCGTCGAACTCGCCGGCACCGTGCAGGAATCCGCCCTCGCCGACGTAGGTGCGGCCGGGTGTGCCGGGCTCCGGGTCGTAGAGGCCGTCCAGTTGCCAGCCGCGGTCGGTGGGGAAGCCGCCGACCGCGTCGGTGCCGGAGGTGACGAGCTGCCACAGGTCGTCCGGGCCCGCGACGCCGCCGGGGAAGCGGCAGGCCATGCCGACGACGGCGATCGGATCGTCGTCCTCGGTCGCGTCCGGTGCCGCAGCGGCCGGAGCCTGCGGGGTCTCGACGGGGGTGGGGAGCGTCAAGGGCGCGGACGGCTCGGGGAGTTCGGCCAGCTCGGCGAGCAGGTGGTCGGCCAGCTCGGCAGGGGTGGGGTGCTCGTAGACCACGGTGCTCGGCAGCCGCAGGCCGGTCGCCTCGCGCAGCAGGTCCCGCAGCTCGACCGCGGTGATCGACTCCAGGCCCTGGTTCTTGAAGGTCTCGCGGACCTGGACGCCCTCCGGCCCGGACAGCCCGAGCACCACCGCCGCGCTCGCGCGCACCAGCCGGAGCAGGCGCCGGACGCGCTCGGCCGCGGTGAGCGGCGCGAGTTCGGCGTGCAGCGGCAGCACCGGCAGGGCCTCGGCCTCGGCCGCGGCCACGACCTCGACCACGGCCTCGGTGGCAGGCGCGGTGGAGACGGGGGAGTTGGCGTCGTCGAGACCCGGCAGCCAGTGCCTGGTCCGCTCGAACGCGTAGGTGGGGAGGTGGAGGTGCGGGGTGGGGGTGGTGGGCCAGGTGATGGTGGTGCCGGTGGTGTGGGCGGTGGCGGCGCTGGTGAGGAGGCGGTTGTGGCCGCCGTCGTCGCGGCGGAGGGTGCCTGTGGTGAGGGTGGGGGGTTGGCCGGTGGTTTGTTCGTGGGTGTCGTGGATGGCGTTGGTGAGGACGGGGTGGGGGCTGATTTCGATGTAGTGGGTGTGGCCGTCGGTGGCGAGGGTGGCGATGGTGTCGTGGAAGAGGACGGGGTTGCGGAGGTTTTGGTACCAGTACTCGGCGTTGAGGGTGTCGTGGTCGGTGAGGCGGCGGGCGAGGAGGGTGGAGTGGATGGGGGTGTGGGGGGTGTGGGGGGTGATGGGGGCGAGGGCGTCGAGGAGTTGCTGGTGGATGGCTTCGACGTGGTGGGAGTGGCTGGCGTAGTTGACGGGGATGAGGCGGGCTCGGTGTCCCTGGGCGGTGAGGTGTGCCAGGAATTCGTCCATGGCGGTGGGTTCGCCGCTGAGGACGGTGGAGGCGGGGCCGTTGAGGGCGGCGATGTCGATGTGGCCGGTCCAGGGGGCGAGGTGTTCCTGGACGGTGCTCGCGGGGAGGCTGGCGTGGGCCATGGCGCCGTGGCCGGAGAGTTGTTGGGCGATGATCTGGCTGCGGAGGGTGCTGATGCGGCAGGCGTCGGTGAGGGTGAGGGCGCCGGCGATGTGGGCGGCGGCGATTTCGCCCTGGGAGTGGCCGATGACGGCGGCGGGGGTGACGCCGAGGGATTCCCAGACGCGGGCGAGGGCGACCATCATGGCGAAGGAGGCGGGCTGGACGACGTCCGCGCGTTCCAGGGAGGGCGCGCCGGGTGCGTCGTTGAGGACGTCGATGAGGGACCAGTCGGTGAACTGGGCCATGGCGGTGGCGATTTCCTCGATCGCTCCCCGGAACACGTCGGACGTGGCGAGGAGTTCGCGTCCCATGCCGGCCCACTGGGTGCCCTGGCCGGGGAAGACGAACACGACGTCGGGGTTGTCGGTCTCGGCGACGCCGGTGACGACGGAGGTGGCGGGCTCACCGGCGGCCAACGCCCGCAGCCCGGCCTCCAGTTCACCACGGTCGGCACCCACCACCACCGCCCGGTGCTCGAACGCGGTCCGCGTCGTGGCCAGCGCGCGGCTCACCGCGGAGGTCCGCAGCTCGGGGTGCAGCTCCAGGTGTCGGAGCAGCCGCTCGCCCTGGCGGCGCAGAGCGGCGCGCGTCCGGGCGGACAGCACGAACGCGGTGGCGCCCTCGGGCTCGTCGACCGGCTCGTCCCGGATGACGGCGGGCGCCTGCTCCAGCACGAGGTGCGCGTTGGTGCCGCCCATGCCGAAGGACGAGACGCCGGCCAGCAGCGGAGCATCCGTCGGCGACGTCCACTCGCGCAGGTCCGTCTGGACCCGCAGCCCCAGCTCGTCGAGCGGGATGGCCGGGTTGGGCGTCTCGTGGTCGAGGGTCGCCGGGATCCGGCCGTGCGTGAGGCACAGCGCGGTCTTGACCAGCCCGACGATGCCCGAAGCGCCTTCCAGGTGGCCGACGTTGGTCTTGGCCGAGCCGACCAGCAGCGGCCGTCCGGCCGTGCGGCCGGCGCCGAGGACGGCCCCGAGCGCGGCCGCCTCCACCGGGTCGCCGACCGGCGTGCCGGTGCCGTGCAGCTCGACGTAGCCGACGTCGTGCGCGCCCACGCCGGCGTTGCACAGCGCGGCGCGCAGCAGCTCCTCCTGCGCGGCGGCGTTCGGCGCGGTCAGGCTGTTGCCGCCGCCGTCGTTGTTGACGGCGCCGCCGCGGATCACGGCGTGGATGCGGTCGCCGTCGGCGAGGGCGGCGCGGAGCGGCTTGAGGACGACGGTGGCGCCGCCCTCGCCGCGGACGTAGCCGTTGGCGCGGGCGTCGAGGACGTAGCAGCGGCCGTCGGGGGAGAGCGCGCCCATCTGCTCCATGCCGCGGCTGCTCTCCTCGGCGAGGATCAGGCTGACGCCGAACGCGAGCGCCAGGGAGCTCTCCCTGCGCCGCAGGCTCTCGCACGCGAGCTGGACGGCGACCAGGGACGAGGACTGGGCCGAGTCGACGGTGAGGCTGGGGCCGCGCAGCCCGAGCAGGTAGGACACCCGGTTGGCGATGATGCCGCGGTTGAGACCGGTGACGGTGAATCCGGAGGTCGCGGCGGGGCCGGCCTTGCGCACGAGGGTCGCGTAGTCGTCGGCGATGACGCCGGCGAAGACGCCGACGCTGCTCTCGCGCAGCCGGGCGGGCACGATGCCGGCGTCCTCCAGGGCGGCCCAGGCCAGCTCCAGCGCCATGCGCTGCTGCGGGTCCATGGCGGCGGCCTCGCGCGCGGAGATGCCGAAGAACGCGGCGTCGAAGGTGTCGGAGCCCTCGACGGCGCCGCGCCGGCGGCCGGTCCGCTCGTCGAGGGTGATGGCGCAGCCGCCGCCGCTGAGCAGCCGCCAGAAGTCGTCGGGGGAGTCCGCGCCGGGCAGGCGGCAGGACATGCCGACGATGGCCACGGGTTCGTCGGCCGCTACGCGGTCCCGGGTCGTCCCCTCGTCCGTACGCATATGAACTCGATTCCCCTCGTGGCAGGTTGGTGCGGTGTGAAGGCGGCGGTGCAGAAGGCGGTGCGAAAGGCGGTGCGAACGCGGCGCAAAAGGCGGTGCAGAAGACGGTGTCAACGCGGCCAAGAGCCGCGGAGGCCGGTGCGAAAGGGTGAGCCGGACCGCCCCGCCCGTTGTCCCGGACGGGGCGGCGGCGCGGCGTACTCAGGCGGTGAGGACGGCCTTGAGCGCGGTCCCGTCGGCGACGGAGGCCAGGGCGGCGCCGTGCTCGGCGAGCGGGTAGGCCGTCACCAGCGAGGCCAGGTCGAACCGGGCGGTCAGGGCCGGGAGCAGGGTCACGTACTCGACCAGGTGGGCGCCGGTGAACGCCCACGAGCCGACGACGTCGAGCTGCCGGTAGACGATCTGGTGCGGGTTGAGCAGGGTGTCGCCGGCGTCGGTGTACTGGCCGATGACGAGGTAGGAGCCGCCCCGCCGAGCCAGGGTGAGCCCCTGGGCGACGGCGGCCGGCACCCCGGCGCACTCGATGACGAGGTCCGCGCCGCCGCCGACCTCCGCCCGGGCCCGCTCCATGGCCGCCTCGACGCCCCCGGGGCCGGTGACGTCGATGTGCACGTCGCCGATGCCGGCCTTGGCCGCCGCCTCCAGCCGGGCCGCCGGTCCGCCGAGGACGACGACCTTGGCGGCCCCGGCGAGCTGGGCGAGGGCCGCGGCGGCGAGGCCGACCGGGCCGCTGCCCTGGACGATGACGGTCTCGCCGACGCGGACCGGGCGCCGCTCGTAGAGGGCGTGGACGACGGTCGGGCCCGCGCAGGCGAGGGACATCGCCGCGAGCGGGTCGGTGCCGTCGGCGAGCTTCACCACGGTGGTGCCCTGCTCCAGCACGATGTGGTCGGCCCAGGAGCCGGAGAGCGGCTCGCCGCCGTCCAGCGGGCGGTTGACGCCGTAGGTGCGGCGGTTCTCGCAGAGCGTCGGCTCGCGGTGCAGCCGGCACGGCACGCAGGTGCCGCAGGCGATCGACGAGGCCCACATCACGGTGTCGCCGACCTGCAGCGGGCGGCCGGCGGCATCGCGGGCGTCGGCGCTGCCCAGCCCGTGGACGGTGCCGAGGCCCTCGTGCCCGAGGACCAGCGGGGTGGGGATGGCCAGGTGCCCCTGCTGGAGGTGCAGGTCGGTGCCGCAGACGCCGCCGTGGCTGCACGCGACGGTGAGGCCGCCGGCCGGGGCCGGGGGCAGGTCGAACTCGCGCAGCCGCAGCGGCTCGCCGAAGCTCTCCAGGACGACGGCGCGGGCGCGGGGCGTCATGCCGCGGCTCCCTGGAGGGCGGCGAGGAAGGTGGTGTCGAGCTGCCGCAGCGGCTCGGTGTCGCGGCAGACCAGGTGGTCCGGGCGCGGCTCACCGCTCCAACTGGGCAGGTTGGACGAGTCGTTGTAGGTCATGATGAGCAGCCGGCGGGCGAACGGCGACATGTTGGGGCCGGAGCCGTGCACGATCTCGGGGGAGAAGAGCACGACCGAGCCGGCCGGGCCCTTGGGGCTGACCATGCCGCGCCGGCCTACGAGCTCGGTGAGCTGCGCGCCGCTGAGCGCGATGTCCTCCGGGTCCAGGTGCTGCTCGGACTTGGCGGTGGCCTTGCGGGACTGCTGGACCAGGCCGGAGCGGTGCGAGCCGGGCAGGAAGATGACCGGGCCGTTGAACTCGTCGACGTCGTCGAGGAAGACGGCGACGTTGACCTGGAGCGGGGCGGGCAGGTTGTCGGCGATCTGCCAGGCCACGTAGTCCTGGTGCCAGGACCACTTCTCGCCGCCGAGGGCCGGCTTGGCGTTGATCTTGAACTGGTAGATGTAGAGGTCGTCGGAGAGCAGCTGCTTGGCCGCACCGAGGACGCGCGGGTCGCGGACCAGGCCGGCGTACTCGGGCTGGCGCTGGTGGGAGGCGTAGACCGCGCGCACGCGGTTGCTGCCCTCCTCCGGCACGACCTGCGGGCCCGGTGTCTCGCAGTCCCGCTCGAAGGCCTCGCGCAGACTCTCCACCTCGCGCGGGTCGAGGGCGGAGTCGAGGACGAGGAAGCCGTCCTCGTGGTAGCGGTCGATCTGTTCCTGGCTCAGGGTCATGGTGAATGTCCTTCGGTGGTGGGCGGGTTGACGTGGATCGGAACCAGGCTCAGGACCAGTAGACGAGCGATCCGCTCGCCGTGACGCCCATGAAGAACGAGATCGCCACCCGGCGTCCCGGGCCCTCGTTGCCGCGCACCGCGTGGAAGTTGCGGGGGTCGAAGAGCACCGCGTCGCCCGCCTCGGGGCGCACCAGGACGCTCGGCTCGTGCTCGGCGATCTCCTCGGCGTAGCCGTAGCCGTCGCGCCACTGCTCGTCGCCGGGCAGCCAGCGGCGGCGGAAGATCTTGGTGGCGCCGCCGCCCTCGGGCATCGACAGGTACCAGTTGAAGCCGAGCTGGGCGATGACCGGCTCGTCTAGCGCGCCGGGCAGCTCGCGGGCGATCTCGTCCCAGTGCATCTTCATGCCGCCGGTGGTCTCCCGGATCATGCCCGCGTACATGGCGCGGCCGCGACACGTCGCCGGGGTCATCCCGCCGCCCCAGGCCCGCCGGATGCGGTCGACGGCGAGGTCGAGCGGGTCGGCGCCGTCGAGCAGGGTGGAGCGGTGGTGCTCCGACTCCTCGGCGTCGCGCCAGTACGCCTCGCCGAGCCCGTGGGCGTCGTAGTGATCGTACGCGGCCGGGCCGAGCTTGGGGATCCGGGGGACGACGATCTCCTCGTCGTACGAGCCCATCGGGCAGGTGTCGAGGCCGTGCAGGACGCTCGCGCACTCCTGCGGGCTGCCGAAGTTCCTGATCCGGACGGCGCCGACGGTGCCGGCGGCGAGGCGCACCAGGTGGTCGCGCGTGAGCGCGGCGGCGCCGTCGACGGTCTCCGCGTCGAAGAGGACGTAGATGGGGGTCTGGTTGCTGCTGACGTTGGCCTGCTTGGCCGGTGAGATGGTTGCCACGGGTACTCCAGGTAGTCAGTGTGAGGAGGAACGTTCCCGCCTCGGGTGGCCCCTCGGGCTCGACGGTAGGAGCGGCGAGTCCCCCGTTGCACCCCTAACCGCCCCTTATCCCAGGGGTGTTGGATCCCAGGGGTGCCGACTATCGGGCGGCGACCAGGTCGCCGCGGTGCAGGCCGCTGCCCGCGGGGACGTCGGCGGGGTCGCTGCCCTGGTGGACGATCCGGTTGGTCTCGTCGACGAAGACCACGCGCGGCTCCAGGGCGGGGGCCTCGGCGTTGGTCACGGTCGCGTAGGCGATGATGATGACGAGGTCGCCGGGGCTGATGAGGCGGGCGGCGGCGCCGTTGATGCCGATGACGCCGGTGCCGCGCGGGCCCTCGATGACGTAGGTGGAGAGCCGGTTGCCGTTGTCGATGTCGACGATGTCGACCTTCTCGCCGGGCAGCAGGTCGGCGGCGTCGAGCAGGTCGGCGTCGATGGTGACGGATCCGACGTAGTGCAGGTCGGCCTGGGTCACCGTGGCCCGGTGGATCTTGGACTTGAACATGGTGCGGTACATGGGATCTCGCTCCCTGAGGCTTCGGGTGCCGGCGGGTCGGCGCTTCGACGGTAGGCAGCGGGGGGTGCGCGGGGGCACCCCTGTCGACCCCTACTGTTCTTCCGGGCCCGGACATGCCAAAAGGACCGTCGGCGCACTCCCCGAAGAGTGTGCCGACGGTCCGTCAGATCTGTTCGTTCACAAGGAAGTCGCTAGACGGCGAGAACGGGCTCCGCCGGCGCCTGCTCCGCCTCGGCGTCCGCACCGGGGGTGCGCAGCCGGGCCGGCAGCAGGACCATCGCGGCCACCGCGCCGAGCAGCGCCACACCGGCGCAGACCAGCGACGAGGTCGAGAACGCCGAGTCGAAGGCCGACTTGGCGGCGTGCACGGTCGCCGCGGCCGCGTCCTTCGGCATGCCCTGGGTGGCGACCACGGCCTCGCCGAGCGAGTGCGAGGCGGCCGTCTTGCCGGGCAGCTCGTAGGCGGAGCTGTAGCGGGCGGCGAGCACGCTGCCGACCACGGCGATGCCGAAGGCCGAACCCAGCTCCTGGACGGTGTCGTTCATCGAGGACAGCAGGCCCGACTGCTCCTTCGGGCCGGCCGACATCAGCACGTCGTTGACGATCGGCTGGGACAGGCCCATGCCGATGCCGAGCAGCACCATGGCCACGGCGATCGCCAGGTAGCCCTGGTCCTTGGTGAACTGGGCGAGCGTGCCGAAACCGGCGGCGAAGACCAGCAGGGCGACGACGACGGTGTTGCGGGTGCCGATCGCCTTGGACAGCACGGCCGACAGCGGCGAGGCGATCATCAGGGCCCCGGCGGCGGGCAGGATCGCGGCGCCGGCCAGCAGCGGCGAGAAGTCGAGCCGCAGCTGCAGCTCCTGGGTGAGGACGAACAGGATGCCGGTCAGCGAGAACATCAGCACCGCCATGGTGCCGCTGGAGCCGAGGAAGCGGGTGTTGCGGACGATCTTCAGGTCGACCATCGGGTGCCGCGCGGTGGCCTGGCGGACGAAGAACAGCACCAGCGTCACGCCGCCGCCGATCAGCCCGGCGAGCACCCGCGGGGAGCCCCAGCCGAAGTGCGGCTGCTCGATGACGCCGTAGACCAGGGCGGTCACGCCGATCACCGAGAGCAGGGTGCTGAGGACGTCGAGCGGGTGGGCGCCCGGGTCGGTGGACTCCGGCACCAGCACCAGGGCGCCGAACACCGAGACCGCCACCACGAGGACGTTGATCAGGTAGACCGCGCCCCACCAGAAGTGGTCGAGCAGGACGCCGCCGAGCAGCGGGCCGAAGACGACGCCGAGCGCGGTGACCGCACCCCAGATGCCGATCGCCTTCTCGCGCTCGTCCTCGGGGAAGACGTGCACCAGGATCGACAGCGTGCCGGGCATGAACGCGGAGGCGCCCACCCCCATCACGGCGCGGGCGGCGATCAGCTGCCAGGCCTCGGTGGAGACCGCGGCGGCCACCGAGGCGACGCCGAACAGCAGCAGACCGAGGATCAGCAGCCTCTTGCGGCCGAAGCGGTCGGACAGCGCGCCGGACATCAGCAGCAGGCCGGCCATCGCGAGGGAGTAGGCGTCGACCATCCACTGGAGCTGGTCGGTACTGGCCTTGAGGGTTTCGCCGAGCGTGGGCAGCGCGACGTTGAGGATGGTCGAGTCGATGGAGACCACGAAGACCGCGACCGCCAATACCGCGAGAATCGCCCACTTGCGAGGTTGGGCCTTGTGATCTGCCACGGCTCCTCCGCCTCCTTGGGGTTGGTTTGACATGAATCGGATGCTTCAACGCTAAGGTCCGCGTAATGGCTGCTCAACGCGTTCGCGCGAGGTTAGGGGCAACCCCTACTGTGCTGCCACGAACCATTGGTGACGGACGGTCATCAGGACGGTCACCAGGGAGGTCATGCGGACGGTCGTCCGGGCGTGCCCACCCGGACACGGCGAAGCGCGGGCCGGCAACCGGGGGAGTTGTTGCCGACCCGCGCTTCGCGGCTCTCAGGCGGCCATGCGCCGGCGCAGGCTCAGCGGGCGCAGGTCCGTCCAGACGGTGGCGATGTGGGCGAGGCACTCCTCCCGGGTGCCCTGCGCGCCGACGGCCGTCCAGCCCGCGGGGGGCTGCCGGTCGGCCGGCCACACCGAGTACTGCTCCTCGTCGTTCAGGACCACGGCCCAGGTCCGGGCGTCCTGACCGGCGGCCGTGTCCACCGCGCTCATGCTCAGGCCTCCGGCTTGGTGGCGGAGATCAGGTACATGAGCATGTTGACCGAGGCGTTCGGCTCCTTCAGCCACTCGTCGACGGCGTCGGCGGTGGCCTCGACGGCCGGGCCCGACTCGGGCTTGGCGGCCACCATCGCGGCGGTGCGGGAGCGGAAGTCCATCTGCGGGCGCAGGTCGTCCATGCCGAACTCGTCGCTGGAGACCATCACCGCGTCGACCCGGACGTCCTGGAAGCCGGCCTCGCGCAGCAGCTGCGGCAGGCGGCGGGCGATCAGACGGTCGCCGCCGCGCTCGACCTGGAGGTCGATGCGGGCCTGGAGGACCTCCTGGAAGGCCGGGGTGCCGAGGTCGGGCGAGACCCAGCCCCACACCTCGTCGTTGACGTCGGCGATGACGACGCGGCCGCCCGGGCGCAGCATCCGGTGGATCTCGGCGAGGGCCTTGTCCGGGCCGGGCACGTGCTGGATGACCAGGCGGGCGTAGGCGAGGTCGAAGGACTCGTCGGCCAGCGGCGACTCCAGGACCGAGCCGTTGACCAGGGTCAGGCGCGGGCCGGCGTCGGCGAGGTAGCCGCGGGCGTAGTCCATCAGGTGCTCTTCGAGCTCCAGGCAGGTCAGCGTGCCCTCGGGGATCTCGCGCAGCATCAGCTCGCTGATGTAGCCGGGGCCCGAGCCGACCTCCAGCACGTCGTGGTTCGCGGCGAGGCCGTACTCGCGCAGGAGGTTCGCCTCCTTGGCCCAGGACAGGGTGGCCTGGCGGGCCAGGCGGGCCAGCTCGTTCTCCGGCTTGGGGTGCTCGCCGGGCAGGTAGTAGGAGGTGGGGCGAGGCGTGGTGGTGGTCATCTCACTCGAAGTCTTTCTGTGCGGTTGCCGGGTTGGGCAGGTAGCCGGTGGATGCGAAGTAGGACAGGTAGGTGCGGAACAGCTCCGCGTCGGGGGCGTGGCAGGTGACGCCGGAGCCGTCGAGCAGTTCGCGGGTGCGGTCGGAGCCGAAGGCGACGTAGCCGAAGCCGCCCTCCGAGCCGGACTCGAAGACGCTCAGCAGCGGGAACGCCGAGTTCTCCGGGGTGGCGCGGATCCGCGCCAGCCACGCGTCGGTGTCGAGGAGCTCCAGCCGGTAGCCGAAGTCCCGCAGGTGGCCGAAGATCTCGCCGAGCGAGACGTCGGCCGGGTTGACCTCGTGGTAGGCGCCGCCCAGGGCCTCCGGCCGCCGGGACACCTCGACGATCGTGGCGCTCACGTAGTCGACCGGGACGAGGTTCATCGGCACGTCGACGTCCCGGGGGACGGCGCCGGCCTCGACGCAGCCCTTGACGACCCGCCAGAGGAAGTCGTCGGCCTGGCAGGCGCCGCTGCCGGAGTGGCCGGAGATCCGGCCGGGGCGGTGCACGGTGACGGGCACGCCCGCCTTCCGGGCCTGGAAGACCAGCTGCTCCGCCACCCACTTGCTCTGGGTGTAGCCCTGGCGCAGCAGCCGCGACGGGCCGGTGGGGGCGGACTCGGCGAGCACCGAGCCGTCCTCGGGCGCGCCCGCGAAGACGCCGACGGTCGAGACCAGGTGGACCGGCGCCCGGCCGGTGGCCGTGGCCAGCCGCAGGACCTCGCGGGTGCCGTCGACGTTGGCGGCGCGCAGCTTCTCGTACGGGAAGACGAGGTTGACCTCGGCCCCGCAGTGGTAGATCGCCTCGACGTCGGCGACCAGCCGGCGGTGGTCGGCCTCGGACAGCCCCAGCCGGGGTGCGCCGAGGTCGCCTGGCACCGGGCGGACGCGCCCGGCCCAGCCGTCCCGCCAGAGGCCGTAGCCGCGCAGGGTCCGCTCGATCCGCTCCCGGCCGGAAGCCTCGTCGGCCGCCCGGACGAGGCAGTTGACGACGGCGCCGGTGCGGGCGAGCAGGTCGCCCAGCAGGAACGCGCCGAGGAAGCCGGTGGCGCCGGTGAGCAGCACCTCGTCCGTCCCGCCGGGCGCGGCCGGCGCGGGGTAGCCGGCGATGCCGTCGCCGAGGACCGCCGCGTCGCCCTCCAGGTCCGGCCCGTCGGTGCGGCCGTCGGCACCGTCCAGCGCCTCGGCGACCCCGGCCACGGTGGGCACCGCGAACAGGGTGCGCAGCGGCAGCTCGGTGCCGAACTCCTCACGCAGCCGGAAGACCAGCTGGGTGGCGAGCAGCGAGTGGCCGCCCAGGTCGAAGAAGTTGTCCAGGACGCCGATCCGCTCCCGGCCGAGCAGCTCGCACCAGGCCGCGGCGACCCGCCGCTCGGTGTCGGTGCGCGGCGCGACGTACTCGATGCCGGCGACCGCCTGATCGGCGTCCGGGCGGGGCAGCGCCCGCCGGTCCACCTTGCCGTTCACCGTGAGCGGCAGGGCGTCCAGCACCAGGACGGCGGCCGGGACCATGTAGCCGGGCAGCTGCTCGGCGAGGTGGGAGCGCAGGACGGCACCCGTCTCGTCGGCGGTGCACTCGGCGGCGGACTCGGCGTCCAGGGTCGCCCAGGCGTACAGCTGGAGCTCCCCGGTGGCGGACTCCAGCGGCACCACCACGGCGGAGTGGACCAGCGGGTGGTCCAGCAGCCGGGCCTCGATCTCGGCGGTCTCGATCCGGTAGCCGCGGATCTTCACCTGGTGGTCGGCGCGGCCGAGGTACTCCAGCTCGCCCCGGCGGGAGATCCGGGCCAGGTCGCCGCTCTTGTACAGGCGCTCGCCCGGCCGGCCGAAGGGGTTGGGGACGTACCGGTCGGCGGTCTTGTGCGGGTCGGCGAAGTAGCAGCGGGCCAGGCCCGCGCCGCCGACGTACAGCTCGCCGGTCACGCCGACCGGCACCGGCTGGAGCAGGTCGTCCAGCACGTACAGCTGCTGGTCCGGCATCGGCCGGCCGATCGGGCTGCGGCCGGCCAGCGCCAGGTCGGCCGGGGTGATCTCGCGGGCCGTGACGTGGATGGTCTCGGTGATGCCGTACAGGTTGACCAGCCGCGGGCCGCGCTCGCCGTGCCGCTCGAACCAGCTGCGCAGCGCGCCGGGCTCCAGCGCCTCGCCGCCGAACAGGACGGTGCGCACCGGGAACTCGGCCGGGTCGTGGGCGGCGTCGACCAGCGAGAGCTGGGCGAACGCGGACGGCGTCTGGTTGAGCACGGTGACGCCCTCGGCGCACACGAGTTCGCGGTAGGACTCGATGTCGCGGATGGTGTCGGCCGGCACGATCACCAGCCGGCCGCCGTGCAGCAGCGCGCCCCACATCTCGACCACCGACACGTCGAAGGCGAAGGAGTGGAACAGCGCCCAGGTGTCGTGCTCGTCGAAGGCCATCGCGTCGGTGGCGGCGCGCATCGCCGCGTACATCCGCACCACCTGGGAGTGGGTGGTGTGGACGCCCTTGGGCGTGCCGGTGGAGCCGGAGGTGTAGATGACGTACGCCGCGTTGTCGGGCCGGGGCTCCGCCTGCGCCGGGGCCGCGGGCCCGTCCGGGCCCCACGCGTCCTGGTCGTCGAGGTCGAGCAGCCGGCCCTCGTACGGCGGAAGCAGCTCGCGCAGGCTCTCGTGCACCAGCACCACCGGCGGCCGGGCGTCGGCGAGGATCCGGGCCAGCCGGGGCCGCGGGTAGAGCGGGTCCATCGGGACGTAGCCGGCGCCGGTCTTCAGCACGCCGAGGATGGCGACGACGGTGTCGATGCCGCGCTCCAGGAAGAGCCCGACCAGCTGCTCCGGGCCGAGGCCGGCCCCCCGCAGCCGGGCGGCCAGCCGGTCGGCGCGGGCGTCCAGCTCGGCGTAGCTGATCTGCTCGCCGGCGCAGCGCACCGCGACGGCGTCCGGGCGCAGCCGGGCCTGCTCCTCGAAGAGCTGGTGCAGGCAGTGCTCCACCGGGAACTCGGCGGTGCTGCGGCCGAGTTCGAGGGCGATCTGCTCGTCGGCCGGGCTCAGCACCGGCAGCCGGGAGAGCCGGGTGGCGGGCTCGGCCACCGCGCCCGCCAGCAGCGTCAGGTAGCGCTCCAGCACGGCGTCGGCGGTCGCCACGTCGTAGAGGTCGGTGTCGTACTCCAGGGTGGCGACCCAGCCCTCGGGGCGCAGGCTGACGAACAGCTGGAGCTCGAACCGGGCGGTGCAGGTGTCGGTCTCGACGGTGGCGACGTCCAGGCCGGGCAGGCGGAACTCGTCGCCGGTCGCGCTCTGGAGCACGAACATGGTCTGGAAGAGCGGCGAGAGGTGGCTGGCGCGGTCCGGCCGGCGAGCCTCCACGATCTTCTCGAACGGCAGCTCCTGGTGGGCGAATCCGCCGATCGCCGCCTTGCGGACCCGGCGGACGAGCTCGGTGAACTCCGGGTCGCCGGCCAGGTCGACGCGCAGCGCGAGGGTGTTGACGAACAGGCCGATCAGCTGCTCGGTCTCCAGCTGGTTGCGGCCGGCGATCGGCGTGCCGACGACCACGCTGCCGCGGCCGGTGATCCGGCCGAGCAGGCTCGCGTACCCGGCGAGCAGCACCATGAACGGGGTCGCGCCGGTGCTGCGCGCCAGCGCCCCGACCCGGGCCACGAGTTCGCCCGGGATCGGCCGGCGGGCGCGCGCCCCACGGTAGCCGGGCTCCTCCGGGCGCGGCCGGTCGGTGGGCAGCTCCAGCGGCGCCGCGTCCTCGTCGGCGAGGTGCTCGCGCCAGTAGTCGAGCGCGCCGTCGAGCGCCCCGGACTCCACCCGCTCGCGCTGCCGGATGGCGAAGTCGGCGTACTGGAGCGGGAGTTCCGGAAGCTCGGCCGGGCCCTCGCCGACCAGGGCCGCGTAGTACGCGCTGAGTTCGCGCATCAGCACGCCGGTCGACCAGCCGTCCGCGACCAGGTGGTGCAGGGTGGCCGCGAGCACGTGCACGTCCTCGCCGAGCCGGGCCAGGCCGACCCGCACCAGCGGCGCCCGGTCCAGCTCGAACGGCGTGGTGGCCAGCGCGTCCAGCCAGCCGCGCAGGGCCTTCTCCCGCGCGGCCTCCGGCAGCCCGCTCAGGTCCCGGTGGTCGACCGTCAGGACGGCCTCGGGCGCGATCCGCTGCACCGGCGTGGCGTCGACCACCGCGAAGGAGGTGCGCAGCGACTCGTGCCGGGCGACGACCCGGCGCAGCGCCTCGGTGAGCGCGGCGGTGTCCAGCCGTCCGGTCAGCCGGACGGCCAGCGGGACGTTCTGCAGCGCGGTGCCGGGCGCCAGCTGCTCGGCGAACCACATGCGCTGCTGCGCGAAGGAGAGCGGCTGGGGTGCGGCGGGATCTCGCGGCACGGGCGCTGGGCCGGGCCGGTGGTGCGTGGGGGTGATGGTCACTGGTCTACCGCCTTGTGCGGGTCCTGAGGGTCGGTCACGTCGGTCGCGCCGCCGACGAGCGCCGCCATCCGGCTGACGGTGGGGTCGTCGAGGAACTGGTCGAGCGGGATCTCGGTGTCGAAGAGCTTCTGCGCCCGGGAGACGAGCTTGGTGGCGAGCAGGGAGTCGCCGCCGAGCATGAACAGGTTGTCGTCCAGGCTCACCTCGCTGACCCCCAGCATCTCCTGCCACAGCACGTGCACCATCCGGGTCGTACGGTCCATCGCGGGCGCGTCGTCCCCGGCGTCCGGCCGCTCCCGCTCCGGCGCGGGCGCCGCCGCGTCGGCCGGGTCGGCGGCCGGGGCCGCCGGGAGCGCCCCGAAGACCTCCGCCGGCGGCTCCACCCAGTGGCGGCGCCGCTGGAAGGGGTAGCCGGGAAGTCCGGTCGGCCGGCGCTCCTCCTCGGCCGCGAACGCGGTCCAGTCGAGCGCCACCCCGGCCTCCCAGAGCCGGCCGGCCGCGGCCAGCAGCACCGCGTCGGACGGGATCTCCTCCTTGGCGTGCGGCATGGCCTGGGCCACCGCGACTCCCGGCCCCGCGGTCTGCGCGACCAGCCGGCCGAGCGATCGGCCGGGGCCGACCTCCAGCAGGGCGGGACGCTCCCCGGTGACCAGGGCGGCGAGTCCGTCGGCGAACCGCACCGCGCCGCGGGCCTGGCGGGCCCAGTAGCGCGGGTCGGTCGCGTCGGCGGCGCCGATCCAGGTGCCGGTGACGTTCGAAAGGAACGGTATGCGGGGCTCCTTGCGCGGCACTTGTGCGACCAGTTCGGCGAACTGCTCGACGATCGGGTCGAGCATCGCCGAGTGGAAGGCGTGCGAGGTGTGCAGCCGCTGGGTGCTGCGGCCGTCCGCGGCCAGCCGTGCCTCGGCGGCGGCGATCGCCTCGTGGGTGCCGGACAGCACGCACCGGTCGGGGGCGTTCACGGCGGCCAGCGACAGCTCGGGGCCCTCCAGCGCGGCGGCCTGCGCCTCGGACAGCTCGACGGCCAGCATCGCGCCGGACGGCAGCCCGGCCATCAGCCGGCCGCGTGCGGCGACCAGGCGCAGCGCGTCCGGCAGTTCGAACACCCCGGCGAGGCAGGCGGCGACCCACTCGCCGATGCTGTGGCCGAGCATCGCCGACGGCTCCACGCCGATCCCGCGCCACCACTGGGCGAGCGCGTACTCGACGGTGAACAGGGCGGGCTGGGCGAGGGCGGTGTCGGTCAGCGGGTCGGGCGTGCCGGGCGGCGCGGGCGTGGCGAGCAGCTCCAGCAGGTCCACCCCGAGCAGCGGGTTCAGGATCTCCACGCACTCGCGGACGACCGAGGCGAAGCGCGGCTCGGTGGCGAGCAGGTCGGCGGCCATGCCGCGGAACTGGCTGCCCTGGCCGGGGAAGAGGAACGCGACGGGGCTGCCCTCGGCGGCCTGCCGGGCCGGGGCCGCGGCCAGGGCGGCGGCGGCCTGCTCCGGCGTGGCACCGACGGCGCTCAGCCGCAGCGGGTGCCGGCGGCGTCCGAGTTGCAGGGTGTGCGCGATGTCGGGCAGGTCGCCGGGCCCGGCCTCGGCCAGCACGCCGAGGAGTTCGGCGCGGGCCTGCTCCAGGGCCGGGGCGGTGCGGGCCGAGACGGTCAGCACCTGGTGCCGGCGGGCGTGGCGCTCGGACGTCTCCTCGGCGGGCGGCTGCTCCAGCACGAGGTGCACGTTGGTGCCGCCGACTCCGAAGGAGCTGACCGCGGCCCGGCGCGGACCGTCCTGCTCCGGCCAGGCCCGGAGCCGGTCGTTGACCGCGAAGGCGCTCTTCTCGGCGACCCTGGGGTTGCGCCTGTGGTAGTGCAGGCTCGGCGGCAGCTGCCCCTCGCGCACCGCGAGGACGGACTTGACCAGCCCGATCACGCCCGAGGCGGCGTTGAGGTGGCCGATGTTGCTCTTCACCGAGCCGATCAGGACGGAGTCCGGTGTAGCGCCCTCCGCGCCGAACACGGTGTCCAGCGCGGCGATCTCGATCGGGTCGCCGACCGCCGTCCCGGTGCCGTGCGCCTCGACGTAGCCGACGGTCAGCGGGCTGACCTCGGCCTCGCGGTAGGCCGCGGCGATCGCCTCGGCCTGCCCGTCCACGCTGGGCGCGGTGTAACCGGCGCGCGCGGCACCGTCGTTGTTGACGCCGGTGCCGAGGATGACGGCGTGGATGCGGTCGCCGTGCTCCAGGGCGTCGGAGAGCCGCTTGAGGGCGACCACGCCGACGCCGCTGCCGAAGACCGTCCCGCTGGCGTCGGCGTCGAACGGCCGGCAGTGGCCGTCGGCGGACTGGATGCCGCCCGCCTCGTACACGTAGCCCCAGTCCTGCGGGAGCTTCACCGAGACGCCGCCCGCCAGCGCGAAGTCGCTCTGGTAGTCGAGCAGCGACTGGCAGGCCTGGGCGACGGCAACCAGCGAGGAGGAGCAGGCGGTCTGCACCGTGACGGCGGGGCCGGTGAGCCCCAGCCGGTAGGCGACCCGGGTGGTCAGGTAGTCCTTGTCGTTCCCGTGCAGCAGCGCCGCCGGGTACTCGGAGAGCAGCTGTCCCCGGCTGTAGTGCGGCGCCAGGTTGAGCAGCATGTAGGCGTTGAAGCCGCACCCGCCGAAGACGCCGGCCCGCTCGCCGGGGCGCCCGGAGCCGTAGTTGGCGTCGTCCAGGGCCGCCTGGCACTGCTCCAGGAAGAGCCGGTGCTGGGGGTCCATCAGTTCGGCCTCGCGTGGCGGGATGCCGAAGAACTCGGCGTCGAACTCCTCGACGCCGTCCAGCTTTCCGGTCGCCGGGACGTAACCCTCCGGGGCGTCCGGCCCGCCGTCCGCCTGGTGCAGCGACTCGACGCCGCCGAGCAGGTTGCGCCAGAAGGCGCCGACGTCGGCGGCCCCCGGCACCCGGCACGCCATCCCGACGATCGCGATCCGTTCCAGCGGCTCGCCCTCGTGGTCCTGCAGGTCCTCAGCCACCGTTGCGCTCCTTGTTCAGGCGGCGCCGGCGTGCGGCGCGCAGATGGTTCGTGTTCGCGGCCGCCGGGGCCGCGGCGGGCCGGTTGTCGTCGGCCGCGGGCCCGCGCAGGTGGGCGGCCAGCGCGGCGACGGTCGGGTAGCGGAAGAGGTCCACCACCGGGACGTCGTGGCCCAGTTCGTCCCGCAGCAGGGTGTGCAGGCGGACCATCATCAGCGAGTGGCCGCCCAGGTCGAAGAAGTTCTCCTCCCGGCCCACGTGCTCGACCCCGAGCAGGCGGCGCCACAGCTCGGCGATCCGGGCCTCCGGGCCGTCGGCCGGGGTGGGCCCCGCGGCGGCGGGCCGGGCGGCCTGGCCGAGGCGGCGCAGCGCGGCCAGGTCGACCTTGCGGTTGGCGGTCAGCGGGAAGGCGTCCACCGCCACCACCGACGCCGGGACGAGGTGGGCGGGCAGCCGCCCGGCCAGCCGGGCGCGCAGCTCGATCGGGCCGACCGGCGTGCTCGTGACGACGTAGCCGGTGAGCACGGTCTCGCCGGAGCCGTCGGTCACCGCGTCGACCAGCGCCTCGCGGACCTCCGGCTCGGCCCGCAGCGCGGCCTCGATCTCCTGCGGCTCGACCCGGTAGCCGCGCACCTTGACCTGCCGGTCGGCGCGGCCCGCGAAGGCCACCGTGCCGTCGGCGCGCAGCCGGCCCAGGTCGCCGGTGCGGTAGGCGCGCTCGCCGGCCGCGCCCGAGGGCAGGAACCGCTCGGCGGTGGCCTGCGGGTCGTCGGCGTAGCCCTCGGCCAGGTACGGGCCGCGGACCGCGATCTCGCCGAGCTCGCCGACGCCGGCGGGCCGTCCGTCGCGCAGGACCAGCAGCTGGGTGCGGTCGATGCCGGTGCCCAGCGGGATCGGGCCCTGGGTGTCCTCGTCCGTGAGCACGTGGAAGGCCGGCGCCTGCGGGGTCTCGGTCGCGCCGTAGAAGTTGACCAGCGTGGCGCCCGGGGCGAGGGCGCGCAGGATGCCGCTCTCGTGCCCGGTGAGGACGTCGCCGCCGAAGAACGCGTGGCGCAGTGTCGGCAGCGCCCCGGCCGGCAGCCCGGACAGGAACCGGGCGGTGGGCGGGGTCAGGTGCCAGACCGTCACGCCAGCGCCGGTCAGCTCGGCGGCGAGGCTCTCCGGCGCGGCGAGCCGCGCGGGCTCGGGCACGTGCAGCACGGCGCCGAGGCTGAGCGGCACGAAGATGTCGCGCAGCAGCGGGTCGTGGGAGAGCCCGGCGGTGAGCGCGAACCGGTCGTCCGCGCCGACGTCGAAGGTCTCGGTGTACCAGTCGACGAAGTGGGCGAGCGGCGCGTGCGGGCCGAGGACGGCCTTCGGGGTGCCGGTGGAGCCGGAGGTGAAGGCGGCGTAGGCGAGCTGGTCCGGGGCGGCGGGCAGGTCCCGGCCGCCGGTGCCCTCGGTGTGCCGCTCGTCCTCCGCGCGCAGGGTGCAGCGCACGCCGGGCAGCTGCGGCCCGTCCGCGGCGGGCGCCGTGGTGGCGTCCAGCCAGGCGGTCGGGCGCAGCAGCCGGGCGCAGTGCTCGCGGCGCTCCAGCGGGTGGGCCCGGTCGAGCACGCAGAACGCCGCGCCGGTGCGCAGCACCGCGATGACGGCGGCCACCAGGCCGGGCGTGCGCTCGGCGTCGATGACCACGCGGTCGCCGGCGCCGATGCCGTGGCCGCGCAGCCGCTCCGCCAACCTGCCTGTCCAGGAGGCCAGTTCGGCGTAGCTCAGGCTGGCGCCGCCGGGCAGGGAGAGGGCGGGGGCGTGCGGGGTGTGCTGCGCCGCCGCGAGGAAGCGCTCGTGCACGGCGGAGCGCCAGGGGGCGGGCGGCAGGGGGAGCGCCGGGTCCTGGGCCGGCTCGCCGCCGGCCAGCGACAGCTCGCCGACCACGGCGGTGGGGTCGGCGGCCACCTGCTCCAGGACGTGGACGAGCTGCGCCAGCATCGCCCGCACGGTGTCCGGCAGGTACAGCCCGGCGTCGTACACCAGCCGCAGGTCCACCCGCCCGTCCCGCGGGACGGCGTACAGGGTCAGCTCGAAGCGGGCGTTGACGTCCTCGGCCTCCACCAGCTGCACGTCCACGCCCGGGATCTCGGCGGTGAACGCGTCCAGGTTCTGCATGTTGAAGACGACCTGGAAGAGCGGGGTGCGGGTCAGGTCGCGCACGGGGGCGATCCGCTCGACGATCCGCTCGAAGGGCGTCTCCTGGTGCGCGTCGGCGTCCAGGGTGGACTGCCGCACGGCACCGAGCAGGTCGCGGAAGGACTGCCCGGGGGCGTTGTCGGTGCGCACGACCACGGTGTTGACGAACAGGCCGACGGTGTTCTCCAGGTCGGTCCGCAGCCGGCCGGCGACCGGCATGCCGACCAGCACGTCCTGCTGCCCCGACCAGCGGGAGAGCACCACGTTGAAGGCGCTGAGCAGCACCATCGACAGCGAGGCCTGCGCGCCGGACGCGACCCGCTCCAGCGAGCGGACGAGGTCCGGGTCGAGCCGGGTGGCGGTGCTGCCCGCGGCCGAGCCGCCGGGGCGGGTGCGCGGCCGGTCGGCGGGCAGGTCCAGGGCCGGCGGGCTGCCGGCCAGCCGCTGCTCCCAGTAGGCGAGCGCGGCCGCGCCCTGCCCGGTCTCCTGGCGCTCGCGCTGCCAGGAGGCGAAGTCCGCGTACTGGACCTCGGGGCCGGTGAGCGGCGAGTCCTCGCCCTTCGCGAACGCCCGGTAGACCTCGGTGAGTTCGCGCAGCAGGACGCGCATGGACCAGCCGTCGGAGGCGATGTGGTGCAGCGCCAGGAGCAGCACGTGCCGGTCCTCGGCCAGCCGCAGCAGCCGGGCCCGCAGCGGGGAGCGGGTCAGGTCGAAGGGCGTGGTGTCGAAGGCCTCGGTGTGGGCGACGCGCGCCTCCTCGACCGTCATCGCCACGGAGTTGGTCAGGTCGATCAGCGGCAGCGGCTCGGCCGGCGTGCGGGCGACGATCTGCCGGGGCTCGCCGTCGACCGCGCGGTAGACGGTGCGCAGCACCTCGTGCCGCTGGATCACCTCGGCGAGCGCCCGGTCGAGCAGCGCGGCGTCCACCGGCCCGGTCAGCCGCAGCTCGCCGGCGATGCGGTACGCCTGGTCGCCGGGCCGCAACTGCTCCATGAACCAGAGCCGCTGCTGGGCGAAGGACAGCGGCAGCCCGCTGCCGGCCCGCGCCAGCCTGGTGATGGGCGCGTCGACGGCGCCGCCCGACCCGGTGAGGGCGTCCACCCGCTCGGCGAGCGCGCGGACGGTGCGGCCCTCGAACAGCTCGCGCAGCGGGAGGTCCACGGCGAGTGCCTCGCGCACCCGGCCGACCACCTTGGTGGCCAGCAGGGAGTGGCCGCCGAGGTCGAAGAAGTCGTCGTCGCGGCCGACCGAGGGCAGGCCGAGCACGGCCGACCAGATGTCCGCGATGGCCTGCTCGGTGGGGCCGGCCGGCGGTGCGGAGGAGGCAGGCAGGTCGATCTGCTCCGGATCCGGCAGCAGCGCGCGGTCCACCTTGCCGTTCGGGTTGAGCGGGAACTTCTCCAGCACCACCAGGAAGGTGGGGATCATCGTGGGCATCAGCCGCTGCGCCAGGTAGGTGCGCAGCTCTGCCGCGTCCGGCGCCACCACGCCGGCCTCGGGGACGACGTACCCGACCAGCTGCAGCTCGCCGCGCACGGGCCGGGCGAGCACCACGGCCTCGCGCACCGCCGGGTGCCCGGCCAGCGCCTCCAGCACCTCGCCGGGCTCCACCCGGACGCCGCGGATCTTCACCTGGTGGTCGGAGCGCCCGAGGTAGTGCAGCCGGCCCTCGGTGTCGAAGCGGACGCGGTCGCCGGTGCGGTACAGGCGGCTGCCGGGCTCGGCGGAGAACGGGTGCGGGACGAACCGGTCGGCGGTGAGGTCGGGCCGGTTCTGGTAGCCGCGGGTGACGCCGGTGCCGCCGACGTACAGCTCGCCGACCGCGCCGATCGGCACCTGCTGGAGCTGCTCGTCGAGGACGTACAGCTCGGTGCCGGCCACTGCCCGGCCCACCGGCGGGGTGCGGCCGTCGGCGACCAGCGTCTCGGTGGTGCAGAAGACGGTGATCTCGGTCGGGCCGTAGGCGTTGACGATCCGCCGCCCGGGCGACCAGGAGCGCACCAGGTCAGCGGAGATCGCCTCGCCCACCGAGGTCAGCTCGGTGATGGACGGCACCTCGGCCGGATCCATGGTCGCCAGCACGGAAGGGGTGGCGCTGAGCGCGGTGACGCCGAGCCGCCGGACGGTGTCCACCAGCGGCTGACCGGGCCGCAGTTCCTCGCGCGGGGCCAGGCAGAGCGTGGCGCCGGTGCACAGCGCGGACATCCACTCCCAGGTGGAGACGTCGAAGCTGATCGAGGCGTTCTGCAGCACCCGGCGGCCCGCCTGCGGCGGCAGCGCCTCGCGGTGCGCGAGGTCGAGGTCGACCAGGCCGCCGTGCTCGACCATCACGCCCTTGGGGCGGCCGGTGGAGCCGGAGGTGTAGATGACGTAGGCCAGGTTGTCGGCACGCGGGGCGGCCGGCTCCGGCAGCGGGTCGGGCAGCGGGTGGTCCTCGTCCAGGCAGAGCACCGGGACGCCCTCGTGCGGGAGCCTGCCGAGGAGGTGGCGCTCGGTCAGCAGCAGCCGGACCGCCGAGTCCTCCATCATGTACTCGAGGCGCTTGACCGGGTAGTTGGGGTCCATCGGGATGTACGCGCCGCCCGCCAGCAGCACCCCGAGCATGCCGGTCACCAGCCGGACGGAGCCGTCCACGCTGAGGCCGACCTTGTCCTCCGGCCCGATGCCGTGGCCGCGCAGCACGGCGGCCAGCCGGTGCGCCCGCTCGACGAGCTCCCGGTAGGTCAGCCGGTCCTGCCCGGCGTCCACGGCCACCGCGTCCGGGGTGCGCTCGGCCTGGGCCAGGATCAGCTCGTGGACGAGCGAGTCGGCCGTCGCCACCCCGTCGTCCGGGCGGCTCCAGGAGGCCAGCTGCCGCTCCTCGTCCGCGGTGAGCAGCGGCAGCGTGCCCATGGCGGCGTCGGGCCGGGCCACGCAGGCCTCGGCGCAGCTGACGAAGTGCTCGGCGATCCGGGCGGCCGTCGCGGCGTCGAACAGGTCGGTGGCGTACCGCAGCGAGCCGCACAGGCTGCCGTCCACCTCCTCGACGAACAGCGTCAGGTCGTGCTCGTTGCCCTGGACGGCCAGCGGGTACGGGCGCAGCGTCAGGTCGGCGAAGCGCATCTGGGCGTCGGCGTGCCCGGTGCCGAACAGCGACAGCCCGTCCTGGGCGTCCCAGGACGCCGACTCGTAGTAGAAGGTGACGTTGTAGAGCCCGCTCGGCGAGCCAGGGCGCCGCTCGGCGAGGCGGCGGGCGAGCAGCGGGAACGGGTAGTCCCCGTACTGCAGCCCGTCCAGCACGGTGGTGCGGGTCTGCCCGACCAGCTCGCGGAAGCTCTGCTCGCCGCGCACTTCGGCGCGGATCACCAGCGGGTTGGCGAAGTACCCGGCGACCTGCTGGAACGCGGCCCGGCTGCGCCCGGAGGCGACCGACCCGACCAGGACGTCGCGCTGGCCGGTGTAGCGGTGCATCAGCAGCTGGAACACCGCGAGGGAGGCGGAGTACGGGGTCGCGCCGCACTCCCGGGCGAGGTCCTTGAGCGCGGCGGTGAGCTTCTCGCCCAGGCGGAAGGTGTGCGCGCCGGCCCGGTGGGCCGGGGTGGCCGGCCGGGGCCGGTCGAGGGGCAGGTCGAGCGGCTGGAGGTCGCCGTCGAGGCGGTCCAGCCAGTACCGCTCGGCGGCCCGGCCGGCGGGGGAGGCGAGCCACTCGCGCTGCCAGCGGACGAAGTCCAGGTACTCCGTCTCGGGGCGCGCCGCCCCGGCGGGGCGGCCGGCCCGGACGGCGCGGTAGTGCTGTTCGAGGTCCCGCATGAGGACGTCGAAGGTCCACAGGTCGCTGGCCACGTGGTGGGCGCAGAGCATCAGCAGGTGGGTGCCGCCGTCGAGCCGGGCGACGGCGGCGCGCAGCATGGCGTCCTGCGCGAAGTCGAACGGGCGGTCGTTGAAGGCGGCGACCGCCGCGTCGATCTCGGCCGGGGTGCGGCCGGTGAGGTCGACCTCGGTGAAGTCCAGCGGCACGGTGGTGCGGACGCGCTGGCGCAGCTGCCCGTCCTCGGCCACCAGGGCGGTGCGCATGGCCGGGTGGGTGTCGAGCAGGCGCTGGAGCGCGGTGCGCAGCGCCGGGACGTCCAGGTCGCCCAGGACGCGGGCGGCCACACCGACGTTGTACGCGGGGGAGTGCGGGTACATCTGCTGGAAGGTCCACAGGGCCTGCTGGCCCTCGGCGACCGGGTGCGACTGCGGGCCGCGCGCGGCCCGGGCCTTCAGCAGCGCGCGCAGCTGCTCGCGCCGGTCGGCCTCGGTGGGGGCGGTGGGGACGGCGTGTGTGGTCATCGTTCTCCCGCTGCCTCGGCGCCGAGCTGGGCGAGGAGCGAGTCCACCTCCTCCGGTGAGAGCGAGTCGACGTCGGCGAGGAGCTGTTCCAGCCGGTCGGGGTCGTCGAGGGTGAGTGGCGCGCCGTCGGCGGCCGGCGGGGCGAGCTCCAGGGCGAGCTCGGGGGCGAGCGCGGCGACCGACGCGTCGCGCAGTAGGCGCACGATCGGCACCGCGAGGTCGAGGTCGGCCTCGATCCGCCGGGACAGCTCCAGGCCCATGATCGAGTCGAGGCCGAGGGAGTTGAGCGGACGGTCGTGGTCGACGCCGCCGGCCGGCAGCCGCAGCACCCGCTCGGCCTCCCGGGCCAGGTAGTCGGCGAGCTGCTGCACCCGCTGCTCGCCGTCGACGGCGAGCAGGGCCTCGCGCGGCGAGGTCTCGGCGGCGGTCGGGTCGGTCGTGGCGGTGCCGGCGGGCAGGACGACGCGGTCGGCGCGGGCCAAGACGGCGCCAGCGGCGTCGAGGACGGCGGCGGTGTACTGCGGGCCGGTGGCCGCGACGTCGGTGGCCGGCCACAGGCGGATCCAGCGGGCCTGCCCGTCCTTGCCCGGAGCCTGCTCCCAGCCGACGAGGGCGGTCGGCAGGCCGGGGGTGACCTCGGGGTGGAGCAGCACCTCCAGCGCGGACAGGCCGTGCGGCAGCAGCCGCAGCAGCTGCCCGCCGGTGGCGTCCGCGAGCCGGAGGTCGACCAGCTCCCGCTCCCCAACGGCGTTGTCGGGGCGGCCGGCGGCCTGGTCGGCCGCCAGGTCGGGAGCCTCGGGAGCCGGGCCCGCGGGACGGGTGGTGGCCACCGCCCGCCGGGTCCAGCCACCGGCCGCGGTGCGCGCGTGCACCTCGACGGTGCCGGGCGCGACGGTGACGGCGACGAGGTCCTCGTCCGGGGCGTCCGCCCCGGTCAGCCGGACGTCGGTGACCGTGCGCGGACCGGCCGCGCGGGTGGCGTGCGCGGCGGCGGCCAGGGCGGTGGCGATGATCTCGGTGCGGGCCGTGCCGGGCCGGTGCCCGGCGGAGCCGGTGGTGCTGACGGCCCGCCAGAGCCCGGTGCCCTCGGCCGCGGCGGGCGCGGGCGCGTCGACCGGGGTGCCGGCCAGGGCGTCCCAGTCGAGGTCGGCGCCGGCCTCGAAGAGCCGTACCGCCGCGTCGAGCAGGGTGTCGCGGCCGCCGTGGTCGCGCTGCAGGGTCGGGATGACGTCGCAGCCGTCGCCCAGGATCTCGCGGATCGAGGGCTGCAGGGTGGGGTGGGCACCGACCTCGACGAAGGTGCGGTAGCCGGCCGCGGCGAGGGCGTGCACGGCCTGTGCGAAGCGCACCGGCTCGCGCAGGTTAGCGCCCCAGTAGCGGGCGTCCAGCTCGGCCGGGTCGATGAAGTCGCCGGTGACGGTGGAGACCAGCGCGCCGCTCGCCGCGGCCGGCACCAAATCCTGGAACCGGTCGGCGAGTTGTGCGCGCAGCGGCTCCAGGTACCGGCTGTGGAAGGCGACGGTGCCGGGCAGCACCCGGGCGAAGACGCCCTCGGCCGCCAGCTCGTCGACGATCGCGCGCACCTCCTCGTCACGGCCGGCGATCAGGGTGGAGCTCGGCCCGTTCCACGCGGCGACGTCCGTGCCGGGGCCGAGCCGGTCCAGCAACTCGGCGACCCGGTCGGCCGGTCGGCCGAGCAGGGCGGTCAGGCCGGTGCCGACCGCGTCGCGCATCAGCGTCCCGCGGGCGGCGGCCAGCCGCAGACCGGTGTCCAGGTCGAGCACGCCGGAGACCACGGCGGCGGACAGCTCCCCGAGGCTGTGGCCGACACAGGCGGACCAGGTGACGCCCCAGTGCGCCAGCACCCGGGCGACGGTCACCTGGAGGGCGACCAGCACGGGCTGGAGCACCGCCGGATCGGTCAGCCGCTCGGCGGCCGACGGATCCGCGCCCGCGCCGAACCCGTCCAGCAGGGACCAGCCGGCCGCGTCCCGCAGGACGCGGTCGCAGTCGGCCAGCACCTCGGCCGCGACGGGGTCGGCCGCGAGCAGTTCGGCCACCATGGCGGGCCACTGGTTGCCCTGGCCGGAGAAGACCAGGGCGACCGGCCCGGTGCCCGGGGACGGCGCGGGCGGGTTCTGCCGGAGCTCGGCCAGCCACTGGCGGGCCTGCTCCGGCGAGTGCGCCCGCACCGCCCGGCGGTAACGGTGGCGGGTGCCGGGAACGGCGGCTCCGTGGAGAGGGCCAGCGGGCTCACCGCGGCCCTGCTCCAGCGCGTCCGCGCAGGCGGCGGCCCGGGCAGCGAAGGCCTGTGGGTCTTCCCCGGACAGTGGGAGCAGGGCGACCGGGTGCGGTCGTCCGTGGTGCGCGTGCATGAGATTCCCCTCCACGGGCTTCTGTTCCTGGATTTCCGGCCGTCAGCTGTAGATCTGGGCCTTGACGACCTCGAGGGTGGCGGCGGGGTCCCACTCGTTCTGGGCGTCGATGATCCGGCCGTCCTTGAACCGGGTGCGGCCGGTGTAGTGGATGGTGAACGGCTTGTTGGTGGGCTCCAGACCCATGACGGCGCCGCGGTGCACGCCGTGGAAGGTCCAGTTGAGGTGCACCCAGTCGTCCTCCCACTTCACGATCTCGAACTCGTAGGTGGGGTCGAGCTTCTCGCGCATCTCGACCATGCCGGCCTTGATGCCCGCCAGGTCGGGCTCGGTGTTCTCGAAGCCCAGCGCCGACTCGTCGGTGTGGTGGACGAAGTCGGGGTGGATGAACTCGTCCAGGACGTCGTCGTTGCGGCCGTTGAGGTGCTCGGTCAGGTAGCGCTTGAGGAGCGCCTCGGCGGCCTTCTGCTCTTCCGGAGTCATGGAACTTCCTTCTTTCGGTGATGGATTGCGATGGATCGGGATGGATCGGGATGGTCTGAGGGGGGCGCCGCTCAGGCGGTGAGCGGCACCCGGACGGCGGCCGGGGCGTCCTCGCCCACGCACCACAGCGGTGCGCGCAGGGCGGTGTCGTGCAGCGCGCCGACCAGGGCGGCGGTGGCCGCCGCGCCGGCCGGGAGCGAGGGGCTGCCCGGCACGGGGGTGCGGTCCAGGGCGAGCAGCGAGAGCACGCCCGCGAGGGCGGTCGCGTCGCCGGTCGCGCCGCGCAGCAGCCCGGCGAGCTCCCGGCGGCCGGTGTCCGGCCCGGGCAGGTCGACCCGCAGGGTCCGGGCGCCGGCGGGCAGCCGGTCCAGGGCCTCGCACGCCTCGGCGCCGTCGGCGCCCGCGGCCGGGACGACGACCAGCCAGGTCTCCCCGGCCGCCGCGGACTCGGGAAGCCGATCGTCGGGCTGCCAGCCGGTCCGCAGGCCGGCCGGCGGCTGGGCGGGCCGGGTGCGGCCGGCGCTGTGGAAGCGCTCGGCCGCGAGGTCGGGCCAGTAGCGCTCGCGGGCGAAGGCGTAGCTCGGCAGGTCGGTGCGGCGCGCGCCCCGGCCGGCGTAGAACGCCTCCCAGTCCAGGTCGACGCCCCGCACGTGCAGCTCGCCGGAGAGCCGGGCGGTCGCGTCCGGTCCCGCGTCGGGCGCCAGGACGCTCGCGCCGGCGGCGGTCAGCGCCCGCACGGTGCCGGGGGAGGCCAGCGGGACGAGGAACAGGCTCTTCCCGCCGGGGAGTTCGCCGGAGCCGGACCGGCCCGCGAGCACCGCGCGCAGGCCGTCGGCCAGCGGCAGCCTACCGTCCGCGACGGCCGCGGCCGCCTCGCCCGGGCCGCCGGTGCCGAGGACCGCGGTGGGCCGGACGCCCCAGGCGCGCCACTGCGCGGCCAGCGCGACCAGCACCGAGAACAGCACCGGCGCGGCGACCTCGGGCAGCGCGGGGGAGGGGGCCTCCGGCTCGTCCGCCAGCACCGCCCACAGCGACCAGTCGACCAGGCCTGCCAGGGCCTGCTCACAGGCGCTGATCCGCTCGGCGAAGACCGGTGCGTCCAGCGGCAGTTGGGCGGCAAGAAGGCTCCAGGAACGGACCGCCTCCAGGTCGCCGGGCAGGACCAGGGCGAGGTCCGGCTCGGTCCGGGCGCTGCCCCGCAGCAGGGTCGGCGACTCGCCGCCGGCGGCGAGCACCCGCAGGTCCTCGGCCGCGCCCCGGGCGTCGTCGACCAGCAGGACGGCCCGGTGTTCCAGCCGCGCGCGGGTGGTGGCGAGGGAGTAGCCGAGGTCCGCCGGCGTGGCGTCCGGGTGCTCGGCCAGGTGCCTGCGCAGACGCTCGGCCTGGCCGCGCAGCGCGGCGGCGCTGTGGGCGCCGATCGGCCAGGGCAGCGTGGCCGACCGTACCGGCCCCGGGGCCTCCGTGGCGGGCTCGGCCTCCGGCTCGGGGGCCTGCTCGACGATCACGTGCGCGTTGGTCCCGCTCATGCCGAACGAGGAGACCGCGGCGCGGCGCGGCCGTCCGGTCTCGGGCCAGGGTGTGGTCTCGTCGAGCAGCCGCAGCACCCCCGCGTCCCAGTCGACGTGCTCGCTGCGCCGCTCGGCGTGCAGGGTCCGGGGCAGTGCCCCGTGGCGGAGCGCCAGCACCGCCTTCATGACGCCGGCGACGCCCGCCGCGGCCTGCGTGTGGCCGAGGTTGGACTTGACCGAGCCGAGCAGCAGCGGCCGGTCCGCGGGCCGGTTGCGGCCATAGGTGGCGAGCAGCGCGCCGGCCTCGATCGGGTCGCCGAGCGGGGTTCCGGTGCCGTGCGCCTCGATCGCGTCGACCTCGGCCGCGGACAGGCCCGCGTCGGCGAGCGCCTCGCGGATCACGCCCTCCTGGGCCGGGCCGCTGGGCGCGGTGATGCCGTTGCTGGCGCCGTCCTGGCCGATCGCCGTGCCGCGCAGCACCGCGAGCACCGGGTGGCCGTTGCGGCGCGCGTCGGAGAGCCGCTCCAGCACCAGCAGGCCCACGCCCTCGGCCATGCCGAAGCCGTCCGCCTCGGCCGAGAACGCCTTGCAGCGCCCGTCCCGGGAGAGCGCCCGCATCCGGCTGAACTCCACCAGCATCTCGGGCGTCGCCATCACGGTGGCGCCGCCGGCCAGGGCCAGCGAGCACTCCCGGGCGCGCAGCGCCTTGACGGCCAGGTGGACGGCGACCAGCGAGGAGGAGCAGGCGGTGTCGACCGAGACGGCCGGGCCCTCGAGGCCGAAGGCGTAGGAGAGCCGGCCGGAGGCGACGCTGGTGCCGTTGCCGCTGACCAGGTGGCCCTCGTAGCTCTCCGGCTCGGCCTGGAGCAGCCGCCAGTAGTCGTTGTACATCGCGCCGACGTACACGCCGGTGCGCGAGCCCTTCAGGCCGCGCGGGTCGATGCCGGCCCGCTCGAACGCCTCCCAGGTCACCTCCAGCAGCAGCCGGTGCTGCGGGTCCATGCCGGTCGCCTCGCGCGGGCTGATGCCGAACAGCAGCGGGTCGAACTCGGTGGCGCCGTCGAGGAATCCGCCCTCCAGGGTGTAGCTGTGGCCGAGCGCGTCGGCGTCCTGGGCGTACAGCTCGCCGGGGTTCCAGCCGCGGTCGCCGGGCAGGTCGGAGACCGCGTCGCGGCCGTCCAGCAGCAGCTGCCAGAGCTCCTCGGGGGAGGTCACGCCGCCGGGGTAGCGGCAGCCCATGGCGACCACGGCGACGGGCTCCTGGCGGGCCTGCTCCAGGTCCTGCAGGCGCTGCCGGGTGGCGGCCAGCTCCATCGTGACGCGCTTGAGGTACTCCGCGAGCTTGGCGTCCGTCGGCCGGGCGTCGTTCGACATGGTCGAGTCCTTCGTGTGTGCGGGAGGTGTGGGCGTGGCGGTCACGGCGTCAGACCCCCAGCTCCTGGTCGATGAAGGCGAGCACCTCGTCGACGTCGGCGTCGGCCAGGTGGGCGGCCTGCGCGGGCTGTTCGGCGGGCGCCACCTTGGCCAGGAGCGCGCGCAGCCGCTCGACCAGCTCCGGGTGCCCCGGCTCGTCCGGGCCGACGGCGAGCAGGCTCGCCTCCAGCCGGTCGAGGTCCTCGGCCGGGTTGCCGGCCGGAGCGGGGGCGCCGGCCGGCGGCGTGCCCTCGCCCGCCAGCCGGTACAGGTGCGCGGACAGCTCCGCGACCGTCGGGTGGTCGAAGACGAGCGTGGCGGGCAGCCGCAGCCCGGTGGCCGCGGAGAGCCGGTTGCGCAGCTCGACCGCGAACAGCGAGTCGAAGCCCATGCTGCGGAAGGCGCGGTCGGGCTCGACCTCGTCAGGCCCGGCCAGGCCGACCACGGCCGCGACGTGGGCGCGGAGCAGGTCGCGTACCAGGCGCTCGCCCTCCGGTGCGGAGAGCGCCGCCAGCCGCTCGGCGAGCGGATCGGCGGAGCCGTCGGCGGCCGCGTCGGGCTCCTTCTCGGCGGCCACGAGGCGGCGGACGTCGGGGAGTTCGCGCAGCAGCGGACCGGGCCGGGTGGCCGTGTAGACGGGGTAGAACCGCTTCCAGTCCATGTCGGCGACGACCACCGCGACGTCCTGCCGGTCGAGCGCGGCGCCGAGTGCGGCGATCCCGGTCTCCGGGGTCATCGCCAGCACGCCGAACCGGTCGAGCCGCGAGCCGATCTCCTCGTCGGCCATACCGCCGCCGCCCCACTGGCCCCAGGCCACCGCGGTGGCGGCCAGGCCGGTGCCGCGCCGGTGCTCGGCGAGGGCGTCGAGGTAGGCGTTGGCGGCCCCATAGGCGCCCTGACCGGCGCTGCCCCAGATGCCGGCACCCGAGGAGTACAGGACGAAGGCGTCCAGGTCGTCGCCGAGCAGCTCGTCCAGGTGCGCGGCGCCGGCAGCCTTGCCGGCCAGGACGGTCGCGACCTCGGCCAGGGTGGCGTCGGCGAGCGGGAAGGTGTCGCCCGCGCCCGCCGTGTGGACCACCGCGCGGACGGTACGGCCGTCCTCGGCGAGCGTCCGCAGCAGGTCTTCGAGCGCCGCGCGGTCGGCGACGTCGCAGGCGGCGACCGTCACCTCGGCGCCCGACTCCCTTAGCTCGTCTGCGAGTTCGGCGGAACCGGGGGCGTCGGCCCCGGCCCGGCTGGTCAGCACCAGGTGCTCGGCACCCGAGCGGGCCAGCCAGCGGGCGGCGTGGCCGCCGAGCGCCCCGGTGCCGCCGGTGACCAGCACCGTCCCGGCGGGCCGCCACGGCTCGGTGTCCGGCGCCGCGGTGGCCGCGGCCCGCTCCAGGCGGCGGACGTACGGGCCCGACGGGCGCACCGCGTACTCGACGTCGCCGGTCTGCCGGTCGCCCGCCGCGCCGAGGACGGCGGCGAGGTGCGCGGCCACCCGGGCGTCGAGGTGTTCGGGCAGGTCGATCAGGCCGATCAGGCGCCGCGGTTCCTCCAGCCCGGCCACCCGGGCCAGGCCCCAGACCATCGCCTGCACGGGGCTGGCCAGGTGCTCGCCGGGTGCCACCGCGACGGCCTGACGGGTCGCCAGCCACAGCGGCAGCGCACTGCCGCCGTCGCGCAGCGCCTGGAGCAGCGCCAGCACGCCGGCCAGGCCGCGCGGCACCGCCGGGTGCCGCGGATGCGGCTCCTCGTCGACCGCGAGCAGGGCGAGGACGCCGGAGAGGTCCGGGTGCTCGTCGAGCAGTCGGGCCATCGTGGCGCGGTCGGCCGTGGCGCCGTCCACCGGGACGGTGACGGCGCGGGCGCCGTGCTCCTCCAGGGCCCGGACCACGCCCAGCACCCAGCCGTCCTGGACCAGTTCGGCGGGCACCGGCACCAGCCAGGTGCCGCGCACCGGCGCCGCCTCGGCGGGGCGCACCGGCGTCCAGCGGACCCGGTAGCGCAGCCGGTCCAGGCGGGCCGACGCGTCGGACAGCTGCTCCGGCTCGACCGGCCGCCCGGACACCGAGCCGACGCTGACCACCGGCAGGCCGTCCAGGCCCACCAGGTCGGCGCTCACCGCGTGCTCGCCGTCGCGCCGGATGCGCACCCGCACGGCCGGCACGCCCGCACGGTGCACCGCGACGCGGTTCCAGCTGAACGGCAGCACCGGCCGCTCGCCGTCGAACATGCCGACCAGCGCGGCGTGCATCGCCGCGTCCAGCAGCGCCGGGTGGACCGCGTACGCGCCCGCCTGCTCCGCCTCGGCGGCGTTCAGCGCCACCTCGGCGAAGTACTCGCCGTCGCGCCGCCACAGCTCGCGCACGCCCCGGAACACCGGGCCGTAGTCGTAGCCGCGCTCCGCGAGCGAGTCGTACATGCCGGCGACGTCGACGGACTCGGCGCCCGCCGGCGGCCAGGCGCCCAGCTGCGCGCCGGCCGGGGCCGGGTCTGCGGCGAGCAGGCCGGCTGCGTGGCACCGCCACCGCTCCTCGCCGTCACCGTCCGGGCGGGAGTCCTCGCGGGAGTCCGGGCGGGAGTAGATGCCCAGCGGACGCAGGCCCGTGGCGTCCGGGGCGCCGAGGGTGACCTGCACCCGCACGGCGCCGCTCTCCGGCAGCACCAGCGGGGCCTGCAGGGTGAGCTCCTCGACCCGGTCGCAGCCGGCCTCGGCGCCCGCCCGCAGGGCGAGCTCCAGCAGCCCGGTGCCCGGGACGAGGACGGTGCCGGCCACGCCGTGGTCGGCCAGCCAGGGGTGGGTGTGCAACGAGAGGCGCCCGGTGAAGACCCGTCCGGCGCCGTCCGCGAGGTCGACGGCCGCGCCGAGCAGCGGGTGCCCGGCGGCGGTCAGGCCGGCCGCGGTGACGTCGGCGGTGCCCGCGCCGGTGCTCTCCAGCCAGAAGCGCCGGTGCTGGAAGGCGTAGGTCGGCAGGTCGGTGCGGCGGGCGCCGCTGCCCTCGAAGACCGTCCGCCAGTCCACGCGCACGCCGCGGGTGTGCGCCTCGCCGAGGGAGGCGAGGAAGCGGGGCAGGCCGCCCTCGCCGCGCCGCAGCGAGCCGAACACCACCGCGTCCGCGCCCGCGTCCAGCACGGTCTCCTGCAGTCCGATGGCGAGCACCGGGTGCGGGCTGGACTCGACGAACGCGCTGTGGCCGTCGGCCAGCAGCAGCTGGCTGGTCTCCTCGAAGCGGACGGTCCGGCGCAGGTTCCGCGTCCAGTAGTCCGCGTCCAACACGCTGGTGTCCGCGAGCAGTTCGGCCTCGACGGTGGAGTAGAACGCCACCTCGCAGCGGCGCGGACGGATCGGGGCGAGGAGCTCCAGCAGCTCCGCGCGCAGCGACTCGACCTGCGCGGAGTGCGACGCGTAGTCGACGTCGATCCGGCGGGCCCGCACGCCGTCCGCCTCGCACTGCTCCACCAGCCGCTCCAGCGGCTCCGGGTCGCCGGAGACGACCACCGAGCGGGGGCCGTTGACGGCGGCGACGGAGATCCGCTCGCCCCACGGCGCGATCCGCTGCGCCACCTCGGCCTGCGACGCCTGGACGGACACCATGCCGCCCTTGCCGGCGAGCGCGGTGCGGATCAGCCGGCTGCGCAGCGCGACCACCAGGGCCGCATCCTCCAGGGACAGCGCCCCGGCCACCGCGGCGGCGGCGATCTCGCCCTGCGAGTGGCCGATCACGGCGGCCGGCGCGACGCCGTAGGAGCGCCACAGCTCGGCCAGCGAGACCATGACGGCCCACAGCACCGGCTGGACGACGTCGACCCGCTCCAGTGAGGCCGCACCCGGCGCGCCGGTCAGCACCTCGGTCAGCGACCAGTCGGTGTGCGGCGCCAGCGCGCGCTCGCACTCCTCGATCCGGGCCCGGAACACCGGTGCGGTGTCGAGCAGTTCGGCGGCCATGCCGGCCCACTGGGAGCCCTGGCCGGGGAAGACGAAGACCACCTTGCGCTCGCCGCCGGCGATGCCCTGCACCACCTCGGGCGAAGGCCGGCCGGCGGCCAGCGCATCCAGGGCGTCCAGCAGTTCGGCGCGGCCGGCGCCGGTGACGGCCGCCCGGTGTTCCAGAGCGCCGCGGGTGGTGGCCAGCGAGAGCGCGGCGTCGAGCGGGGCCGGCCCGGCCGGATCGGCCAGCCGGGCGCGCAGCCGGCAGGCCTGGTCGCGCAGGGCCGACTCGCTGCGGGCGGAGAGCAGCAGCGGGACGGGCAGGCTGCTCGCCGGAGCGGACTGCGGCTCGTCCTCGGTGACCTGCTCCAGCAGGACGTGCGCGTTGGTGCCGCTGATGCCGAACGAGGACACGCCGGCCCGGCGCGGCCGTCCGGTCCGCGGCCACTCGACGCGCTCCGTCAGCGGCGACACGGCCCCCGACTGCCAGTCGATGTGCCGCGACGGCTCGTCGATGTGCAGCGACTTCGGCAGGACGCCGTGCCGCATCGCCATGACCGTCTTGATGACGGAGGCGACGCCGGCGGCGGCCTGGGTGTGGCCGATGTTGGACTTCACCGAGCCGACCCACAGCGGGTTCTCGTCCTGCCGCTCGCGCCCGTACACGGAGAGCAGGGCGTGCGCCTCGATCGGGTCGCCGAGCGGGGTGCCGGTGCCGTGCGCCTCCACCGCGTCGACCTCGGCGGGCGTCAGCCCGGAGGCCTCCAGGGCCCGCCGGATCACCCGCTCCTGGGCGGGGCCGTTGGGGGCGGCCAGGCCGTTGCTGGCGCCGTCCTGGTTGATCGCGCTGCCGCGGACCAGGGCGAGCACCCGGTGGCCGTTGCGGCGGGCGTCGGACAGCCGCTCCAGCAGGATCCAGCCCGCGCCCTCGGCCCAGCCGGTGCCGTCCGCGCCGGCCGCGAAGGGCTTGCAGCGGCCGTCCGGGGAGAGCCCGCGCTGGCGGCTGAACTCGACGAACGTGCCGGGCGTCGACATCACCGTCGCCCCGCCGGCCAGGGCCAGCGAGCACTCGCCGCGGCGCAGCGACTCGCCCGCCAGGTGGAGCGCGACCAGCGCCGAGGAGCAGGCGGTGTCGACGGTGAGGGCGGGCCCCTCCAGGCCGAGGGTGTAGGCGATCCGGCCGGAGGCGACGCTGCCGGCGCCGCCGGTGCCGAGCAGGCCCTCCACGCCGTCCGGGACGGTGGCCAGGCCGGTCGCGTAGTCGTGGTACATCAGCCCGGCGAACACGGCGGCGTCCGTGCCGCGCAGCGACGCCGGGTCGATGCCGGCCCGCTCCAGGACCTCCCAGGCGGTCTCCAGCAGCAGCCGCTGCTGGGGGTCCATGGCGAGCGCCTCGCGCGGGGTGATGCCGAAGAAGTCGGCGTCGAACCCGGCGGCGTCGTACAGGAATCCGCCGTCGCGCACGTAGCTGGTACCGGTGTGGTCCGGGTCCGGGTGGTAGAGCCCGTCCAGGTCCCAGCCGCGGTCCTCGGGCAGCGGGCCGATCGCGTCGGTCTCGTCGAGGACGAGCTGCCACAGGTCCTCGGGCGAGCGCACCCCGCCGGGGAAGCGGCAGGCCATCCCGATGACGGCGAGCGGCTCGTCGGCGTCCACGCGCGCGGCCGCCTGCGCCACGGCCGGGGAAGCGGTGGCCGCGGTCTGCCGGGTGCCGGCGAGTTCGCCGCGCAGGTGCCGGGCGAGTGCGGTGGGGGTGGGGTAGTCGAAGATCACCGTGGAGTGCATCCGCAGGCCGGTGGCCTCGGTGAGCTCGTTGCGCAGTTCGAGGGCGATGAGGGAGTCGAAGCCCAGCTCGCTGAAGTTGCGCTCCGGGTCGACCCGGTCGGCGGACGGGTGGCCGAGCACGGCCGCCGTCCTGGCGCGCACCAGCTCCAGCAGCGCGCTCTGCTGCTCGGCCTCGGGCAGCCGGGCGATCCGGCTCAGCGGCGCGGCGGCGGGCTTCTGCTCCCGGGCCGCCGGGGTGCGCACCAGGGCGCCGAACAGCGCGGGCAGGGTGCGGGCCTCGGCCAGCGCGGTCAGCGCGGACCGGTCCAGCCGGGCGGCGACGGGGGCGGGCTCGTCCGAGGCCAGCACCGCGTCGAACAGGGCCAGCCCGTCCTCGGCGCCGATCGGCGCCAGGCCGGAGCGCTCCAGGCGGCGCAGCGCCGCCTCGTCCAGCGCTCCCGCCATGCCGTCGGAGAGCTCCCACAGCCCCCAGCCGACCGAGACCGCGGGCAGGCCGGCGGCCCGCCGCTGCCGGGCGAGGGCGTCCAGGAAGGCGTTGGCGGCCGCGTAGTTGGCCTGGCCGGCGCTGCCGATGGTGGAGGCGACGGAGGAGAACAGGACGAAGGCGGCCAGCTCGCGGTCGCGGGTGAGCTCGTGCAGGTGCCAGGCCGCGTCCGCCTTGGGCCGCAGCACCCGGTCCAGGTGCGCGCCGGACTGGGCGCCCAGGGTGGCGTCCTCGGTGACGCCGGCGGCGTGCACGACGGCGGTCAGCGGCCGGTCGGCCGGGATCGCGTCGAGGACGGCGGCCAGCGCCGCGCGGTCGGCGACGTCGCAGGCGGCGAAGGACACCTGCGCACCGGCCTCGGACAGCTCGGCGGCCAGCTCCGCCGCACCGGCGGCCGCCGCGCCCTGACGGCTGACCAGGAGCAGGTGGCGGGCGCCGCGGACGGCGGCCAGGTGCCGCGCGACCAGGCGGCCGAGCGCGCCGGTGGCGCCGGTGACCAGGACGGTGCCGTCCCGGTCCCACTCCGTGGCGTCCTGGCCGGCCGTGCCCCGCTCCAGCCGGGCGGCGCTCGCCGCACCCCTGCGCAGCGCGAGCTGGTGCTCGCCACTGGCCAGGGCGGCGGCCAGCACCCGCGTCTCGGAGGCGTCGGCCTGGTCGAACGGGTCGAGGTCCACCAGGACGTACCGGCCCGGCTGCTCGGTCTGCGCCGAGCGGACCAGGCCCCAGACGGCCGCCTGGACGGGATCGGAGGTGATGTCACTGTCGCTGCCGCTGCCGGTGGCGACCGCGCCGCGGGTGAGCAGGACCAGCCGGGAGCCGGCGAAGCGCTCGTCGGCCGACCAGGCGTGCAGCAGCTCCAGCACGGCGCCGGTGGCCGTGCGCACGGCCTGCGGCACCGACGCGGCGTCGCGCGCCGCGTCCACCGCGACCAGCACCGTGGCGGGCACCGCCGCGCCGGCGTCGACGGCGGCGGCCAGCGCCGCGAAGTCGAGGTGGCGAGCGGCCGGGACCGGACCGGCGACGGCGTCGCCGAGCACCGCCCAGCCCTCCGGGACGGCCGCCCCGGCGGTGTCCGGCAGCGGGGACCAGGCCAGCCGGTACAGGGCGTCGGACGTGCTCCGCAGCGCCCCCGACGGCACCGGCCGCACGGCGAGGGCGGCCACCGACGCGACCGGCTGGCCGGCACCGTCCGCGAGCGCGAGCGACACCGTGCCCGGGCCGGCCGGCGAGATCCGCACGCGCAGCAGGTCCGTCGGGCCGCCGTGGAGGGTGACGCCCGACCAGGAGAACGGCAGCGATCCGGCGGCCACCTCGGGCAGCTCGCCCAGACCGATCGCGTGCAGCGCCGCGTCCCACAGCGCCGGGTGCAGCCCGAAGTCGTCCGCCCCGACGCCGTCGAGGGCCACCTCGGCGCAGAGGTCCCGCCCGTGCCGCCAGACGGCCCGCAGGCCCCGGAAGGCCGGACCGTGCTCGATGCCCGCCTCGGCGAAGCCCCGGTAGGCCTGCGCGCCATCCAGCGGCTGCGCCCCGGCCGGCGGCCAGGCGAGCGCGAACTCCCAGGCGTCGTCGGCCGGTTCGTCGGCCGGTTCGTCGATGGCGAGGGTCCCCGAGGCGTGCCGGGTCCACTCGGCGTCGGCCGCCGCGTCCTGCGGGCGCGAGTACAGCCGGAACGCGCAGCGCCCGTCCGCGGCCGGGGCGCCCACCGACACCTGGAGGTCGGCGCCGCCGTCCTCGTCCAGGACCAGCGGCCCCTCCAGCGTCAGCTCGTCGAGCCGGTCGCAGCCCGCCTCCGTACCCACCCGCAGGGCGAGTTCGGCGAGGGCGGTGCCCGGTACCAGGATCCGGCCGTGCACCCGGTGGTCGGTGAGCCAGGGCTGCGCCGCGGCCGACAGGCGGCCGGTGAGCAGCATGCCGCCGCGGTCGTCGGCGAGCCGGACGGCGGCGCCGAGCAGCGGGTGGCCGACCGGGCGCAGCCCGGCGGACAGCACGTCCTCGGCGCGGCGTTCGGCGGGGTGCACCCAGTAGCTCTGCCGCTGGAAGGCGTAGGTGGGCAGCTCGGGCAGGTGGGTGCCGGGCAGCAGGGCGGCCCAGTCGACGACGGCGCCGCGGCCGGCCAGTACGGCGAGCGCGGTCACGGCGGCCACCGGCTCGGGGACGTTGCGGCGCAGGACGGCGGTGCAGACGGTGTCCCCGGTGGCGTCCTCGGAGCCGTCGGCGAGGATCTCCTCGGTCAGGGCGGTGAGCACCGCGTCCGGGCCGAGTTCGACGAAGGTGGTCACGCCCTCGGCGCGCAGGTGGCGGATCCCGTCCGCGAACCGCACCGCCTCCCGGATGTGCCGGACCCAGTAGTCGGGCGTGCACAGCTCGGCGGCGTCGGCCGTGCGGCCGGTCAGGTTGGAGACCACCGGGATGCTCGGCGGGCTGAACACCAGCCCCGCGGCGACCGCCCGGAAGTCCTCCAGCATCGCGTCCATGCGGGGCGAGTGGAAGGCGTGCGAGACGCGCAGCCGGCTGGTGCGGCGCCCCTGCTCGCGCCACTGCGCGACGAGCTCGGCGACCGCGTCCTCGTCACCGGAGACGACGACCGAGCGCGGCCCGTTGACCGCGGCGATCGTCACCTGCTGCTCGCGGCCCGCGAGCGCGGCGAGCACCTCGGCCTCGGCCGCCTCGACGGCCGCCATCGCGCCGCCGCCCGGCAGGGCCTGCATGAGCCGGCCGCGCGCGGCCACCAGCGTGCAGGCGTCCTCGAGGGTCAGCACGCCGGCGACGTGGGCGGCGGCGAGTTCGCCGACCGAGTGGCCGATCAGGAAGTCGGGCGCGGGCGCCCACTGCGCCAGCAGCCGGTGGAGCGCGACCTCGACCGCGAACAGCGCGCACTGGGTGTACTGCGTCTCGTTCAGCAGCGCGGCCTCGGCGCTGTCGGCCTCGGCGAACATCAGCTCGCGCAGCGGCCGGTCCAGGTGACGGTCCAGCTCGGCGCAGACCTCGTCCAGCAGCCGGGCAAATTCCGGTGCGGCGGCGTAGAGTTCGCGCGCCATCCCGGGCCGCTGGGCGCCCTGCCCGGAGAACAGCCAGGCGGTGCGGCCGGCGTCCGTGGTCACGAGGTCAGCCCGCCGGTCGCGGGCGAGGAAGGCGGTGAGCGCGTCGACCAGCTCGGCGCGGTCGCGGCCGACCACGGCGCCGCCGAGCTCGAACCGGCTCCGGCCGGCGGCCAGCGTGTGCGCGACGTCCTCCGGCCGCAGCTCGGGCCGCCGCTCGACCTCGGCCAGCAGCCGCTCGGCCTGCTCGCGCAGGCCCGCCTCGGTGCGGGCGGAGAGCAGCCAGGGCAGCGCGGGGAGGGCCTGCGCCTGCGCGGCCTCGGCCTCCGTTTCCTCCTCGTCCGCCTGCTCCAGCACGAGGTGCGCGTTGGTGCCGCCGAGCCCGAAGGAGGAGACGGCGGCGCGGCGCGGCGCGCCGGTCTCGGGCCACGCGGTCGGCTCGGTGAGGAGCGACACCGCACCGCCCGCCCAGTCGATGTGCGGCGAGGGCTCGTCGATGTGCAGCGACTTCGGCATGACGCCGTGCCGGATCGCCTCGACCATCTTGATGACGCCGCCCACCCCGGCCGCCGCCTGGGCGTGGCCGATGTTGGACTTCAGCGAACCCAGCCGCAGCGGCCGGTCCGCCGGGCGGTCCTGCCCGTAGGCGGCGATCAGCGCCTCGGCCTCGATCGGGTCGCCGAGGACGGTGCCGGTGCCGTGCGCCTCCACCACGTCGATGTCGGCCGGGCCGAGCAGGGCGTCGGCCAGCGCGTCCCGGATCACCTGCTCCTGCGCGGGCCCGTTGGGCGCGGTCAGCCCGTTGCTGGCGCCGTCCTGGTTGACGGCGGTGCCGCGGATCACGGCCAGCACCGGGTGCCCGTTGCGGCGCGCGTCCGACAGCCGCTCCACCAGGATCATGCCGGCGCCCTCGGCCCAGCCGGTGCCGTCCGCGGCCTTGGCGAAGGACTTGCAGCGCCCGTCCGGCGACAGGCCGCGCTGCTTGGAGAACTCGACCAGCATCTGCGGCGTCGCCATGACGGTGACGCCGCCGGCCAGCGCCATCGTGCACTCCCCGGCCCGCAGCGAACGCACCGCCAGGTGCAGCGCCACCAGCGAGGACGAGCACGCGGTGTCCACGGACAGGGTCGGGCCCTGGAGCCCGAAGGTGTACGCGACCCGGCCGGACGCCACGCCGCCCTGGCTGCCGATCCGGACGTGCCCCTCCAGCGACTCGGGCGCGCGCAGCAGCCGGCCGCCGTAGTCGTGGTACATCAGACCGGCGAACACCCCGGTCCGGCTGCCGCGGACCGTGCTCGGGTCGATGCCGGCCCGCTCGAAGGCCTCCCAGCTGGTCTCCAGCAGCAGGCGGTGCTGCGGGTCCAGCGCGAGCGCCTCACGGGGGCTGATCCCGAAGAACTCCGGGTCGAACTCGTCCGCGTCGTAGAGGAAGGCGCCGTTGCGGGTGTAGCAGGTGCCGGGCACCGCACCCTGCGGGTCGTACAGGCCCTCCCGGTCCCAGCCGCGGTTGGCGGGGAACTCCGAGACGGCGTCGACCTCGTCGGCCACCAGCTGCCACAGGTCCTGCGGCGACGTCACCCCGCCGGGGAAGCGGCAGCCGATCCCGATGATCGCGATCGGCTCGTGCTCCGCGTCCTCCAGCTCGCGCAGCCGCTGACGGGTGCGGTGCAGCTCGGTGGTGACCTTCTTCAGATAACCGCGCAGCTTCTCTTCCGACATGGGGTCCAGTCACTCCTCGGGCACAACAGAGGTGGGTCGAGGGGCGGTGACCGTGGCTCACGGGGGCCGACCGCCGCGCGGACGGACCCCGACCTCTCCGGAGGAATCGAGAACGGCCTCACGCCCCGCATCGGCCGCACTTCGATCATTTGCTCGACGTCAATGTCCCAATGCCGCCGAGCCCGCGAAACCCCTAACCCGGACCCCTACCGGGCCACCGGGACAGGGGGCACGGCACCGGCTCCGGCCGGGCCGATCCGGGTTAGGGTCGCCGCCATGCGCCTGAGCACAGTGATCCTTCCCGTCCACCGGTGGAGCCTCGGCCAGAAGATCTGGCAGCGCGCCGAGGACCTCGGCTTCCACGCCGCCTACACCTACGACCACCTGTCCTGGCGGTCCTTCCGGGACGACACCTGGTTCGGCGCGATCCCGACCCTGACCGCCGCCGCGGCCGCCACCGAGCGGATCCGCCTCGGCACCCTGGTCACCTCACCGAACTTCCGCCACCCCGTCACCCTCGCCAAGGAGTTGCTCACCCTCGACGACATCTCGGGCGGCCGCCTCACCGTCGGCATCGGCGCCGGCGCGCCGGGCTTCGACACGACGGCGATGGGCCAGGAGGGGTGGACCGCGAAGGAACGGGCCGACCGCTTCGGCGAGTTCGTGCCCCTCCTCGACGACCTCCTCACCCAGGACGCCACCACGGCGGAGGGCCGCTACTACTCCGCCGTCGAGGCCCGCAACATCCCCGGCTGCGTCCAGCGCCCGCGCGTCCCCTTCTACCTCGCCGCCACCGGCCCCCGCGGCCTGCGCCTGGCTGCCCGCCACGCCCAGGGCTGGGTCACCTACGGCGACCCGGCCGGCCCCGCCGACCCCCGCGCCGAGCGCGCGCCGGCCGTCGTCGCGGCCCAACTGGCCAACCTCCGCACCGCCTGCGAGGCCGAGGGCCGCAACCCCGACGACCTCGCCAAGGTCCTCCTCCAACTCCCCACCGCCGACAGCCCCCTCGCCTCCGTCGACGCCTTCGTCCACTGGGCCGGCACCTACCGCGACCTCGGCATCACCGACCTCGTCATCCACTGGCCCATCCCCGACTCCGTCTTCGCCACCGACCCCACCACCTTCGAACGCATCGCCACCGAGGGACTGGCCCAACTCGCCTGAGCCGAGCGCACCTTCAGCACAACTGTCCCGGACCGCCAACGGCGATCCGGGGCAGTTGTGTTCGGCGCGCCGGGCTGCCACTGGGCGTGTGCGTGCTCGTGTGCGGCCGGCGGCGGATGGCTCAGCGGGCGCGGGCCGGCCGCGGGGCGACGGGCAGGAGAGCGTAGGCGTAGATCAGTTGGGCACAGATGATCAGGAAGGCGGGCCCGAACCCGGCGAGCAGGAGCAGGGCGGACGGGGCGTTGGTGATCAGCGCGAAGAGGGTGCGGACGCGCCGGCCTCGCAGTGCGTGTGGGGCGAGGAGGAGCAGGAGCGCCAGCGCCGGGCAGGTCACGCCGAACGTGAGAGCACTGATGAACACGGCATATCCGCGCGTATCCAGTTCGTAACACCCGGCTCCGATCCGGCAGGCCTGCGTCGTCGCCATCCCGACCAGCAGCGGCACGAGCAGCGGCGTCACACAGCATGCGACGTAGCGGGCCGCCGCCTGAGCCAGCCACCATGTCTCCGCCCGGAGGCGCGACCGTCCGAGCGGGCGCATGAGGCGGACGGACAGGACCAGCAGCACCGGTATGCCCAGGACCGGGCCCGTGATCTCCAGCACCTGCGGACCGGACCAGTACGCGTGCAGCCCGACCGCGAGGACGGGCTGCGCCAGGAGGGCCGTCAGAGCGGGCTTCCCGAACGCGTACCCGACCGCCCGCCCGGGTGGTTCGACGATCGCCGGTCCGGCGTCCACGGCGTCTTCCACGAGCCCTCCCCCGATCGTCTTGAACGCGTTCAAAGTAGGTCTCGCCAGGCCCCCGGGTCAACAGCGGGCGGGGGAGGGCGGCGGGTCGAAAATCCGCCTAGTTACCATGTGGGCAACACCCTCAGCTCGAAAGATGGACTTGTGACTGTCAACGACGACGTGTTCACGGACTGGAAGAACCGCGAGGAGATCGCGGAGTCGATGATCCCGATCATCGGTCGACTGCACCGGGAGCGGGACGTGACCGTCCTCCTCCACAGCCGGTCGCTGGTGAACAAGTCGGTGGTCAGCATCCTCAAGACGCACCGCTTCGCCCGCCAGATCGCCGGTGAGGAGCTCTCGGTCACCGAGACGATGCCGTTCCTGAGCGCGCTCACCACCCTGGATCTCGGCCCCTCCCAGATCGACATCGGCATGCTCGCCGCCACCTACCGGGCGGACGACCGCGGCCTGTCGGTCGAGGAGTTCACGGCCCGTGCCGTCGCCGGCGCCACCGGCGACAACAAGCTGGAGCGCCGGGAAGCCCGCGACGTCGTGCTGTACGGGTTCGGCCGCATCGGCCGCCTCGTCGCCCGCCTGCTGATCGAGAAGGCCTCGGGCAACGGCCTGCGACTCAAGGCCATCGTCGTCCGCAACAGCGGCGGCGACGACATCGTGAAGCGCGCCTCGCTGCTGCGCCGCGACTCCATCCACGGCCAGTTCCAGGGCACGATCACCGTCGACGAGGCGAACAACAAGATCATCGCCAACGGCAACGAGATCACCGTGATCTACTCCGACGACCCGGCCAAGGTCGACTACACGGAGTACGGGATCAAGGACGCCATCCTGATCGACAACACCGGCCGCTGGCGCGACCGCGAGGGCCTGTCCAAGCACCTGCGCCCCGGCATCGCCAAGGTCGTCCTGACCGCCCCGGGCAAGGGCGACGTGCCGAACATCGTGCACGGCGTCAACCACGACATGATCAAGCCGGACGAGCAGATCCTCTCCTGCGCCTCCTGCACCACCAACGCGATCGTCCCGCCGCTCAAGGCGATGGAGGACGAGTACGGCGTGCTCCGCGGCCACGTGGAGACCGTCCACTCGTTCACCAACGACCAGAACCTGCTGGACAACTACCACAAGGCCGACCGCCGCGGCCGCTCGGCACCGCTCAACATGGTGATCACCGAGACCGGTGCCGCCTCGGCCGTCGCCAAGGCGCTGCCGGACCTCAAGGCGAAGATCAGCGGCAGCTCGATCCGCGTGCCGGTGCCGGACGTCTCGATCGCCATCCTCAACCTGCAGCTGAAGCGCGAGACCAACCGCGAGGAGGTCCTGGACTACCTGCGCAACGTCTCGCTGACGTCGCCGCTGAAGCGCCAGATCGACTTCATCGACTCCCCCGACGCGGTGTCGAGCGACTTCATCGGCTCGCGCCACGCCTCGATCGTCGACGCCGGCGCCACCAAGGTCGACGGCGACAACGCGATCCTCTACCTGTGGTACGACAACGAGTTCGGCTACTCCTGCCAGGTCGTCCGGGTCGTCCAGTACATCTCGGGCGTCGAGTACCCGACCTACCCGGCTCCGGCGGTCTGATCCGTCCGATGCCGTAGCGCGGTAGTGCGGCGATGCATGAGCGGCGGTGGGCGGCGACCAGTGTGGTCGCCGCCCACCGCCGTCTGCCTTTCCCGCGTCGTGGATCAGGCGGCGCGATCTGACCGTGCCGGGCGGTGGATCGAGGAGCTCGGATATCGGCTGCTGGCCCAGGCCTCGACGTGACGGAATGTCGGAGTCGGCCGGGGTGGACGCCGCCGGATTGCGCCGGCGGCCGGGGCTGAGCAGGGCGAACCCGCCCGGAGTCCGGCCGGGGCGGGCGGCTATCTTGATGGGTCACGGACAGCAGGAGGGAGCGGGCGATGGGCAAGGTCGGTCGGCGGATGGCCACCGCGGTGGCGGTCGGCGTGCTGGTGGGGGTGCTCGGCGGGTGCGCGTCGGACGGCTCGGAGGCTGTCAAGGGCGCGGCGGGCAGCGCGAGTTCGGGATCGAGTGCGGCGCCCTCGGCGAGCGCGGCGGCCAGCGCGCAGGCGTCTGCCCCCGCCGCCTCCGGCGCGGCTTCGGTGCCCGCGTCCGCCGGCGCCACGGCGTCTGCCGTAGCCGGTGGCACCGGCGCGCCCGTGCCGCCGCCGGCGGGCGGGGCCGGTGCACCCGGGGCCGACTCGGACGCGGTGCTGCTGGACGACAAGGTGGTCATGCGGGTGCTGCCGGACCAGAAGGCGATGGCCGGGTGGGAGGAGGAGAAGCGGCGCGTCGACACCGCCGACCACGCCACCACCTGCACCGCGACGGCACCCTGCACGGGCAAGCCGCTGAGCGGGTCGGTCCGGTTCTCCTCGGGGGACCTCGTCGCGCGGTTCATGGTCGACACCCTGCCGACCCGGGACGCGGCGAAGGACCGTCTCAAGGAGACCTACGCCTCGTACCGGAGCGGGCCGTTCAAGGCCGTGGACGTCGCGGTGCTGGGCAGCGAGAGCCAGGCCTTCCAGGGGCAGCTGGCCGGCAGCGAAGGCGTCGGCATCGTGGTGCGGTCGGGCACTGTGGTGGCGAGCGTGACGACCGAGGGCGGCCCGGCGGACGTCGCGGCGGCTCGGCGGTTCGCCGCGATGCTGGTCAAGCGGATCGAACAGGCGCAGGCGGGGAAGGCGCCGGACGCGGGGCTCGGTCCGAACTGACGCTCCGGTGAGTGGACGGACAACGGACGGATAACAGATGACAGAATCTGTTCGCTGAAATCTGTCATCTGTTATCTGTTCCTTGTCATCTGCTGGCCGGCCCTCGACGAAGCCCTCGTGCGCGCAAGGGAGTTGCACGCCGCCGGCGGCATCTCCGACGACGACTACCTGATCGTGCTCCAGTGCCGGGCCTTCGCCGCGCACCACGACCTGGTGGATGCGCTGCCCGAGCCGCCCGCCGAGGCCGTGGCGCGGTTCGAGGAGGCCGTCCGCGCCTACGGGACGGAGAGCGCCGCGCTCGGCTCGATCCGCCGCGCCGCCGCCTCGCGGCAGTACGCCGCCGACGCCGCCGCCCGGCAGGGCCGGATGGCCGAGGCCGCGGCCGAACTGCGCGAGGTCATGGCGCAGTTGGACGCGGCGGAACTGCCCATGGCAGACACCGCGGGTGCTCGGACTGCTCGGCCAGGTGCTGCTGCAGAACGGCGAAGCCGCCCAGGCCGTCGAGGTGTTCCACCGGGCGCTGGCCGAGGCCGGCCGCTGGGGCGACGACTCCTATCCGTTCGCCCCCACCTACATGATGCTCGGCCACGCGAGCGCGTGCGCCGGTGACGAGGGCGCGGCGATCCGGGCGCTGTCCGAGGCCGCCGCCCGCTTCGACCGCAAGGGTCGGGCCGCCGTCGAGGAGGCCGCCCAGGTGCGGCTCCAGCTCGCCGACCTGCTGCGCGGCAACGTACGGGCGGCGGACGCGGTGGCCGTACTGGAGTCGGTGCTGCTCGACGCCGCCGCCCCGGACCTGGACGAGCGGATGCTCGCCCAGGTCCGGCTCGACCTCGCCCGCGGGCTGTCCGAGCTGGAGGAGCACCGGGACGCGGCCGAGGAGTACCTGAGGCTCGCCGACGCCGTCGCGGGCTGGGAGGACCAGTCCACCCACACCATGGTCGCCTGCGAGGCCTCCCTCGCACTGGCCCGGGCGGACCGCTGGGAGGCCGTCGAGGCCGCCCGCGAGCGCGCCCTCGCGGCGCACGCCAAGGCGCCCCAGTGGGACCAGATGGTCGGGACGCTGCGCGAGTTCGCCAAGCTGGTGATTCGCGAGCACGGCTCGGACCGGATGGACGCCGCGCTCGCCCTGCTGGCCGAGGCGGACGCCGTCGGGGAGGCCGCCGAGCGGGCCGGTGCGTCGTACAACTCGTGGTTCCTGCGCGGTGGTTCGCACTACGAACGGGCGCGCTGCCTGGCCATCGCCGGGCGGTTCGAGGAGGCGCTGGCCGAGGTCGAGCGGGCCGTCCCGGCGTACGAGGAGGGCGGCCGGCCCGCCGAGTCGCCGCGCGCCGAGGCGGTCCGGCTGGCCGCGCTGATCGAGGGTGCCGACCTCGGCCGGACGCAGGCGGCGGTGGCCCGGCTGACCGCCGCCATCACCCGCTGCCAGGCCGTCGGGCTGCCGGAGGCGGCGGAGATCCTGGCGGACCTGCGGCAGCGGATCGCGGCGAGCGAGAGCTGAGACGCGCGTGAGGGGCGGGCCCGGTGTACCCGGGCCCGCCCCCTTTCTCGTGCCGGAGGCCTCGTTGTGCCCGGGCCGTCAGCAGGGGCCGTCGTCGGCCCAGACGCCCCACTGGCCGCTGGCGCTCGGCACCTCGTTCAGCGTCCACCACTTGGCGTGGTACCGGTGGCCGTTGTACGAGACCTTGTTGCCCGCGGTGTACACGGTGCTCGCGCTCCACACCGGGTCGGTGCAGCTGCCCGGGGTGGTCGGCGGCGTCGTGGTCGGCGTGGTCGGGGGAGTGGTGGGCGGCGTCGCGCCGGCGAACTTCACCGTGTACTTGGTGAAGTCCCAGTCGTTCTGCGCCACGCTGGAACAGGAGCCGGACAGCCCCGGGTCCACCGGGCCCGGGCACTGGCGGTCGCGGTTGACCGACCAGTAGGTGTACCGCGCGAGGTTGTGCGCGGTGGCGAAGTCCAGCACGGTCTGGAAGTCCGCCTGCCGGAAGTACTCGGCGGTGTCGGTGCGGCCGTTCATCATCGACACGCCCTCGTGGGCGTACGCGGTGGCCTCGGACCAGCCGAAGGTGGTCTGCAGGATGCGGTTGAACTTCACCAGCGCGTCGGTCTGCGCGGCGGCGCCGTTGAACCCGCCGTCGAACGGCATGATCGAGTAGTTGTTCGGCGTGAAGCCCTGCGCCTTGGCCTCGTTGAGCATCTGCGTGCCGAACCAGCCGGTGCCCGAGGTGGTGCCGGCGGTGGTGATCGACACGTACAGGCCCGGGTTGTTCTGCTGGAGGATCCGGGCCGCGCCGATCTCGTTGTGGATGGCGGCGCTGTTCTCGTACTCCGGTTCCTCCAGGTCGAAGTCGATCGCCTTCAGCTGGTACCTGGTGATCACCTGCTGGTACCCGGCGGCGGTCGCCTCCGGCGTGCCGCAGACCTGGCCGAGCTTGGTGCCGCCGTAGCCGCCGACCGACACCGAGACGTCCCCGCCCTTGCCGCGGATCGTCCGGATCACGGTGGGCATGGCGGTGTCGGTCTCGATCGAGGAGGTGCCGCCCCAGGCCGGGGCGCAGCTGCTGCCCTGGGCCAGGATGAAGGCCAGTTGAAAGGCCTTCTGTCCGGTGGCGTCCATCACCGCTGCGGCGTCCGGCGGGCTGTTGTCCTCGGGCATCAGGTACGGCGCGGAGGCGTACCAGTTGCTGCCCAGTCCGGTGGTGACGGTCGTGGTACCGGCGGCGGCGGACCCGGTGCCGGCCAGTGCGGCGACACCCCCCGCGACCAGCCCGAGCGTGCTTGCCACGGCGACGGCGGCCCGGCGCCGGGCCGTGCGGGGGCGGCGGTGCAGGGGTGCGGAATGTGGGGGAAGAGCGCGTTCCATGGGAAGCCTTTCCGGAAACGACAGGGGGAACTGGCCCGTTCGCGCCGGATGTGGGGGTGGCGCGGGCACAGGCCGAACGGCCCGGGGGCGTGGGGTAGTTGCCCGGGGACTGTCACTGGTATAGACCTGTTGAGGGAGCCCGGTCAACCCCTGCGGCGGCCGCGGCCCCGCGGACACGGATGCCCCAGGACCTGGGCGGGTGTGACGTCGGGTCAGGCGAACGCGCGGCGCTGCGGTCCGGACGGGCGGCCCGGTGGGGCTGGGACGGGGCCGGCGGACTTGAGGGTGCGGAGGACGGGGGCGGACTCCAGAGCGGTGATGCCGGGCAGCGCGGCGAGGTGGTGGGTGAGGTAGCGGTGCAGGTCGGCCGGGTCGGCGCAGAGGGCGGTCGCGGCCAGGTTGGTGGGGCCCGTGGTGGCGGCGACGAAGGCGAGTTCGCGGTGGTGGGTGAGCGCGCGGGCGACACGGTCGAGGTGGGCGGGGGCGACGGTCATCCAGAGGAGCGCCTGGAGGCCGACGCCGAGCAGGCGGGGGTCCAGTTCGACGTCGAGGAAGACGGTGCCGTCGGCGCGGAGTTCGGCGAGCCGGCGGGCGACGGTGGCGGGGGTGCGGCCGGTGGCGGCGGCGAGGTCGCCGAGCGCGGTGCGGCCGTCGTGGTGGAGGGCGCATATCAGTGCTCGGTCGGAGTCGTCCAGGCCGGCCATCGGCCGTGCGGGGCGCTCGAACATCGGCCGGAGCCGCGCCTGCTGGTCCTCGTCCAGGGCCTCGGCGCTGCCCGGCCACACGGTCGGGCCGCCGCGGTAGGTGTGCAGGAGGCAGTGGGCGGAGACGGCGGTGACGGTGGCGGCGCGCGGGATGTCGCGCAGCAGCAGGCTGTGGCCGTCGTCGCCGGGGGCGGTCTCGACGATGGCGGTGATCTCGGTGCCGCCGGAGGTGAGCTTCACCCAGGCCGTGTCGCCGCGCCGCACCAGCGCCTGGGCGAGGCTCTGGGCGGCGTGCGGACCGGCGCTGAGGCGGAGCAGCCACCGGGTGCGACCGGTGCGGTGCGGGTCGGCGAGTCCGACGATCCGCAGGCCGGCCTCGGCGCGCAGACGCCGGTAGCGGCGCGCGACGGTCTGCGGCGAGACGCCGAGGACGGCCGCGACGCGGCCGAACGGGGCGCGGCCGTCGATCCGCAGCGCGTGGACGAGGGCGCGGTCGAGCTCATCGAGCATGCGTGGTCCCCAGGGGTTCGGCGGCAGGTTCCGATTCTGCCGCGACCGGGCGGCCGGCCGTGTGCATCAACCGCCCTGCTGCAGCGACCACGGCCAGTGCGGCGAGGCTCGCCCAGCAGGCCCGCTGCGCCCCGCCGCCGGCCGCCGATGCCAGGTAGACGCGGCCGAGTACGGCGACACCGAGGGTGGCGCCGAGTTGCTGGACGGCGTTGAGGAGGCCCGCGGCGGAGCCGATCTCCTGCGGTCGGAGCGGATGCAGGGCCGCGGTGAAGAACGCGGGCGTGAACAGGCCCTGCCCGATGCCGACGACGGCGAGCGCGCACGGCAGCAGCGCGGGGTGGTCGGCCGCGTCGAACGCGCCTGCGGTGGCCGCCACACCCGCCGCCATGACCGCGAGCCCGGCGGCGAGCACCGCCGAACCGTACCGGCGGACCAGGTGGGCGCCCGCGCACCAGGACGCGGCCGCCATCCCGGCCGAGCAGGGCAGGAGGGTCAGCCCCGAGGTCAACGCGTCGGCGCTGGAAGTGACTTGAAGGTGGAGGACGACGACGAGGGTGAGCCCGGTGCTGACCCCGAAGAACAACGCCGAACTCACCAGCGCGGCCGGAAACCGTGCGGACGTGAAGAGGCTGGTCTCGACGAGCGTGCCGCGCCCGCGTCGCGTGCCGCGCCGCTGCTGGACGGCGAAGGCCGCGGCGACCGCGAGCCCGGCGCCGAGCGAGGCGAGTGCAGAACCGTCCGTCACGCCGCCGTCGGACCTCAGCAGCGGAAGCACGATCAGCCCGGTGGCGAGGACCGCGAGTGCGGTGCCCGCCGGGTCGAGGCCGGGGCGCCGGGGTGCGCGGTCCTCGGCGAGGAATGGGGCGAGTGCGAGGACGGCGAGCGAGAGCGGGACGTTGACGAGGAACACCGCGCGCCAGGAGGAGCCGAACAGATCGGCGTGGGTGAGGACCCCGCCGAGGACCGGGCCACATACCGCCGCCAGACCCATCACCGGCCCGATGCTGCCGAGCGCGCGGGCCGTCTCGTCGCCGCGGAACATCGCCTTGATCAGGCCGATGGTCTGCGGCACGATCAGGGCCGCCGCCGCGCCCTGGACCGCCCGGAAGGCGATCAGCACGCCGAGGGCGGGCGCGCAGGCGCAGGCCAGGGAGGCGAGCAGGAAACCGGCCACCCCGATCCGGAACATCCGCCGCCGTCCGGCCCGGTCGCCGAGCCGGGCGCCGGTGAGCAGGAGGACGGCGAACGGCAGGGTGTAGGCCGAGGTCAGCCATGGCACGGCGGATATCGGGCCGCCGAGTTCGGCGTGCATGCGGGGTGCGGCGACCTGCACGATCGTCGTGTCCAGCAGGTTCATCGCCTCGGCGGTGAGCAGCGCGGCGAGCGCCGCCCAGCGGCGCGGATGGGGGCTCGGGGGGTTCGTGGACAACGGGATCTCCCTCGGACGGCGGCCGGAACGCCCGCCACCCTCCGGCGTGCCCCGCCCCCGATCCAGCGAGCGGGCCCGTCATCGGCGAAAACCTCCATCGTGGGCTTTTGAATCGCGGATAAGTGCCGTCTCGGGAACTCAGCAGCCCGCCCCCCGACCCACCCGGCCACGGCTCCGGCCGAAGCCCCGGCCACCGCCCCGGCTCCGGCCCCGCCGGAGGCGCACGTCGAAGCCGCGCCGGCCGGCCCGACGGCGCGAAGCTGACGGTCGTTCGACCCTCGCGCCCACGACCGAGCGGAACAGGAAGAGAAGGAGGCCGACAACCATGACGAAGACGTGCATACGGGACTCCCCTCCCCGTGCGGGTTCCGTCCCGCCTCCCGACAAAGCGGCGGAAACCCGGGACGTCCGGACAGCTGAATTCGTCTCCGATCTGACGTTCGGTGTCCATCGAATTACGATCCGCATCCACCGTGGGGCTATCGTGGCGACGTGCTGAGGTCGTGGGATGCGGCGGTGGAGCGGGCGCAGGACCGGCTGGCGGCTGGGCCGCGGCTGACGGTGGTGCCCGAGGGTGAGGAACGGCGGTTCGCGCTCTGGGACTTGGCGTCCCTGGTGGAGGGCGAGCTGGGGGAGTCGGTGGACCCGGACGGGCTCGCGCCGGAGGCCGAGCGCGGGTGGCGCGAGCGGCTGGGCGAGAGCGGCCGCGAGTGGCCGGGCGGCGAGCTGTACCGGCGCCGGTACTGGGTGCTCGCCGCGGACGGCGCGGTCGCCGGGACGGTGGCCGTGGACAACTGGACGAAGGGGCCCGGCCAGCTCGCCGTCTCCTCGCTCTACCTGCGGCCGGAGGCCCGTGGGTGCGGCCTGGCCGCCGGAGTGCTGGACGAGGTGTACGCGGCGGCCGCCGCCGAGGGCCTGCCCGGCTTCCGGCTGGAGGCGCACTGGACCTGGCAGCACGCCGTCCGCTACTACCTGCGCCGCGGCCTGTGGGTGGTCGGCTGGAAGCACTCGATCGGACTGTCCCGGATGCCCCAGCTCCCGCCCTACCGGGTGCGGGAGGAGGACGGGCGGCTGCTCCTGCTGGTCGCGGACGGGCCGCAGGGCTGGGTGCCGCTGCTGGCCGCCGGGTGCGAGGGCCGCTGGCTGCGGCTGGACGAGACGGCCGCCTACCGGGGGACGGACGGCTGGGTGCGCGGCTACGCGCGCTCCACGCTGGCCCTGCACCTGGCCCTGGCGGGCCGGCCGCTGGTGCGAGGGCCGCAGTGGTGGGCGGAGGCGTGGCGCTGGTCGGACACCGGGGAGCCGGAGGGGCTGGCGTACAAGATCGAGCACTTCGAGCAGCTCGCCCAGGCGGCCGGACGGCGGGTCGTCAGCCCGTACCGGCCGGTGAGCCCATAACGGAAGCTGGCACACTCGCGCCATGGCTGAGAAGGCTGACATGGCTCAGATCGAGATCGACGGCTCGCCCGCCGACGCGGCGCGGGTCGCGGCGCTGGGGCTGCTGAACTACGGGCACTTCACCACGTTGCGGGTCGAGGCGGGCCGGGTCCGCGGTCTGGCGCTGCACATGGAGCGGCTGGTCCGGGACTGCCGGGCGCTGTTCGCCGCCGAGCTGGACCCGGCGAAGGTGCGCGAGCGGATCCGCGCCGTGCTGCCGGCGGACGGCGCGCCGGTGATCGTCCGCGTCACCGTGTACGACCCGGAGCTCGGTCTGGAGCGCCCGTCCGGCCCGGCGGTGCCGCGCGTGCTGGTGACCACCCGCCCGGCCCCGGCCGCCGCGCCCGGCCCGCTGCGGGTGCGGACGGTGGCGTACGTCCGAGAGACGCCCGAGGTGAAGCACGTCGGGCTGTTCGGCCTGATCCGCCACCGCAGGAGCGCCCAACTGGACGGCTACGACGACGCGTTGCTGACCGACCCGGCAGGCCGGGTGACCGAGGGCGCGACCTGGAACACCGGGTTCTTCGACGGCCGCCGGCTGGTCTGGCCCGAGGGTCCGAGCCTGCCGGGCGTCACCGCCGCGCTGCTCGCCGGGGCGTACGGCGGGGCGCAGGGCCGCGAGCCGGTGGACGCCACCGGCCTGGGCCGTTTCGAAGCGGCGTTCGCGGTCAACGCCGGCGTCGGCGTCCGCCCGGTGGCGGCGGTCGACGGTTTCCGCTTCGACCCCGCCCACCCCGTGCTCGCCGAGCTGCGCGCCGCCTACGAGGAGGTGGCCACCGACCTGGTCTGAGCCGGCGCCGCGGTCGGCCGACGGCCGCATCCAGGTGGCCGCCGGGGTGTGGCAGCAGGGTGCTCTTGGCCGCCCACGGGTCGGGCAGGGCCCTCCGGGAGCCGGTCGGGCCGGTGTCGCTCGTCCGGGTGGCAAACCCTGGGCCGAGTGGGCGCAATGGGATGGCTCGGATCCCCAACGCGCTTTCGCACCACTGATCGTGATGTCGGATCAGCTACGCTCTCGCCCGCCCCCGCCCGACCGCCGAGCAGAGAGTAGCCCGACATGAGCAGTCCTCCTGCAGCCCCCGCACACCGCTGGCCGCTGATCCTGCTGCGCGTCACCGCGACCACGCTGGCGGTGCTGACCCTGCTGCAGACCGTGCTGGCCGCGAGCTTCCTCAACGGCACCTACGAGTCCCTTCGGGACCACGCCGACAACGCGACGACCCTGGCCGCCGCCGTCCTGCTCCAGCTCGCGGCCGCCGTCCTCGTCCGATGGCCCGGACGCGGCCCGCTCTGGCCGCTGTGGACCACGGCCGCGCTTGCCGCCGCCGTCACCGGCCAGATCGTCGCCGCCTACACGCGTGCGCTCGGCGTGCACATCACGCTCGGCGTGCTGCTGGTCAGCGCCGTCCTGTTCGGGCTGGTCGGCGCCTGGCGGGTGCCGCTGCCCGCCTGCGCGGACAGCCCGAGCGGACCGGACGGCCACGGGCGGCTTCCGCGGCCCGGCGGGCCGGTGGAGGTGGCCAAGTGAACCGTCGTCGGTTCCTCGGCCTCGGCGCGTCGGTGTTCGGCGCGGGCGCGCTGGCCGCCGTCGCGGCCCCCTCGGCCGTCCGGCTGCTGGCAGAGGGGCGCCCCGGCCAGGTGCTGTCCAGCGAGCTCGAACTTCCGCCCCCGTTCCAGGTGCCGCTGCCGGTGCCGCCGGTGCTCAAGCCCGTCGGCAGCGACGGGACGTCCGACTACTACGAGATCACCCAGCAGGTGGCGCAGCTGGAGATCCTGCCCGGCGTGAGGACCGAGGCCTGGACGTACGGAGGCAGCTTCCCCGGGCCGACCGTGGCCACCCGCTCCGGCCGGGCGGCCGTGATCCGCCACCGCAACCAGCTGCCGGTGCCGTCCGTGGTCCACCTGCACGGCGGCCACACCCCCGCCGACAGCGACGGGTACCCGATGGACCTGCTGCTGCCGGTGGGGTGGGACGGCGCTCGCAGCATCCCGGGCATGCCCGGGATGGAGCACCACGCGGCGGGGAGGTGCGTCACCGGCGAGCGGACGAACACCTACCCGGGCCACCAGCGCGCCGCCACCCTCTGGTACCACGACCACCGGATGGGCTTCACAGGCCCCGGTGTCTGGCGCGGCCTGGTCGGGTTCCACCTCGTCCACGACGACGAGGAGGCCGCCCTGCCGCTGCCGCAGGGCGACCGGGACGTCCCGCTGATGCTCGCCGACCGCTCCTTCGCCGCCGACGGCTCCTTCGCCTACCCGGCGGCCGATCCCACAGACCCCGCCGTGCCCGGCGTCACCGACGACTACATGAACGGCGTCCTCGGCGACGTCATCCTCGTCAACGGCGCCCCCTGGCCCCGCCTGGACGTCGACCGCGCCCGGTACCGGCTGCGCCTGCTCAACGCCTCCAACGCCCGCCTCTACCGCCTCGAACTCGACCCGCAGCCCTCCGGCGGCGACGCCCTGGTCCAGATCGGCTCCGACGGCGGCCTGCTGGAGGCCCCGGTCACCCACGACACGCTGGAGCTCTCCCCCGCCGAACGCTTCGACGTCGTCGTCGACTTCTCCCGCTACGAGCCGGGCACCTCCGTCTGCCTGCTGAACACCCTCGGCACCGGCCGGACGGCCGAGGTGATGCGCTTCGACGTCTCCTCGCGCCGGGTCACCGACGACGCGACGGTGCCCGAGCGGCTCGCCGCCGTCGAGCGCCTCGATCCCGACGCCGTCGTCGCCACCCGCGACTTCACCTTCCGGCGCAGCCGCGGCGACGGCTGGACCATCAACGGCGAGCTGTTCGAGCCCGGCCGCGACCTCGCCCGGCCCGCGCTCGGCAGCACCGAGCTCTGGCGCTTCTCGTCCGACCTGCACCACTCGGTCCACGTGCACCTCAACCACTTCCAGGTGCTGGCGCGCAACGGCGACGACCCCGGCCCGTACGACGCGGGCTGGAAGGACACCGTCGGCCTGCGGCCGGCCGAGGCGGTCGAGGTGCTGGTGCGGTTCACCGACTACGCGGGGACGTACCTGCTGCACTGCCACAACCTAGAGCACGAGGACATGGCGATGATGGCGGACTTCGTCGTGGAGTGACGCCGCGGACCGGGGAGATCATCCGTTCGGCGGAGCGCCGGAGGGCGTGCGGTGCCGCCTCCGGCGCCGATGGCCTAGCGTCGATCGGAGGTGCACCCACTCCCTCCGGACGAGGAGTCGCGTATGACCACCCCTGCCGAACGCCGCCGGCGCGGCCGGGCCGCCCGTGAGCGCGTCTCCCGCTCCGCCCACGGGCGGTGGATCGCCGCCGCCGACCGGCCCGACCCGGTCGCCGTGCTGGAACGGCAGGGCGAGGACCGGGTCGCCCGGCTGCTGCCGATCCGCTACGGCCGGATGGCCGACACCCCGTTCACCTTCCTGCGCGGCGCCGCCGCCGTCATGGCCGCCGACCTCGCGGCCGTGCCCGACACCGGTCTCACCGTCCAACTCTGCGGTGACGCACACCTGTTGAACTTCGGCGTGTACGCCTCGCCGGAACGCGCGCTGCTCTTCGACGTCAACGACTTCGACGAGACCTACCCCGGCCCCTTCGAGTGGGACGTCAAACGCCTCGCCGCCAGCGTCGCCGTCGCCGCCCGCGACAGGGGCCAGGACGAGGACCGCGTCCGCCGCGCCGCGCTCAGCGCGGCCCACGGCTACAGCACCGCGATCCGCCGGCTCGCCGACATGGGCGAACTCGACGTCTGGTACGCCCGGATCCGCACCGAGGACCTGCTCCCGCTGGTGCGCGATCCCAAGCAGCGCAAGCGCGTCGAAGCCGGCCTCGCCCAGGCCAGGCGCCGCACCAGCCTGCAGGCCTTCGAGAAACTCACCGAGGAACGGGAAGGCCGCCGCCGCATCATCAGCGAACCCCCGCTGATCGAACCGCTGAAGAAGACCGAACTGCGCGGCATCGGCAAGGTGTTCAGCGACTACCGGGCCACCCTCGCCGAGGACCGCCGGGTCCTCCTCGACCGCTACACCTTCGTCGATGCGGCGATCAAGGTGGTCGGCGTGGGCAGCGTCGGCACCCGCTGCTTCATCGTCCTGCTGGAGGGACGGGACGCGCGCGACCCGCTGTTCCTCCAGCTGAAGGAGGCCGGCCGGTCCGTCCTGGAGGACCACCTCCCGGTCACCCGGGTGGACGCCGAGGTCGCCGCCCACCACGGCGGCCGGCGCGTCGTCACCGGCCAGCACCTGATGCAGGCCGCCAGCGACATCTTCCTCGGCTGGACCACCGGCCCGGCCGGCCGCCACTTCTACGGGCGGCAGCTGCGCGACATGAAGGGCTCGGCGGAGGTCGCCCGCATGACCCCGTCCGGCCTGCGCGCCTACGCCGACCTGTGCGGCCGCACCCTGGCCCGCGCCCATGCCCGCACCGGCGACCGGCTCGCCATCGCGGGCTACCTCGGAACGGCGGACTCCTTCGCGGAGGCGATCGCCGACTTCGCGGTCCGGTACGCCGACCGGACGGTGCTCGACCACGCGGAGCTGGTGGCGGCGATCGAGGCCGGACGGATCACGGCGACACGAGGGGTCTGAGCGCCGCGAGCTGCTCCAACTGCTCGCGCTGACCGGCCAGGTCCAGTGCTCCGAGCCGTGCCACGACCTGCCGGGCGCCCGCTGCGGCGTAGCGGTGGAGAGCGGCGGCGACCTCCTCCGGGGTGCCCAGGGCGACGGCCTGGATCTTCTCCAGGTCGTCCAGCGGCATGCCGTAGTTGGCGAGGGCGTAGGCGTCCATGACCCGCCGGGCCGCGTCGGCGCTCCGGTCGACGCGGACGTTGACGAAGAGGGCGGGCGTGACGGCCTCGGGGTCGCGGCCGGCGGTTCGTGCGGCCGCCCGGACGGCGCCGAGGCCGGCGGCGTAGTCGGCCGGGTCAGGCGGGTACGGGAGCCACCCGTCGTAGTGCCGCCCGGTGCGGGCCAGCGCGGCCGGGGTCGCGCCGCCGAGCCAGATCGGCGGCCCGCCGGGCTGCGCCGGCGCGGTCGCGGGAGGGATGGCGTCGAAGGAGTGGAACTCGCCGTGGAAGGCCGTCGCCCCGGCCCACAGCGCCCGCCAGAGGGCTACCGTCTCGTCCAGCCGGGCGAACCGGCGCTCCCACGGCACCTGCGACAGCTCGTGCAGCGGCTGCCCGAACCGCCCCGGGAAGCCGGCGCCGACCGCGACCGTCAGCCGGCCGCCGGAGAGCAGGTCCACCGAGGCCAGCGTCTGCGCGGCCTGCACCGGGCGGCGCAGGACCGGCAGGAGGGCTCCGGTGCCCAGGCGGATGCGGTCCGTCACCGGGGCGAGCGCCGCCAGCATGGTGAGCGGTTCGATCCTCGGGCCGAGGAGGGAGTCGTTGACGAAGAGCGAGGAGAGGCCCAACTCCTCGGCCCGGCGGGCGAATCCGATCAGCTCGCGAGGGTCGCCGGCAGGCTCCCACAGGGCCTGGCCGGTCGGAAGGAAAACGCCGATGTCCATGCCCCCGATCCTGCTGGCACCGGTGCCTGGGCTCAATTCCCCCGGGGGAATGGCGAGTGGGATCGCTCCGGGTTAGAACTGGTGGCGTGGACTTCCCCCAGGCGCTGCGCGAGCGCCGTACCAGCCGCCGCCTCAGCCAGCTCGACCTCGCAGCCCTCGCGGGCACGACCCAGCGCCACCTGAGCTTCATCGAGTCCGGGCGCTCCGTCCCCGGGCGGGGCATGGTCGTCCGGCTCGCCGAGTCCCTCGACCTGCCGCTGAGAGAGCGCAACGAGCTGCTGCTGGCGGCCGGTTACGCTCCCGTCTACCCCGAGACGCCGCTCGACGGGCCGTCGATGGCGCCGGTCCGGGCGGCGATCGACCACATCCTGGCCGGTCATCTCCCGTACCCCGCCCTGGTGGTGGACCGTCGCGGCGACGTGATCGCGGTGAACGAGGCGCTGGCGGTGGTGACCGAGGGCGCCGACCCGCGCCTCGTCGGCCCCGGCACCAACGCCTACCGGCTCGCCCTCCATCCGGACGGCCTCGCGCCGCGCATCCTCAACTTCGTCGCGTGGGCCCGGCACGTCCTGGAACGCACCGGCCATCTCCGCGAGCTGCACGAGGAGTTGCGCTCCTACGTGCCGGAAGTGGAGCTCTCCGACCAGCACTTGGGATTCGCCGTACCGCTGCACCTGCGCACCTCGTTCGGCGAGCTGCACCTGATGACGACGGTGACCACCTTCGCGACCGCCGTCGACATCACGCTCGCCGAGCTGAAGTTGGAGGCGTTCCTGCCGGCCGACGCCGAGACCGCGGAGGTACTGCTCAGAGCCCGGGGAACTGGTGGTCCGCGGTGATCCGCCCGTCCAATGGGGCGGGCCGGATTTCCTGCCCTCGACGTCGCGAGCTGCCCCGGGATTGGGCCTCGGCCGCCGACCGGCCTCGTGATCGTCGATGTCAGTGGTGTGTGCCATGGTGTGCGCATGCTGGCGATCACGGTGCAGGAGAACGACGGGACCCGGCAGGTCCGGGTGAGTGAGCATGCCCTGGAGCTGCTGGTCCGCAGGCTCGGCGCGCCCGGGGACAACTTCGTGGTCGTGGAGCGGATACCCGATCTGCCCGACGTCTTCATCCAGGTGTGGCACGACGAGGGTGGCGACTACCGGCTCGAACACCGGGACGGCGCCGCCGACCGGCACTTCGCGGTCCCGCTCGACGGCCCGGACGCGGTGATCGCCGCCATGACCGGCTGGGCGCGCCGCGCGCCGGGGTGGGGCGACGGGCTGGACTGGCAGCTGCTCGACACGGGCCCCGCGCCCGAGCCCGTCCCGCCGCTCGACGTTCCCCCGGACGACCGCCGCGTGCTGGAGGAGCGCCTGCGCCTCACCCTGGCCTGCGGCTACACCACGCGCGCCGGACTCGCCGAGCAGGCCCAGGACTACCTCGTCTCCGGGGACCGCCGGCCCGTCTCCCGCGAGCAGGCCGAGCAGCTCGCCGACCGCCTGTGGCTGGAGCGGGTGGGCGAGCAGACCGGCTGGGTGGGCGAGACCGACCCGGAGCGGCTCGCCCGCGCCTTCGCCGCCCTGGAGGAGAGCGGCATCACCGCCCGGGAGCACTTCACCTGCTGCCATTCCTGCGGTGAGAGCGAGATCGGCGGGGCCGGCGCGCCCGACGCCCGCGGTTTCGTCTACTTCCACTACCAGTGCACCGAATCCGCCGCCGAGGGCCACGGACTCTCCCTCTACTACGGCGGTTTCGACGGCTCCCCGCTGACGACCACCGCCGTCGGCCACGAGGTGGTGGCCGCTCTGAAGGACGCCGGCCTCCCGGCGGTCTGGAACGGCGAGCCGTCGGAGGCGATCGAGATACACCCCCTGCTCTGGCGCCGCCGGCTGGTGGGCTGACCGTCAGAGCCGGCACCTCCGACGGTCGGCCCCTACGGGACGAGCAGGTGCAGGGCGTTCGGGACGGCGGTGACGTCGATGGGCAGGGGAGCGATGAACTCGCCGTCGGCGTACGACGTGATGCCGGGCGATTCGATCCGCAGCGAGGACGTGCGGTGGGTGGCGACCTCGGGGTGCCGGATGTGCGTGCCCTTGAAGATCGTCGGGAAGAAGCGGGCGATCCGCAGCCGGGGCATGGCGGCGACGAGCGTGACGTCGAGTAGGCCGTCGTCGGGCACGGCGGCCGGGCAGACGAGCATGCCGCCGCCGTAGCTGCGGGTGTTGCCGACGGCGGCGAGGGTGAGGTCGCGTTCGATGACGGTGCCGTCGGCGAGGGTGATGCGGAAGGGCAGGGGGCGGAGGTTGGCGAACTCGGCGAGGATGGCGAGGTTGTAGCGCATCCGGCCGCGCGGCCAGCGCAGGCGGTTGGCGCGGTCGCTGACCAGGGAGTCGAAGCCGGTGGCGAGGACGGAGCCGAACCAGCGATTGGCCCCGTCGGGGCCGGTGATCCGTCCGAGGTCGACCGTCCTGGTCCGCCCGGCGGCGACGACGTCGGCGGCGGCTTCCGGGGCGTCGCGGGGGAGGCCGTACTCGCGGGCGTGGTCGTTGCCGGTGCCGGCGGGGACGACGCCGAGCGGGACGGCGGTGCCGGCGACGGCCTGGAGGGCGAGGTTGATCATGCCGTCGCCGCCGACGACGACCACCGCGTCGACGCCGTCCGCGACGGCCTCGCGGGCGCGGCGGACGGCGTCCGCGGCGGAGCGTCCGGCGTGCGGTTCGACGTCGACGCCGAGGGCCCGCAGCCGGGCGACCGCCCGGCCCGCGGCAGCCCCGGCGTGTCCCGCCCCCGCCGCCGGGTTGGCGAGGACGGCGACCCGGCGAACCGCTCTCGGCCCCCCGGTCACGGGATCAGCTTGCCGGGGTTGAGGATGCCCGCCGGGTCGAGCTCGGCCTTGACGGCGCGCAGGATGCGCACGCCCAACTCGCCGATCTCGTCGGTCATCCAGGGCCGGTGGTCGGCGCCGACGGCGTGGTGGTGGGTGATGGTGCCGCCGGCGGCGACGATGGCGTCGCCGGCCGCGTGCTTGGCGGCGGTCCACCGGGTGAGCGGGTCCTCGCCGAGCGCGGCGACGACGGTGAAGTAGAGCGACGCGCCGGTCGGGTAGACGTGCGAGATGTGGCAGAGGACGAGGGCGCCGGGGAGGGCGGTGGTGAGCGCCTCGGTGACGGCGACCCGCAGGTGGGGCAGCCGGCTCCAGTTGGCGGCCGTCTCCAGGGTCTCGCAGAGCGCGCCCGCGCCGAGCAGCGAGTCCCGCAGGTAGGGCGCGCTGAACCGGCCGTGCTCCCAGGCCCGGGCGGGGGCCTCGCCGAGCGAGGTGCCGCCGGCGGCGAGGAGGACCTCGCGGGTGAGCTGGTGCCGGGCGGCGACCAGGGCGTCCGTGCCCTCGAAGACGGTGACGGCGAGGCAGCCGCTGACGGCGGGGGAGCCGCCGATCTGCTCGGTCATGGCCAGGTTGACCATGGTCTCGGCCTCGTCGGAGAGGCGGATGACGGTCGGCCCGGTGCCCTGCTGCTCGACGGCCCGCAGGGCGGCGGTGCCGGTGGCGAAGTCGGGGAAGCTCCAGGCTTCGTAGGCCTTGACGGCGGGCAGCGGGTGGACGCGGACCCGGACGGCGGTGATCACACCGAGGGTGCCCTCGGAGCCGAGGAAGAGCTCGCGCAGGTCGGGCCCGGCGGCGGAGGCGGGGGCGCGGCCGAGGTCGAGCACGCCGACGGGGGTGACGACGCGCAGGCCGCGCACCATCTCGTCGAAGCGGCCGTGGCCGGCCGAGTCCTGGCCGGAGGAGCGGGTGGCCGCGAAGCCGCCGATGGTGGCGAAGCGGAAGCTCTGCGGGTAGTGGCCGAGTTCGTAGCCGCGGTCGGCGAGCAGGGCCTCCGCGGCCGGGCCGGTGAGGCCGGCGCCGAGGAGGGCCTCGCCGGAGGTCTCGTCGAGGTCGAGCAGCTGGTCGAGGCGGCGCAGGTCGAGCGAGATGACGGCGGTGAGCCCGCCGCGCTCGGGGTCGAGGCCGCCGACGACGCTGGTGCCGCCGCCGAACGGTACGACGGCGATGCGGCGTTCGGCGCAGAGCGCGAGGACGGCGGCGATCTCGTCCTCGCTGCCGGGCAGCACGACGGCGTCGGGCGCGTCCTGCGCTTCGCGGCTGCGGCGGCGCAGCAGGTCGGGGGTGGACTTGCCGCCGGCGCGGGGGAGCCGGTCGGCGTCGGCGGCGCTGACGTGCGCCTCGCCGACGGCGTCCGCGAGCGCCTTGAGGTCGGCGTCGGTCAGCCGGGAGGGGCGGAGCACGACCTCGTCGGCGGTGGGGCCGGGCTCGGCGTCGCCGGTGACGCCGAGGGCGGCGGCGAGCAGTCCCTTGATGTCGGCGGACAGTTCCTTGGCGAGGGCCGGGTCGCCCCAGGCGTCCCACTTCATCGGGGGGAGCGGCAGCGCGGCGCCGGCCGGTCCCGCTTGCGTCTCAGGTGCCATGCGTTACAGTTTCACACATCATGTCAAGTAGTAACGCGGACTCCCCCAGCCTCCAGCAGCCCTCCGCCGCCGGCTCCGAACAGCCGCGCAGCACGGACGACGCGATCCTCGACGCCGCCGCCGGGCTGATCGTCCATCTCGGCGTGCGCCGCACCCAGTTGGCGGAGATCGCGCGCCGCGCCGGGGTGAGCCGGCCGACCGTCTACCGGCGCTGGCCGGACGTGAAGGCGGTGATCGGCGCGCTGCTCACCCGGGAGATCCTCGCCACCCTGGAGGGCGCGGCGCTGGACGTGAGCGACCGCGAGACCTTCGTCGAGCGGGTCGTCGAGGTCGCCGTCCGGTTGCGCGACCACCCGGTGCTCGGCGCGCTGCTGCACTCCGCCGACGCCGACCTCTTCATGGAGTACGTCGTCGAACGGCTCGGCACCAGCCAGCGCGGGCTCCTCGAAGCGCTGCGCATCGGCATCGAACAGGGCCAGGCGAACGGCTCGATCCGGGCCGGGGAGCCGATCGAACTGGCGGCCATGGTGCTGCTGATCGCCCAGTCCACCGTCCAGTCGCACCGCATGGTCGCCTCCGTGCTGCCCGAGGCGGCCTGGCGGTGCGAACTGGCCAGAGCACTGAACGGATACCTCGCGCCATGACGACACCGAACCACGGGGTGATAGCCGGCCCCTTCGCCGGAACGAGTCAGCTGAACGCCGCCAGGCGGCAGCTGGAGCTGGACGCGCTCGCCGCCCGCCCGAAGATCGACCTGCTGGTGATCGGCGGCGGCGTCACGGGCGCCGGGGTGGCCCTGGACGCCGCCACGCGCGGGCTGCGCACGGTGCTCGTCGAGTCCCGCGACCTCGCGTTCGGCACCAGCCGATGGAGCTCCAAGCTGGTGCACGGCGGCCTGCGCTACCTCGCCTCCGGACGGATCGGGGTGGCCCGGGAGAGCGCCCTCGAACGCGGGGTGCTGATGACCCGCACCGCCCCGCACCTGATCCGCGCCCTGCCCCAACTCGTGCCGCTGCTCCCGGGGTTGCTGCGTCCCGGGCAGAGCGCGCTGATCCGTGCGGGCTTCCACGCCGGGGACGCGCTGCGGATGAGCGCGGGCACGCCGGGAGCGCTGCTGCCCCGGGTGCGCCGGATCGACGCCGAGCACACGCGCCGGCTGGTGCCCGGGGTCCGGACGGCGGGCCTGCGCGGCGGGCTGGTCGCGCACGACGGCCAACTCGTGGACGACGTACGGCTGGTGGTGGCGCTGGCCCGTACCGCCGCGCAGTACGGTGCGACGGTGCTGACCCGGGTGCGCGCCGAGGACGTCACCGGCGACTCCGCCCGGCTGACCGACGTGCTGACCGGGGAGTCGCTGACCGTCTCCGCGGGCGCCGTCGTCAACGCCACCGGCGTCTGGGCGGGCGAGGTGGACACGTCCATCCGCCTGCGGCCCAGCCGCGGCACCCACGTGCTGGTCGACGCCGCCGCGCTCGGGCACCCGACCGCCGCGCTCACCGTGCCGGTGCCCGGCTCCGTGAGCCGTTTCGTCTTCGCGCTGCCGCAGCAGCTCGGCCGGGTGGCGATCGGGCTCACCGACGAGGACGCGCCGGGCCCGATCCCGGACGAGCCGGTGCCGACGGACGGCGAGATCACCTTCCTCCTCGACACCGTCAACGCCGCACTGAGCACCGCGCTGACCAGGGCGGACGTGCGCGGCGCGTACGCCGGGCTGCGGCCGCTGATCGACACCGGGGGCGGGAACACCGCGGACATCTCCCGCGAGCACGCGGTGCTGGAGTCGCCGTCCGGGGTGGTCACGGTGGTCGGAGGCAAGCTCACCACCTACCGGCGGATGGCCGAGGACGCGGTGGACGCCGCCGTCCGGCTGCGCGGCCTGCCGGCCCGGGCGTGCTGGACGGCCCGGCTGCCGCTGGTCGGCGCCCCCGGCCACCGGGACAGCCGCCCCGTCCGGGCGGACGGCGTGCCCGGCTCTCTGCTGGCCCGGCACGGCGGCGCGGCCCGGGAGGTACTGGAGGCGGGCGACCTCGCCCCCGTCGTCGAGGGCATCGCCGTGACGCGGGCCGAGATCGCGTACGCCGTCACCCATGAGGGCGCGCTGGACGCGGCGGACGTGCTCCACCGGCGGACCAGGATCGGCCTGGTCGACGAGGACGCCGAGCGGGCGCGGGAGGCCGTCGAGGAGATCGTGGCGGAGCGCCAGAAGGTCTAGCCGTCCAGCGGTTTCAGGTCGGGCGCGACCCAGCTGGTCCGGGCGCGCTCGTCGGCGAGGGTCCCGGGCCGGTAGTGGCGGGTGAGCAGCTCCTTGTCGAGCAGGTCGGGACGGCGCAGGGCAACGCGTCGAAGTCCTCGCCCGCGGTGGCGCGCCGGGCGACCAGCTCGACCGGACAAAGACGTCCGCCCGACTCCTCAGCGGGCCGCCCGCTCCGGCATCGTCCGCGCGGCCCCGCCCACCTCCAGCACGCACGCGAGCGGATGCTCCGCCGCCCCCGTGCGGTCCAGCCGCACCGCGAGTGGGAGCGGCGGGTCCTCGGCGAGCTGCGCGGCCAGCGTCAGCGGGTAGACGCCGTGCCCGTGGATGCGGTGGAAGGCGCACTCCTTGCCGTCCACCAGCAGCTCGGTCTCGGTGATCCAGCCGGACCGGACGTTGACGGTGACCGAGTGCCCGGCCTGGTCGAGGTGGAAGCTGTACCGCCGGCGCATGGGGACCTCCCGCGCGGCCAGCGCCGCCCGGCGGCGCGTGGATCCGTGCTGCCAGTCTAGGTCGGCGACCCGCCCGGGCGCGCGTGCCGGAAGGCGGCTCGAGGAAGGCCGCCACAGAAGCCGCTACGGAAAGCCGCTGGGGAAAGCTGCTGCGGAAGCCCGCGCACCCTGAGGAAGTCCCGGGGCCGGGCCCGACCGCAGATGGATTCTCGTGATCTCTACAGTGTTGTAGATTCGTCCGCAGGGAGAGATCCGAGGAGGGCATTGTGGGAGTTTCGCTGGCCAAGGGCGGCAACGTCTCGCTGAGCAAGGAGGCGCCCGGTCTGAGCGCCGTGATCGTGGGGCTCGGCTGGGACGTGCGCACCACCACCGGGGCCGACTACGACCTGGACGCCAGCGCGCTGCTCTGCAACGCGCTCGGCAAGGTGGTCTCGGACCAGCACTTCGTGTTCTTCAACAACCTGCGCAGCCCGGAGGGTTCGGTCGAGCACAGCGGCGACAACCTGACCGGTGGCGGCGACGGCGACGACGAGCAGATCAAGGTCGACCTGGTCCGGGTGCCGGCCGACGTCGCCAAGGTGGTCTTCCCGGTGTCGATCTACGACGCCGACGCCCGGATGCAGAACTTCGGCCAGGTCCGCAACGCGTTCATCCGGATCGTCAACCAGGCCAACGGCCAGGAGATCGCCCGCTACGACCTCAGCGAGGACGCGTCCACCGAGACCGCGATGGTCTTCGGCGAGCTGTACCGCAACGGCGCCGAGTGGAAGTTCCGCGCCATAGGCCAGGGTTACGCCTCCGGTCTGCGCGGCATCGCGACCGACTACGGCGTCAACGTCTGACGGTCGGGGAGTTCTCACGGGGTTTCGGCGGCCCGCCTGCCCGGCGCGCGTCCAGTGCCTCAGCAGTGCCTGCGCGTCAGGACCTGCGCGTCAGGGCATGGCCGCCGAAACCTCCGCTGCCGGTGAGCTGTTGCTGCCACCAGGCGATCATCCCGGGCTCGTCCATCGTCGACCAGTCCGGCGCGGCGCCGACCTGCGCCCGGCCGAGCCGCCGGCCCAGCTCGACCAACTCCCGCCCCATCGTGACTCGTTCGCGGTCGTACGCGGAGAGCGTGGCCGCCCATGAGCGCCCGGCGCGCCAGGCGTCCTCGAAGGCGTGCGCGTCCTGCAGCGCCTTCACCGCGCCGCTGGTGTTGTGCGGGCGCACGACGGTGGCGGCGTCCCCGGCGAGGAGCAGTCGGCCGGCGGTGCGGCGCGGGGTCGCCAGGTCGTAGATCGGCTGCAGGAACGTCCGCTCGAGCGGGGTCAGGGTGACCAGCGCGGCCCAGTAGGGCGGCAGTTCGCGCTCCGCGAGGGCCTTCAGCTCGTCCGCCCGGCCGTCGTCGAGCGTGCCCGCCGGAATACTGGTCGGGCCGTCGAGGCGCAGCCACGCGGGCGCGGGCGCGTAGAAGACCCAGTTCACCTGCGTACGGCCCGGGGTGACGCCCGGGATGCGGTAGATCACCACCTGGCCGCCCGGGTAGCAGACGGTGGCGCACTCCTGCTCCGGCCACGCCTCGGCCCCGCCGGGCAGTTCGGCCAGCCGCTCGGCGTCGTAGCTGCCGCGCCAGCACACGTACCCCGCGTACTCGGGCAGGGCGTCCGGGCAGACCGCCTCGCGGACCACCGAGCGGTAGCCGTCAGCGCCGATGACGAGGTCGTACGGCTCGCGGGCGCCGGTCGTGTCCGTGATCCACGCGTCGTCCTCGCCGGTGCCGACTGCCGTGACCGTCGTGCCGAGCCGGTACTCGACGTTCCCGGGCATCCGTTCGCGCAGCGCCTGCCAGAGCACGCCCCAGTGGTAGGAGTGGAAGGCGAACGGCTGGGCCCACAGGTGCCGCCCGCGGGCGTCCCCGCCACGGGACGCGTCCCGGGTGATCCAGCGGCGCACGGTGAGGCGGTGGCGGCGGACGTCCTCGGTGACGTGCCCGGCGCCGACGAGTTCGGCGAAGCGGTCGTCGAGGATGCAGATGCCGACGCCGCGGTCCTCTAGCCGGCCCGGGCTGCGTTCGAGCACCACGACCCGCTCGGCGCCCTGCCGGGTTGCAGCCCGCGCGAAGGCGCTGCCGGCGATGCTGCCGCCGACCACGGCGATCGATCCACCCCGCACGTCCGTCCCCTTCCTGACGCGTCACGACGTCGCTGGGAGGAGACGTCGCTAGGACGATACGCCGTCGGGACGGTGGCCGGCGGCTTTCGGTCATACCCGGGTTCCCCGTCCCGGGCGCCTTATGCAACTAGTTGCATAGCCGCACACCCGTCCCCTACCCTGCGGTAACCAAGAGCCCCCCGCCGCCCCAGGAGACGTCGATGAGCGCCACGCCCGGCAGCCCCTACCCCCACCTGCTCAGCCCGCTCGACCTCGGCTTCACCACCCTGCCCAACCGCGTGATCATGGGCTCGATGCACGTCGGCCTGGAGGAGGCCCCCGGCGGCTTCGAGCGGATGGCCGCCTTCTACGCCGAGCGCGCCCGCGGCGGCGTGGGCCTGATCGTCACCGGCGGCATCGCCCCCAACGAGGCCGGACGACCCTGGGAGGGCGGCGCGATGCTCACCACCGAGGCCGAGGCCGACAAGCACCGCGTCATCACCGACGCCGTGCACGCCGCCGGCGGGAAGATCGCCCTGCAGATCCTGCACTTCGGCCGCTACGCCTACCACCGCGACCTCGTCGCCCCCAGCGCGATCCAGGCGCCGATCAGCCCGTTCGTCCCGAACGCTCTCACCAGTGAGCAGGTCGAGCGGACCATCGAGGACTTCGCCCGCTGCGCCGCCCTCGCCCGGCGCGCCGGCTACGACGGTGTCGAGATCATGGGCTCCGAGGGCTACCTGATCAACGAGTTCATCGCCGCCGCCACCAACCACCGCGAGGACGAGTGGGGCGGGCCGTACGAGCAGCGGATGCGCTTCCCCGTCGAGATCGTCCGGCGGGTGCGCGAACGGGTCGGCGAGGACTTCGTCATCGTCTACCGCCTCTCCATGCTCGACCTCGTGCCCGGCGGCTCCACGCTCGACGAGGTCGTGCAGCTCGCCCAGGCCGTCGAGGCCGCCGGCGCGACCATCATCAACACCGGCATCGGCTGGCACGAGGCCCGCATCCCCACCATCGCCACCTCGGTGCCGCGCGGCGGCTTCGCGTGGGTCACCAAGAAGGTGATGGGCACGGTCGGGATCCCGCTCGTCACCACCAACCGCATCAACACCCCCGAAATCGGCGAGCAGTTGCTCGCCGACGGCTACGCCGACCTGGTCTCGATGGCCCGTCCGCTGCTCGCCGACGCCGACTTCGTCGCCAAGGCGAAGGACGGCCGCGCCGAGTCCATCAACACCTGCATCGGCTGCAACCAGGCGTGCCTCGACCACACCTTCAGCCTCCAGATCACCTCCTGCCTGGTCAACCCGCGCGCCTGCCACGAGACCGAACTCGTGCTCTCTCCCACGAAGTCGCGCAAGCGGATCGGCGTCGTCGGGGCCGGGCCGGCCGGGCTCGCGTTCGCCGTCTCCGCCGCCGAACGCGGCCACGACGTCACCCTGTTCGACGCCGCCGCGGCGATCGGCGGGCAGCTGAACATCGCCCGGCGCATCCCGGGCAAGGAGGAGTTCGACGAGACGCTGCGCTACTACCGCACCCGGCTGGGCGAGTTGGCCGTCACCCAGCGCCTCGGCGCCGCGGTGACCGCCGAGCAGCTGACCGCCGAGGGCTTCGACGAGATCGTCCTCGCCACCGGCGTCACGCCGCGAATTCCCTCCGACATCGCGGGCATCGACCACCCCAGCGTGCTCAGCTACCTCGACGTGCTGCGCGACGGTGCGTCCGTCGGCGAGCGCGTCGCCATCCTCGGTGCGGGCGGCATCGGCTTCGACGTCGCCGAGTACCTCACCGACCAGGGCGACGCGGCCAGCCTCAACCCGCCCGCCTTCCAGGCCAAGTGGGGCATCGACCCCGAGTACCGCGAGCGCGGCGGGCTGCGCCGCCCCGAGCCGCCCAAGCCCCCGCGCCAGGTCCACCTGCTCCAGCGCAAGACCACCAAGGTCGGCGCCGGGCTCGGCAAGACCACCGGCTGGATCCACCGCACCGAGCTCAAGCACCGCGGCGTCACCATGGTCGCCGGCGCGACGTACGACCTCATCGACGACGCCGGCCTGCACATCACCGTGGACGGCGAACGGCAGCTGCTGCCCGTCGACACCGTCGTGCTGTGCACCGGCCAGGAGCCGCGCCGCGACCTCGACGCCGACCTGCGCGCCCTCGGCGTCACCCCGCACCTGATCGGCGGCGCGGACGTGGCGGCGGAACTCGACGCCAAGCGGGCCATCAAGCAGGGGACGGAACTGGCCGCGGCGATCTGAGCACCGCGAACGATCCGAGCACGGCGCCGACAGCTCTAGGATCGACGGCATGTCGCTGCCCCACGCCATCCTCACCGCCCTGCTGGAGAAGCCCTCCTCCGGGCTGGAGCTGACCCGGCGGTTCGACAAGTCGATCGGCTTCTTCTGGTCCGCCACCCACCAGCAGATCTACCGCGAGCTGGGCCGGCTGGAGGCCTCCGGACTCATCCGGGCCCTCCCGCAGGCCGGCCCGGCCCGCGGCCAGAAGAAGGAGTACGAGGTGCTGCCCGCCGGCCGCGCCGAACTGGAGCGCTGGACGGCCGACGGCTCCGACCCACGGGCCGTCCGCGAACCGCTGCTGCTGAGGCTGCGCGCCGCCGCGGTCGTCGGCACGGCCGGCCTGGACGCCGAACTCGAACGTCATCTCGCGCTCCACCGTGCGCAGTTGGACGACTATCTGGAGATCGAACGGCGCGACTTCCCGCCCGGGCGGGCGGCCGACGAGAACCGGCTCCAGCACGCCGTGCTGCGGGCCGGGATCGGCCTGGAGGCCTTCTGGGTGGAGTGGCTCACCGAGACCCTGGACACCCTGCCACGGGCCTGACCTGTGCCTTCCCCCTTCCGCGCGCCCCGGGCAGGCCCCGATGGGACACTGGTCACCTGTCCCTGCCCGAACTCTCGACCGGGGGCCAGCATGCTCCACCCGAGGCCTCTCCACGCCCTCACCGCCGCGGCCGTCGCCGCAGCGGTCGCCTTAGGCACGGCCGGCCTCGCCGCCGCTGCCGCACCGGCCCAGGACCTGCCCTCCGCCGACCAGCTCAAGGCGGCCCTGCTCACCGCCGACGACCTCGGCCCCGGCTACACCGCGATCCCCGTCACCAGCAGCCCCACCCCCGGCGAGAACCCATCCCCGGCCAGCGGCTGCGACGCCCTGAGCGCGCTCATCAACGAGCAGGCCGACGCCTTCCCGACACCCGCCACCCCGCACGCGGAGGTCGAACTCGACGGCCCGGACGGCAACCCGATGGTGACCGAATCCCTCACCGCCGAGGACCCGGGCAAGCTCACGAGCGACGTCAACACCGTCACCGACGCGTTCAGGACCTGTCACCAGATCACCTTCGACGCGGGCACCAGCGACTCCGTGACCTTCTCCGTCACCCCCGTCACCCTCGGCGACCGCCAGGACGCCCCCGCCGTCCGCCTCGACGGCACCCTCGACGGCGTCCAGCTCAACGCCTACATCGGCATCGAACGCTTCGGCACCGTCGGCATGGTCTTCGGCTTCTTCCAGCGCGAGGGCTCCTCCTCCCAACTCGCCTCCATGCAGTACCGCACCGCCGTCGCCAAGACCGAACACACCCTCGGCACCACCGCCGGCAGCACCACACCGCCGACCGCCACCCTCACCCCGGGCCTGGCCGTCTGACGGTCGCCCGCCGACAGCCGGCAAGTCGGCCGCGGTCCATGGCGATTGACGCGGGACGTCCATGGCGACTGACGTCGGACGGAGGATCAGGCCGGCTCGTAGGTGGTGTCGCGGACCAGGGTGCGGGCCTGGTCGGGGGTGAGGGGGTGGGCGAAGAGGTAGCCCTGGCCGAGGGGGCAGCCCATGGCGGCGAGGAGGTCGCGCTGCTCGGGCTGCTCGATGCCCTCGGCGATGACCTGGACGCCGAGGGTGTCGGCGATCCGGACGATGCCCTCGACGAGAGCGTACTGCTGCTGGGAGACGCCCAGGCCGTCGATGAACGACTTGTCGATCTTCAGGATCGAGATCGGGAACTCGCGCAGGTAGGAGAGCGAGGAGTAGCCGGTGCCGAAGTCGTCGATGGCGATGCCGACGCCGAGGTCGTCCAGGGTGCGCATGTCGGTGTGGACGCGGTCGTCACGGCGCATCAGCACCGACTCGGTGAGCTCCAGCACGAGAGCGCGCGGGTCGATCCCCGAGACGTCGACGGCGTGGCGCACGACGTCGACGAAGCCGGCGTCGCGGAACTGCCGGGCGGAGACGTTGACGTTGACGCGCAGCGGCGGCCGGCCGGTGGCGGCGCGGACGGCGGAGCTCTCGGCGTGCCAGACGGCGGCCTCCTGTGCGGCGCGCTCCAGCACCCAGGCGCCGAGCGGGACGATCTGGCCGCTCTCCTCCGCGAGGGAGATGAACTCGTCGGGCAGGACCATGCCGCGCCGGTCGTGCGGCCAGCGGACCAGCGCCTCGAAGGCCACCAGATCGCCCGTCCGCAGGTCGACGACCGGCTGGTAGTACAGCTTGAACGCGGACTCGGCGATCGCGGTGTCCAGGTGCTCGTTCAGCTCGTGCCGCTCCACCAGCCCGGTCTGCAGCACCGGCTGGTAGTGGCGCCACTGGCGCCGGCCGGCCGCCTTCGCCGAGTACAGCGCCAGATCGGCGTGGGTGAGCAGTTCGGCCGCGTCCACGCTGTCCTCGGTCGTCGCCACGCCGATGCTCGCCGTCACCCGGACCGAGCCCGCGCCCAGCCGGAACGGTTCGGTGAACACCGCCATCACGCCGGCCGCGATCGCGTCGACGTCGTCCGGGCGCAGCGCGTCCTCCACCAGCACCGCGAACTCGTCGCCGCCGAGCCGGGCCGCAGTGTCCGAGGTGCGCAGGGCGGTGGAGATGCGCAGCGAGACGGCCACCAGCAGCTCGTCACCGACCGTGTGGCCCTGGGTGTCGTTGACCACCTTGAAGTCGTCCAGGTCGATGAAGAGCACCCCGATCACCGCGCCGCTGCGCTCGCCGCGGGACAGCGCGTGGCCCACCCGGTCCTGGAACAGGACGCGGTTGGCGAGGCCGGTGAGCGAGTCGTGGAAGGCCCGGTGGGTGAGCTCGCGCTCCATCCGGCGCTGCTCGGTGACGTCGCGCAGGGTGAGCACCAGGCCGGCCACCGTCGGGTCGCCGCGCAGGTCGTTGTGGCGGACCTCGACCTCGATCGGGGCGCGGTCGTGGCGCAGCAGCCGCCAGTGCTCCCGGGACTGCGGGACCGCCACGGGCGGGTCCGCCGGGCCGCGCATCCGGGCCAGCGCCTTGCCGACGGCGTGGCTCTCCTCGGGCGGGACCAGCTCGGTCAGCAGGGTGCCGTCCAGGCTCGGGTAGCCGAGGACCCGTTCGGCGGAGGAGGAGGCGTAACGGATGGTGTCGTCGGCCTCGAGGATCAGGATGACGTCGCTCGCGCTCTGCACCAGGGTGCGGAAGTACAGCTCGCTGTTGCGGCGGTTGATTTCCTGACTCAGCGTGACGCGTTCGACGGCCAGTGCCGCCTGCGCGGCCAGGATCTCCAGCGAGCCCCACAGGCTGGTCAGTTCCTGCTCGGTGCCGGTGACGACGAGCGCGCCGATCAGCGGGTCGCCGGAGGGGCGCTCGGCGAGGGTGAGCGGGCAGAGCAGCGCGGAGGGCATGCCGTCGAGCCGGGTGGACAGCGCGGTGCCGACGTCCTCGACGGGCAGGAGCCGGGTCTCGCGGTGGGCGGCGAGCGCCAGCACCTCGTCCGAGTCCGGCTCGGCAGGAGCCCCGACGTGACTTCGCGTCGCGCCGCGCTCGGCGTGTCGGATGTGCGGCACGCCACCCTCCGTGACGGCGAGCAGGGCGACGTGCCCGGGCTGGGTGGGCATCAGGGCGGAGGCGGCGGCCTGCACGGCGTCGGCGACCTGCTCGACGGTGACGGCCGCGGTGAGCGAGGCGCCGGCCTCGCGCAGGGCGCGCTCGCGGGCGATGGCCTGGCGGCGGGCCACCACGACGACCGCCAGCCGGGCCAGGACCAGCAGGTACAGCAGCGCCGAGAAGGCGCCGATCACACCCGCGTTGGTGGTGTTGCCGTTCAGCGACTCGATGATCAGGATCGCCGGGGCGATCAGCGAGGCGAGGGTGAGCAGCGCCAGCCGGCCGCGGCCGAGGTCGGGCTGCTGGGTGGGCACCGGCCGGGTCAGCTCCACCATGGACGGGTGCAGCGCGGCGGCGCCCCAGGCGGTGTAGAAGGCGGCCCAGCCGAGCTCGACGGGCGTGCCGATGTGCCAGGTGCCGTGCAGCTGGATCAGCCCGTACAGCACGTCGGAGGTCAGGATGCCGAGGGTGCCGACGGTGAGCAGTTGCAGCGAGCGGCTGTTGCCGCCGCGCGGCGTCAGCAGGCGCAGCAGCAGGGCGAGGACGACGACGTCGCCGAGCGGGTAGGCGATCGAGACGGCCTTCTGGATCCAGGTGAGGGACTGGTCCCGCTCGTACGGGAGGATCAGGTAGATCCAGGAGAGCAGAGCGAGGCCCATGGTGAGGATCATCGCGTCCAGCAGGCCAGCGCGGTCCTGCCGGGCGGTCCGCCAGCGGATGAAGCCGAGCACGCCGGCCGCGTACAGGACGAACTCGGCCAGGTAGAAGCCGTCCGCGACGGACGGGAACGGATTGTCCAGGTGCAGGATCTGGAGCTGGACGGCCTGCACCACCTCACCCGCGGTGAAGCTGAGGTTGGCGAGTGCCAGCAGGTACCAGAACAGCGCGTGGGACGGGCGGTTGAGGCGGACGCCGATCACGATGGCGGCCACGCCGCCCACCCCGATGCCGGTCCACCAGACGATCCGCTGGGCCGGGTTGGTGTAGTAGATGCCGGTGAACAGCACCATCCACAGCAGGTAACAGGCCATCAGGCGTTGTCGCCGGCGAGTCAACGGGGCAACCTCCTCCGCTCCTCCGCGACATCACCCCGCCGGTTTGCGAGGGCGCCTGATGAGGGTACGGCACCTGGATTCCGGCTGGTTTGCGGCTCGACATTCCTAATGTGCCGTGAGTGCGTATAGTCAGGAATGTCGTACCTCTCAGCATTCTGCCGCCACACCACGAGGTCAAGCCGGTGGATGACGCAGCCAACAGCGCACAGGGCGTACGGACGGATGTGAACTCCGAGCGTCACGCCGTAGTCCGCGATGACAACGGTCAGTACGCCATCTGGCCGGGCGACTTAACGGTCCCGGGCGGATGGCACAAGGTCTTCGGGCCCGCCACCCGGGCGGACTGCCGGGCCCACGTCGAGCGCGAATGGCGGCCCGCTGGGCTGGGGTTCGCGCCCGGGCCCGCCACCGTCCGTGATCCGGGCCGTGCCGTCGCCGGCTTCGCCGACACCGTGCACGGACTGTTCCGGGCGCGCGCCGCGCACGACCCCGACGCGGTCGCGGTGATCGCCGACGACGCCACGCTCAGCTACCACGAACTGGACCGCCGCAGCGACCGCCTGGCCGGCGCGCTGCGGGCCCGGGGCGTCGGGGCCGAGCAGGTCGTGCCGGTCTGCCTGGAGCGCGGCGCGGACCTGCCGGTCGCCTGGCTGGGCGTGCTCAAGACGGGCGCGGCGTTCCTGCCACTGGACCCGGCGTACCCGCCGCGGCGGCTGGCACAGGCCGTCGAGGAGTGCGGGGCGCGGATCGTCATCGCCTCCGGCGGCCCGGACGGCGTCTCCGCCGGCTTCCCGGGCGCGGAGGTGCTGGCCGTGGACGCCCCGGCCCCCGACGGGCCGCTGCCCGACGGCCGACTGCCCGACGGCGCCGCGCCCGACGACCTCGCCTACCTGATCTACACCTCCGGCAGTACCGGCAGGGCCAAGGGCGTCGCGGTCACGCACCGGTCCATGGTCTTCACCCTCGACCGGGTCATCCGCGCCTACGGGCTAACTTCCCGTGACCGCGTCCTGCAACTCGCCGCGCTCGGCTTCGACACCTCGCTGGAGCAGGTCTTCGCCACCCTGCTCACCGGCGCCACCCTCGTCCTCGGCGGCAGCCACACCTGGGCACCCACCGAGCTCGTCCACCGGATGCGCGATCTCGGCCTCACCGTCGCCGACCTCACCCCCGCCTACTGGCACCACGTGCTCGGGCTGCTGCCCGCCGGCGGGCCGGGGCCCGAGGGCCTGCGGCTGATCATCGTCGGCGGGGACACCGTGCACGACCACGACTGCCGCATCTGCCTCGACCGGCTGCCCGGCGTCCGGCTGGTCAACGCGTACGGCGTCACCGAGGCCGCCATCACCTCCACCCTGTGCGAGGTGACCCCGGCGCTCCTGGAGAGCGGCGACACGGGCGCGGCGGCGGCGCCCGTACCGATCGGCCGGCCGCTGCCCGGCGTACAGGTGCACGTCCTCGACAACCGGCTCAGCCCCGTCAGGCCCGGCGAGAAGGGCGAGATCTACCTCGGCGGGCCCGGCCTCGCCCGCGGCTACTGGCGCGCCCCCGTGGCCACCGCCGAATCCTTCCTGCCCGACCCCTACGCACCCGTGCCCGGCGAGCGGATGTACCGCACCGGCGACGCCGGGCGCTGGCGGGCCGACGGGCAGCTGGAGATCCTCGGCCGCTTCGACGACCAGGTGAAGGTCCGCGGCTACCGGGTCGACATGTCCGAGATCGAGGCCGTGCTCGACGGCCACCCCGACGTCCGGCTGGCCCGGGTCGCCGCCGACTTCAGCCCCCTCGACGGCGCCCGCATCCTGACGGCCTACTACACGCTCGTCGACCGGGAGAAGTCCGGCGCCCGGGCGCGGCGCGACCGGATCCGCGCCTACCTCGCCGAACGGCTGCCCGAGTACATGGTCCCGGCCGACTTCGTGCTGCTGGAGGACATGCCGCTCACCCCGGCCGGCAAGATCGACCGGCGGCTCCTGCCCCACACCGAGCCCCAGCTGCAGCGGCGCAGCGGCGGCGGGGGCGCGGTGGGCCGGGCGGAGCCCGCGGCGGGTCCGACTCCGGCGAGGACCGGCGGTGTGACCGCGGAAGTGGTCGGGCACCTGTGGTCCGAACTGCTCGGCGTCGAGGAGGTCAAGCCCACCGACGACTTCTTCGACCTCGGCGGCAACTCGCTGCTCGCCATGGAGATGCTCGCCCGAGCCCGCATCATGATGGGCATCGACGTGACCCGGATCCGCACCCTCACCCGTTCCCTGCTGCGCGACGCCACCCTCGGTGCCTTCGCCGGAGCCGTCCAGGAAGCCCGCGCCGGCACAGCCTCGGGCGGCAGCCCCGCCGACCGGGCCGCCGTCGACTGGGCCGCCGAAACCGAAATCGGCCACCCCGTACGGCAGTCCTGGCGCCCCGCACCCAGCCGCGCCGAACCCGCCGAGATCCTGCTCACCGGTGCCACCGGATTCTGCGGCTCGCACCTGCTGAACACCCTGCTCGCCACCACCCGTGCCCGCATCCACTGCCTGGTCCGCGCCCCCGACGAGGAACACGCCCTCGAACGCGTCCGCGCCGCCCAACAGCGCTTCCTGCGCCACGACCTGTCCGACACCCGGGTCGTGCCGCTGGTCGGCGACCTCGCCGAACCGCTGCTCGGGCTGACACAGCGCCAGTTCGAATGGCTGGCCGGCAACCTGGACGCCATCCACCACCTCGGCGGGCAGGTCAACTTCCTCTACCCCTACCACCAGCTGCGCGGTGCCAACGTCGGCGGCACCCGCGAGGTCGTCCGACTCGCCGGACACAGCCGCGGCATCCCCGTGCACTACCTCTCCACGCTCGCCGTCCTCGTCGGCTTCGGCGCGGCCGGCATCGACGAGGTCACCGAACGGACTCCGCTCGCCCACCCGGAGAAGCTGGGCGTCGGGTACGTGGAGAGCAAGTGGGTCGCCGAACAACTGCTGCACAACGCCGCCGCCGTCGGGCTGCCCGTCACCGTGCTGCGCACCAACGACGTCACCGGGGACCTCGTGACGGGCGTCATGAACACCGGGACGGAGATCTGCGCCCTGATCAAGTACATGGCGGAGAGCGGCACGTGTCCCGACGCGCGGCTGCTGCTCGACTTCGTCCCCGCCGACCGGTTCGGCCAGGCCGTCGTCCACATCGCCGCCCACGCCCCCGCCAACGGCGAGGTGTACCACCTGACCTCGCCCCGGCCCGCCGTCCTCGCCGACCTCGCCGACCGGCTCCGGGCCCGCGGCTACCCGGTGGCCGAACTCCCCTACGACGAATGGGTGCAGAGCCTGGTCCGGTTCGCCGCCGGACACCCCACCCACCCCATCACCCCGTTCGTCCCGCTGTTCGTCGACCGCAGCCCCGGGACCGACCTGTCCCTCAGCGAGATGTACTTCCGGCCGACCTTCCCGCTCTTCGACCGGACCAACACCGAGGCCGCGCTCACCGGCAGCGGCATCGACCTGCCGGCGGTGGACGCGGCGCTGCTCGACCACTACCTGGAGCAGCTGCTGGCGGACGGCTACCTCGGACCGCCTCCGGGAGGCCGGCCGTGAGCGTCTTCGCGGACCTCGACGTCCAACGCGGCCCCGGGGACGGGCCGGTGGCGTTCGGGGGTGGCGTCGGGCCGGAGGACCTGCTCGCCGCCTACCGGCACGGGCTCTTCCCGATGCCGGCGGCCGACGAGTTCGCGAGCGCGTACAACGAGGCGCGGTTCGAGGAGTCCGTCGCGGCGGGCGAGATCGCACTGCTGGGCGGGGAGGACCCGTACGCGGTGGCGTGGTGGTCGCCCGATCCCCGGCCCGTCATTCCGCCCGGCGGCGTCCGCATCGGCCGGCAGCTGGCGCGGCGGCTGCGCAACCGCCTCGGCTGGTGGACCAGCGCCGACCGGGCCTTCGACGAGGTGCTCGCCACCTGCGCGCAGGGGCGCCAGCCGGCCTGGCTGGGCAAGGAGTTGCAGGACGGGCTGGCGCGGCTGCACGCGCTCGGCGCCGCGCACAGCGCGGAGGTGTGGGACGGCGACGAGCTGATAGGCGGCGTCTTCGGCGTCTCGGCGGGGCCGGTGCTGAGCCTCGACTCGATGTTCCACCGCCGCCCGGACGCCTCCCGAGTCGCCGTCGCCGACCTCGCGGCGCGCTTCGCGGCCGCCGGGGGCCGGCTCCTCGACGCGCAGTGGGACGGGCCGCACATCCGCAGCCTCGGCGCCGTGCCGCTGCCGCGGGCGCGGTACCTCGCGGAGCTGGAGGTTCCGGCCGACGTCCGGGAGCTCCCGGGGGACCGGCTCCCGGCCGCACGACTGGCCTGACGCCCTCTCACCATCGGTGGTCGTGTCATTACCCGACTTGGCCTGTCTTCGACAAACTTATTCCGCGTCAGTAACATGACGCCGCGTGTTCAAGAGCGCAATAGGCAGGGCCGTCCGGCCCGCCCTCCTCACCCTCGTCCTGACCGGGGTCGCCGCGTGCGGGCCGACGTCCTCCGGTACCCCCCAGGCCGCCGCCGGCACCGACCCGGCCGCCACCCCGGTAGCGGCTGCGGCTACCGGGACCGGCCCGGCCGCCGCCCAGTCCTCCGGCACACCCCACGCCCGCGCCACCACGCCCGGCTCCGCGCCCACCAGCGCGCGGCCGACCGCCTCCGTGACCGTCACGGCCGCCCCGGCCGGAGTCCAGCAGGCCGCCATCGGCACGCCCGGCAAGGACGGCGGCGCGGTCACCGCCACGGCGAAGAACCTGCAGCTCACTGCGTACGACCCGGCGGGCGGGACGGCGGTCCTGTCGGCCGCCCAGGCCTCCACCGCGTCGCCGACCGCCACCCCGACCGCCACCCCGAGCGCCACCCCGAGCACGACGCCGAGCGTCACGGCGAGTGCGACTGCGAGCGCCACGCCGAGCGGTGCCCAGGCCGTCCAGCCCGGCGCGCTGATCGCCAGCCCGCCCACCGCCGCCGCACCCCAGGGCGCCCTCGTCGCCGTCACATCCGTCCAGCAGGGCGCCGGCGACACCATCAAGCTCGCCACCCGGCCCGCCACCATCGCCGAGCTGCTCGGCGGCACCGAGGCGGACGGAAAGGTCGCCGTCGACCCGCACAACATCAAGGTCACGCCCCTGGTCAAGGACCTCAAGGCGAGCATCGGCAAGGACAACGGCGGCGTGAAGGCCGATGCCTCCGGCACGCTGGAAGTCGACGTCAACGCCCCGATCCCGCTCCCCGAGGGCGCGAGCGTGGCGGCCTCCGGCTCCCTCCAGCTCCACCCGGCCGTCCACTTCGCCTACCACGGCGCCAGTGCCGGCAGCCCGCGCACCGCGTCCATCGGCTTCGACCTGGGCGCCCACGCCCAGTGGAAGGTCAGCGGCGACCTCGCCCGCAACACCGGCGCGGCCCCGATCCGCCTGCCCTTCGCCAAGCTCCAGGCCAGCCCGGTGCTGACCGTCGCCGGCCTGCCCGTCGTCGTCAACCTCGGCCTGACCTGCTACCTGGAGATCGGCGCCGACGGCCAGATCCACGTGGAAGCCGAGCAGGAGGCCACCGGCACCTGGGCCGTCCGCGCCGACTACACCGGCGGCAAGGGCTGGGCCCCGATCACCGACGCCTCCGACACCAAGGTCTCCCCGGTGCACCTGCGCCTGAGCGGCAAGGCCTCCGTCCGCGCGTCCCTGGGCGCCGAGGCCAGCATCGGCCTCTACGACACCGTCGGCGTCGAGACCACCGTCGCCCCCTACCTGAGCGCCAAGGCCGAAGGCTCCCTCACCGCCGACGTCCCCGGCGGCGCCCCGCAGGCCCAGGGCAGCTGGTCGGTGGTCGGCGGCATCGACCTGAATGGCGCGCTGACCGCGCACCTGAAGATCTTCGGCACCCCGATCATCGAGGGCAAGCTCCCGCTGCCCGCCTTCCACCGCGAATGGCCGCTCCTGACGGGCTCCGGCGCCATTCCGGCCCCGCGCCCGAGCAGCTGACGAGGCGTGAACACGTGGGCCCCGGCCGGGACTACCCGGCCGGGGCCCGTTGCTGTGCGGGGGTGGACCCGGGGGAGGCGGAGTTTGCCCCTCGACGGCGCCGGGAACGCCACTTCGCATGTTGTCTGTGGTGGTGGCTCCCTCGGAGGGTGGCGAGCCGGTGTTCGCGCGGGCACCGGACGAACTGCACTACGCGGCGAGCACGATGAAGGTGGCCGTGCTGGCCGCGCTGTACCGGAGCGGCAAGGACCTGGACACCGAGGTGCCGGTGGTGAACCGGCATCCCTCGGCCGTGGGCGGCGAGTTCGGCAACGACCGGGCCGGCGACAGCGATCCGGTGCCCTGGGAGCTCCTCGGCGGGACGGCGCCGCTGCGCACGCTCGCCGAGCGCATGATCACGCACTCGTCGAACCTCGCCACCAACCTGTGCCTCGCCGCCGTCGGCCGCGATGCGGTGGCGGAGGTGTGGCGGCGGGCCGGGGCGACGCGCAGCGCGAGCCCGCGCGGGATCGAGGACCACGCGGCACGTGACGCGGGTGTTCAGAACCTGGTCAGCGCGCGGGATCTCGTCCGGCTCCTCCAGTCCCTGGACGGAGAGCCGGAGTTGCTGCGGATCCTGGAGCGGAACGTGTTCCGGGTGGATCTGGCGGCCGGACTGCCGCCGGGCACCCGGATCGCGTTCAAGAACGGCTGGGTCGGCGGTGCGCGCCACAGCGTCGGGCTCGTCCATCCCGACGACTGCCCGCCGTACCTGATCGCGGTCTGCTACACCGGACCGCTCGCCTCGGGCAAGGGCACCGCGGACCCGGCGGCCCGGCTGGTGGCCCGCATCTCGGCGGCGGTGTGGGCCCGCCGCCGGGACATCACCCCTCGGAACGGGAAGTCGTCCAGTACGGCTTGACGAGGACGTGCGCGGCGCCCGGGATGCCGACCTTCAGCAGCCCGTCCTCCTCCGGCGTGGTGGGCGTGCCGGTCTCCTGCTTGAGGATCGCCCGGGACAGCGCCTGCACCCACATGGCGCGCGGGCGGCGGCGCTCCTCCCAGGCGGTCAGCGCTGCGGGGACGTCGTCGGCGGCGTCGAGGCTGCGGGCGAGGACGAGCGCGTCCTCGACTGCCATGGCGGCGCCCTGCGCGAGGTGCGGGGTGCTGGCGTGCGCGGCGTCGCCGGCCAGGACGACCCGCCCGACGTGCCAGGGCTCCTCGACCGTCACCTGGGAGATGCGCGAGTACACCACCGCGGCCGGGTCGGTGACCCGGGCGAGCGCCTCGGCGATCGGGCCGCCGAATCCCGCCAGGCGCTCGGCGAGCTGCTCGTGGGCGCGTGCCGGGTCCGGGCGGAAGTCCTCGGCCTCGGCGAACACCGAGCCCAGGTACATGAGTTCGTCGCTGATCGGCGTGAGCAGCGCCTTCGCCTCGATGTCGCCGGCGGACATCACCACGCCCCGTACCTCGGGCGAACGCGGCAGCGTGACGCGCCAGTTGGCGAAGCCGGTGTACTCGGGGGCGTACGCGTCGCCGTACAGTCGCCCGCGCAGCGGCGAGCCGATGCCGTCGAAGCCGACGACGAGGTCGTAGCGGCCGGTGTGGCCGTCGGTGAGGGAGACGTCCACGCCCGCGCCGTCGTCGGCGAGTTCGGCGATCGTGGTGCCGAACCGGAGGGCGGCGCCGGCCTCGGCGGCGGCGGTGCTCAGCACCTTCGCGAGGGCGGGGCGCGGAATGCCGTTGCAGGAGGGGGCGTCGCCCATCCGGGGCTGCGGGATCTCGGCGAGGGTGGCACCGTCCGGGTCGCAGATGGTCAGCACCTCCCACTCGAAGCCGACGGCCAGGCAGGCGTCCAGGACGCCGATCTCGCGCATCACGTGCAGGGCGTTGGACGGCTGGATGATGCCGACACCCAGCGCCTCCAGCCCGTCGCGCAGTTCGGCGACGTCGACGTGGTGGCCCCGCCGGGCGAGGGCGGTGGCGAGGGTCAGGCCGCCGATGCCGCCGCCGTGGACGAGGACGCGCAGGGATGGGGTCATGACGAGCTCCAGGAGGGGGGTCAGCCGGCGGGGGCGACGGCGGCGAGGTCCATCAGGTGGTCGACCAGGGCGAGCAGCAGGTCCCGGCCGAAGGCCCGTTCGCGGACGTCGCCGAGCAGCATCGGCACCTGCGGGTCGAGGTCGAGCGCGGCCCGGATCTCGTCGGGGGTGCGGGTGTTGTGGCCGTGGAAGCAGTTGATCGCGACCGCGAACGGGATGCCCCGGCTCTCGAAGAAGTCGACGGAGGCGAAGCTGGTGTCCAGCCGCCGGGTGTCGGCGATGACGATCCCGCCGAGCGCGCCGTTGACCAGGTCGTTCCACATGAACCAGAAGCGCTCCTGGCCGGGCGTGCCGAACAGGTAGACGACGAGGTCCGGATTGACGGTGATCCGGCCGAAGTCCAGCGCGACGGTGGTGGTGTCCTTCTGGTCGACGCCGGCCAGGTCGTCCACGCCGATGCCGGCCTTGGTCAGGTACTCCTCGGTGCGCAGCGGGGTGACCTCGCTGACCGAGCCGACGAGGGTGGTCTTGCCGACGCCGAAGCCGCCCGCGATGAGGATCTTGACGGCGGCGGGCGCGGCGGGCGCTTCCGCGGGCGTGACGGGGGCGTGGGGCGCCACGACGGTGCCGGGGTTGGGTGTTGCCATGGGGTTCAGAGTCTCCGGAGTCCTTCGCGTACGGCCGTGAGCAGGCCGAGGTCCACGCCTCCGGCGGCCCGGGCCACCCAGAGCGGTGCCCGGGCCCGCAGCAGGCCCTGGGCGACCAGGTCGCCCAGCAGGATCTTGGTGACCGAGACCGGGAGGTCCAGGCCGGCCGCCACCTCGGCGACCGCGGCCGGGCGCCGGCAGCGGTCGAGGATCAACCGGTGCTCGGGCTGGAGGCCGCGGGCGCCGGCGCGGCTGCCCCGCGCCGGGGCCGGGGCGGCCTCGTCCTCGACCGTGCTGAGCACCGTGATCAGGGTGAGGTCGTCGCGTTCGGGCGCGGTGCGGCCGTGGGTGATGGTGTACGGGCGCACCATGATCCCGGCGTCGTCCTCGGCCTCCTCGTCGGAGGGTGCGCTCCAGTGCGGGACCACCGGCATCAGCCCTGCCCGTTGCCGTTGGACCGGCGGGCGGCGAAGGCGTCGAACGAGGCCGGGGCGGCGTCGCCGCGGGCCGGGGTGCTGAGCTTCTGGCCGACCTGCTGCACCAGGGTGTGCATGGCCACCGACATCACCTCGGCGTCCACCTCCTGGGAGGCGATCACGGCCAGATGGGTGCCCCGGGCCGCGGCGATGACGAACAGCCAGCACTCGGCCAGTTCGACGATCACCTGGTGCACCGGCCCCCCGTCGAAGAGCTGGCCGACGCCCCGGGCCAGGCTCTGCTGGCCGGTGGCGACGGCGGCCAGCCGCTCGGCGTCGGCGCGCTCGACGGAGCGGGAGTGGCTGACGACCAGGCCGTCGTCGGAGAGCAGGACGGCGTTCCTGGTCCCGGGCACCGAGTCGACGAGTCCGTCCAGCAGCCAGTCCAGGTCCTGGTGGGTGGCGATCGTTCGGTTCATGGCTGGTCATCCGTTCGTGTGGTTCGGGGGTCCGCGGCCGACGTCGCCCAAGGGGACGGGTCCGGCGCGGAGGCCGGGGAGCCGGGGGGAGCAGTGGGGGGTGTCTGCGGGGCGACGTCCCGTGCCCGGGCGGCGCGGGACTGGCGCTGGAAGGCGCCGATCGTGGCGCCGGAGCGGCGCACCGGTCGCTGGAACGGGCCGCCGGAGCCGTCTTCGGAACCACCTTCGGAACCACCTGGGCCACAGTCGACCGGCTGCTGCCGGTGGCGCGGCGGCGGGACGCGCAGCTCGGCCGCGAGGCTGGCCTGGCGGATCCGCTGCGGCAGCGGCGGCTGCTCGCCGTCGGCCGCGCCGAGCGGTACCGCGGAGGCGTGCCCGCGGTGCTGCCGCCGCTCGGCCAACCGGTAGTGGTCGGCCGAGCGGTACTGCTCGTCGGCGTAGGGGGCCTCCGCGGCGGTGACCCGGGCGTAGGCGATGTCCGGGTAGGCGGGGGCGCCGTGCGAGGGCGCCTTGTCCGTCGGGGCGTCGGGGGCGGGGGAGCTGTGCTCGATCGGCTGGTCGGCGCGGGGGGCGCCGGCGCGTGGGCGGACGGCCTCGACGTGCCCGAGCGCCTCGACGGGAGCTGCCGCGGCCGGAAGCCCCCGGAAGCCCGGTACGGCCGGCCCGAAGGAGTCCACGGGAGCGACCGGCTGCCCCGGCCGCTCCTCGGGTGCCTCGTTGGAGGCCGTGAGCAGCGCCTTGCGCGAGCGCCGCACCAGCGGGATCGGCCCGGCCGGGGCGGCGGCGGGCAGGGCGGCGTCCGGCAGCCCGGCGTCGCCGTCGATGACCAGCTCGGTCGGGACGAGCACGACCACCCGGGTGCCGCCGAAGGCCGACGGGCGGAACTCGATCTTCAGCCCGGTGCCGGCGGCCAGCCGGGCGATCACGTGGAAGCCGAGGCGGAGGTCGTCCCCGTGATCGAGCACGTCCATCCGCGGCGGGCGGATCATCAGCTCGTTGGCGGCGTCGTACTGTTCCGGGTCCATGCCGAGGCCGCGGTCCTCGATCTCCACCGCGAGCCCGCGCCCGACCATGGCGGCCCGGACCTCGACGGGCGTCGGCGGCTTGGAGAAGGCGGTGGCGTTCTCCATCAGCTCGGCGAGCACGTGCGCGACCGGCCCGACGGCCCGTTCGGACAGCCACGGGTGGCCCTCGACGTCCAGCACGATCCGGCGGTAGTCCTGCACCTCGCCCTGCGCGGCGCGCAGCACGTCCAGCAGCGGGACGGGCTTGCGCCAGCGCCGCTGCGGCTGGCCGCCGGCCATGATGACCAGGTTCTCCTCGTAGCGGCGCAGGCGGGCGGCGAGGTGGTCGAGGTCGAACAAGCCCTCCAGCACCTCCGGGTCCTCGTGCCGGCGCTCCAGCTCGTCCAGCTTGCGCAGCTGGCGGCCGATCAGCAGCTGGGTGCGGCGGGCGATGCGCTGGAGCAGCCGCTCGAAGCCGCGGTGCTGCTCGGCCTGCCGGACGGCGGTCTCCAGGGCGGAGGTGCGGGCCAGGTCGAGCGCCCGGCCGAGGCGGGCCAGCTCGTCGGTGCCGCTGCCGTGCGGGCCGGCCGTGATGGCCCGGGACTCGGCCGCCACGTCGACCTGCTCGCCACGTCCGAGGCGCTCCACCACCTCGGGCAGGGTGCGCTCCAACTCCTCGGCCTGGGTCTGCAGTTCCGTGATTCGGCGGCGCAGCGAGCGGCTCAGCCGCCAGCTCGCGACGACCACCGCGACGACCGCGACCAGGCCGACCGCGCTGGTCAGGACGACGGTGGTGAGCAGGGAGAGGATGGTGCCCCGGCCGACCTCGACGACGCCGTCGGTGCGGGTCTCGATCGCCTTGACCAGCTGCGGGGTGAGCTGGTCGACGGCCTGGCGCCACTGGTCCTGGGACGGCGGCAGCTTGACGGTGGCGCCGCCCTGCTCGGCCGCCGTCGGCCTGGTCAGCGACTGCTCGACGGCCGTCTTCGCCTGCCAGGCCGGGCTGTTCATCAGGTCGTGCCAGGCCTGCGCCTCGCCGGCCGGGACGTAGGGCGCGACCTGGACGGCGAACAGGTGGTTCTGCGCCCCGATCGCCTCCTGCACCTGCTGGTAGTCGGCGACGGCGAGTCGCCCGGACGGCCAGCCGCGGGCCAGGACGGCGTCCTCGCGGGCCAGCATCTCCTTGGCCCAGAACGCGTTCACCAGGGTCTTGGAGATCCAGGTGACCTCACCGGTGTCGACGTGGCTGAGCGCGGTGAACAGCCGCAGGTCGACCGCGATCAGGTCGGTGTAGTACGCGTACAGGGACTGCTGGTCGATCGCGCCGCGGTCGACGGCGGCCCGCTGCTCGGCCAGCCTGCCCATGGCCTGACGGGCCTCGGCGACGGCGCTGCGCACCTCGGCGGGGGCCTCGTCGGCGGTCTCGCCGGAGAGCGTCTGGAACCGGCGCACCGCGTCGTCGGTCAGCTGCCGCTGGCGGCGCAGCTGGTCGGCGTTGGAGCCGGGCCGGGCGAGCGCCTCGGCGCTGAGCCGGCGTTCCTCCTGGAGATTGTAGTAGACGACGTTGGACGGCTGCCCGGCCTTCTGTGCGAGCAGGCCCTGGCCGGCCTGGCGCTGGAAGGAGAACAGCGTCTCGCCGCTGGTAACCGCCCAGAGCAGGGCGAGGGCGACGCCGGGGACGACGGCGAGGACGATCAGCGCCGTCCGCAGCGACAGGCGCGGACGCCTGCGGGGGTCCTTCGGCGTCGGGGGCCGCCGATTCGCACGCGCGCGCAGAGCTGACTCCTTGGGGCTGGCGGCCGACCGGTTCGGGCCGGGCCGTCCGGGGCACGGGCCTTGACGAGGCGATACTAGTCATACCGTGTGATTCGAGTGAACATTCGTTCGCCGCCTTGGTGGTGCTCGCACACGGACTGGGCACAATGTCACCTGGATGTTGACCGTTCGTCATCGAAGGATCCCTGGTCGCAGCCTCTTGACAAAATGTCAGCGTGGCGCGTGCGCGCCCGTGTGAAAACTGTGTGATGTTGATCGCGAACATGCCATCAGCTGTCCGGCCGGCACCTGTGCGTGGCCGGCGTCGACTCGTGGCCGGTCAGGGTTGCCGTTCGGCGTACCGCCGCTGCCAGGGCGTCTCGACCGCGTGCGGGCTGTAGTGGGTGCGGACGTAGGCGACGGCCTCGGCGGGCGGGACGCCGTCCAGGACGGCGATGCGGGCGAGTGCGGTACCGGTGCGGCCGCGTCCGCCGGCGCAGGCGACTTCGACGCGTTCGGTGGCGGACCGTTCCCAGGCTTCACGGAAGGCGTCGGCGGCGTCGGCGCGGTCGGCGGGCAGGCGGAAGTCGGGCCAGCGCAGCCAGCGGCTCTGCCACGGGACGGGGGCGGGGCGGCGGCCGAGCAGGTAGAGCCCGTACTCGGGCAGGGGGCCGGGCGGCAGGGGGCGGCTCAGGCCGCGGCCGCGGACGAGGCGGCCGGAGGGCAGTCGGAGGATGCCGGGGGCCGCCGGGTCCCATGTTGTCTCGGTCACGTCACCTCTCGGGGATTTCCGCTTGTCTGGAACGAAGCTGGCGATTTTAATCGTCAGCAAGGGTCGCTGTACGGCCCCTTAACTTGGGAGATGTCCATGATCGAGCGCTTTCCTTCCCTCGTCCCCGGCACCAACGACACCGGCTGGAGCGCGACGGCCGGCACCGCCTGCTGAACCGAATCGCCAGGCGTCGTCACGACGCGACGTCCAGCGCGGGCGCCGTCGGTAGGCCCGCCCGATGGGCGAGGGCGGCGGCCTCGCCGCGGGAGGCGACGCCCAGCTTCGCGAGGATGTTGGCGACGTGGAACTTCACCGTCGACTCGCTGATGTGCAGGGCCTGGGCGATCTCGCGGTTGCGGCGGCCCTGTGCGAGCTGGTCGAGGACCTCCCGTTCGCGCGGCTGCAGGCTGTCCGACGGGTGGGTGGCGAGGGCCGGTTCGGGTACGACGAGCGGCAGGTCGACCGTCACCGTGCTGCCCCAGCCGGGCACCGCGTCCACGGTGGACCGGCCGCCGAGGGCGGCGATCCGGTCGGCGGTGCGGTGGACGGCGAGCGCGTCGGCGGCCAGCAGGCCGGGGCCGTCGTCCCGGACCACCGCCCGCAGCGTGTCGCCGGTGAACGTCCAGCTGACGCGCAGTCTGGTCAGGCCGTCCTGGCCGAGCATGGTGAGGACGGTCGCGCGGACGGCGTCCCGGGCGGTGTGCGCGGTGTCCGCGGGGACGGACCGGCCGGCCTCCGCCGGGGGCGCCAGGTCGAGCCGGACCCGGCCGTGCCGCAGCAGCGGGCGCAACTCCTCGGCGAGCCGGGCGAACGCCGTGCCGGCGGGCTCCTCGCTCAGCGCCCGGTCGAGTTCGGCACCCGCGCGCAGGTCCAGCAGCGCGGTGACGGCGAGTTCGGTGGCGCTGCGCCGCGCGGTGGCGTCGTCCAGCGCGGGCGAGCGCAGCGGCGCGAGGATCGCGGTGAGCGCCGCGCCGTGCCTGCCGGTGAACTCGGCGATCGCGCGGGCCCGGGCGTTCGCCGAGGCACGCGAGGCCGCCGCGTGCCTGGGAGCGGCGTCGGTCGCGCGGTGGTGCGAGTGGGTGGTGACCAGCTCCCACAGCTGCTGGAGGACGGCGAGCGCGTCGTCGGCCACCGGGGCGGCCGTGGCGCGGACCAGCACCAAAACCGCGGGGTTGCTGTTCTCCGGTGACGCCGCGACCACCACGACGGGCCGGCTGCGGCCCGCTAGTTCGGCCTCGCCCTGCCAGGGCAGGCCCCCGGCCGTCGCGCCCGCCGCGGTCTCGGCCAGCCGGGCGAGCTCCAGCCCGCCGACGTCCCCGGCGAGCTCCGGCAGGCCGTGGGCGAGTGTGGGGGAGTACGTGCAGACGCCGCTGAGCTGGGCGATCGCCACGTGCGGGACGAGGGTGGCGAGCACCTCGGAGAGGCGGCTCAGAATGTCCGGCCGGGGGGTGCGCAGCACCTCGACGGCCCGGGCGAGCGCGTCCTCGGGACGCCCCCAGGAGCGCTGCCAACCGCCGTCCGTGGTCACGTCGTCCATGCCGACCACCCTAGCCCGCGGGGCCGCCGGTCCACCTGGCCGTTCGGACGGGTGGAACCGTCCGAAAGGCGGGCCGCGCCGCCGCCGTCCGTGCCCGAGGCTGGAGTCGTACCACCGATGACTCCCTTCCAACGTCCGGATACGGCAAGGACTTTCCACATGACCAAGGCGATCGCCTTCTTCGAGTTCGGCGGCACGGACGTGCTGCGCCCGATCGACGTCGAGCTGCCCGCGCCGGGCCCCGGCCAGGTGCTGGTCGAGGTCCGCGCGGCGGGCGTCAACCCGCTGGACTTCAAGCTCCGCGCCGGCGCGATGGCCGCAGTGTTCCCCGTCCCCCTCCCGTTCGTCCCCGGCTTCGAGCTGGCCGGCGTGGTGCGGTCGGTCGGTCCGGACGTGACCGCATGGGCGCCGGGCGACGAGGTGTTCGGCGCCGTGATGGGCGGCGCGCACGCCGAGCACGCGCTCGTGCCCGCCGACCTGCTCGCCCGCAAGCCTGCCACGCTGAGCTGGGAGCAGGCCGCGGCGATCCCGGTGGCGGCCGAGACGGCCGAGCGGGCGCTGGACGTCCTGGGCGTGCGGGCCGGTGAGACGCTGCTGGTGCACGGCGCTGCGGGCGGGGTCGGCACCGTGCTGCTGCAGTTCGCCCGGGCGCGCGGGATCACCGTCATCGGCACCGCGAGCGAGGGCAACCACGCGCACCTGCGCGAGCTGGGCGCGATCCCGGTCGCGTACGGCGACGGGCTGGCCGAGCGGGTGCGGGCCGTCGCCCCGGGCGGCGTGGACCGGGCGCTGGACGCGGCCGGCCAGGGCGGGGTGCTGCCGCTGTCGGTGGAGCTGACCGGCAGCGCGGACCGGGTGCTGACGATCGCCGACTTCGCGGGCGCCGCGGAACACGGGATCCGGTTCAGCGGCGGCGCCGAGGCCGGCGAGTCGTACAACGGGCGGGCGTACGAGTCGGCGCTCGCGCTGCACGCGGCGGGCGCGCTACGGCTGCCGCTGCACCGGGTGCTGCCGCTGGCGGAGGCGGCCGAGGCGCACCGGGCGAGCGAGCACGGGCACCTGCGCGGGAAGATCGTGCTCACGGTCTGAGCCTCTGGCGGGGTCCGCCAGCCCGGCGCCGGCTGGGCGGGCGGACACCCCCGGGATCGACGAACTTGCCGCTGCACGAAGCCCGTTGGAGGGTATTCATCGCAGCGACGGCCCCGGGCCGGCCGATCCGGACCCGGCGCCCGCAGCAGCGCTCAGCTCGGCCGGCTCCCCGGAGAAGCTGACCTCCCCCCGGTGCAGCACGTGCACGACGGCGGCCCGGGCGAGCGTGCGCGGCAGCTCCTGCGCGGTGAGGACCACCGTGGTGTCACCGGCCAGCAGGCGGGCGTGCAACCGGGCGGCCACCGCGGGAGCGAGGCCGCGCTCGGGCTCGTCGAGCAGGAGGAGGGCGGGCTGCGCCGCCAACGCCCTTGCGATGGCGACCAGTTGCTGCTGCCCTCCGGACAGGGACCCGGCCGGGCGCGCCAGCAGCGCCGTCAGCTCGGGGAACAACTCCAACGCGGCATCGCGACCGGGCCCGCCGAGTTGCAGATGCTCGGCCACGGTCAGCGACCCGAACACCGCCCGCTCGGCCGGCACCAACGCCATCCCCAGCCGCACCCGCTGATGCATCGAGAGCCCCGTCACGTCCCGCCCCCGCCACACCACCCGCCCACCCGACAGCCGCACCACCCCGGCGAGGGCGTGCAGGACGCTGGTCCGGCCGGCACCGTTGCGCCCGAGCAGGACGGTCACGGCGGAGGACGGGAAGGAGAGGTCCACCCCGTGCAGCGCTTCGAGCGGGCCGTACCGGACGCGGGCGGCGTGCAGGGCCGCTTCGACGGGCATCACGCCACCTCGCCCGGGGCGACCGAAGGCCTCACGGCCCGGCCGACGTCCCAGCCGCGGTTCGGACCGGATCCGGGAAGCATCACGCCACACCGCCCCAGGCCCGGGTGACCCGGGGGTCGGCCAGCACCGCCGCCGTCGGGCCGCCCGCGACCACCCGGCCGTCCGCCATCGCATAGACGGTGTCGGCGAGTTCCGCGACCAGCCCCGGATCGTGCTCCACCAGCAGCAGCGCCATGCCCCGCTCCGCGAGCCCCCGCAGCACGGTCACCAGCCGGGCCGTCTGCACCGAATCCAGCCCGGCCGCCGGCTCGTCCAGCAGCAGCACCCGCGGCCCGCCCGCCAGCGCCCGGGCCAGCTCGACCAGCCGCAGCACCCCGGTCGGCTGCGCCCCGGCCGACTCGGCGGCGACGTCCTGCAACCCGAACAGGACGAGGGCCCGCGCCGTCCGCTCGGCCACGTCCTCGACGTCCGGGCGGCCCCGGCGCTGCTCGGCACCGACGCGGACGTTGTCGGCCACCGACAGCGTCGGGAAGACGGCGATCTGCTGGAACGTCCGCGCCAGCCCGAGCCGGACGCGTGCGTGCGCCGGAACCCGCGTGATGTCCTGCCCGTCGAGCAGCACCCGCCCGGCGTCCGGCCGCGCGGTGCCGGCGAGGCAGTCGAAGAGGGTGCTCTTGCCGGCGCCGTTGGGCCCGATGAGCGCGGTGATGCGGCCGGGCGGGGCGGTGAGGTCGACGCCGGAGACGGCCTCGATGCCGCCGTAGCGGCGGACGATGCCGCGGGCGGTGAGGCGGGCGGCGGTACCCGGTTGCGGAGGTTGGCGGCGCCCTGCCCGGCGTGGCCTGGCTGGGTGAGGAGGCCGCTGCGCCGGGTCGTTCACGGCTGCTCCTTCCCGGCGAGCCGCGCGGCGATCCCGGCGCGGGCCCGCTGCCCCGCCGGGGTGAGGCGGCCCGGGGGCAGAGGAGGCGGGGGAGCCGGACGGAGGCGGGTGGCGAGACCGGCGAGGCCGCCTGGGAGGCGGCCGATGGCGGTGGCGAGGATGCCCACGGCCACGGCCGAGACGCCCGCGACGGTGCCCGCGTCGAGACCGATAAGAAGGGCGGCGGCCAGCACGGCGCCGAGGGCGCTGTCGGCGCCGGCGACGACCACGGCGGCGAACCAGAGCAGACCCCGCACCGGGTCGAAGGAAGCGGCGTCGAAGGCGCGCCCGGCCATGCCCGTCAGCGCGCCTCCCAGCGCGGCCAGCGCCGCGCCCGCCACGAAGGCGAAGAGCTTGAGCCCCGGCACGTCCACCCCCGCCGCCACCGCGCCCGCCTCGTGGTCGCGCATCGCGGTGAGGGCACGGCCGAGGCGGCCCCGGTGGAGGCCGCGGACGGCGAGCAGGCCGAGGCCGAGGAGGAGGAGTTCGGCGAGGTAGAAGGCGCGGTCCCCGGCCAGGAAGGCGGGCCGGTCGAGGGTGAGCCCGGTGGTGGCGTACGGCTGCTGGAACACGAAGCGGCTCATGGCCGTCCCCACCGCGAACGTGACCAGGGCGAGCGCGAGCCCGCGCCGCCGGATCGCCGGCCAGCCGGTGAGCAGCCCGAGCGGCGCGGTGGCGAGCACCGCGACCAGCAGGGCGGGGACGGCCGGGAACGGCGGAAGGCCCGGAATCCGCCCGGACATCAGCAGCGCGGTGCCGAGCGCGCCCAGCCCGGCGTACCCGGCCTGGCCGAGCGAGATCTGCCCGCCGTAGCCGGTGACGACGACGATGGACAGCAGGACGAGGGCGAGCGCGGGCACGAAGAGCGCGCTGCGCAGGTCGTTGCCGCGGAAGCCGAACGGCAGCAGGAGCAGGACGAGGCAGACGGCGCTCGCGACCCGTCCGCTCCCGCCGCTCCGCGGAACGGCCAGCGCCGTCGCGTCGGCCCGTTCGCCGGCGATGCGCGGCCCGGCGAGGAGGGCGGTGGCGAGCAGCGCGATGACGAACAGGTTGGACTGGACGGCCTGGACCAGGGGCAGCAACTGGCCGGACGGGCGCAGGCGGGTGAGTTCGGCCTGGGCGATGCCGAGGCCGAGCCCGACGGCGACGGCGACCGGGATGCTGCGCAGCCGGGCGGCGACGGCGACGGCCATGGTCTCCATGACGAGCAGCGGCAGCCCGTACGGGTCGAGCAGCAGGTAGGGCGCGAGGGCGATGCCGACCAGCCCGGCGGTGAACGAGCCGAACGCCCAGCCGGCGGCCGAGACGCGGTCGGCGTTCACCCCGGCGAGGGCGGCGAGCCGGCGGTCGTCGACGACGGCGCGCAGGTGGAGGCCGAAGCGGGTCCAGCGGGTGGTGGCGGCGACCGTGAGGCCGAGGACGAGGATGGCGGCGAGCTCGGCGACGGTGTCGGGCCGCAGGCTGTGCCCGCCGGACAGCCGGATCGGGGCGCCCCCGAGCGGGGACGGGACCCCGGCCAGTGGTGCGCCGCCCCACACGAGCACGACGACGCCGATGAGCAGCACGAACACGCCGAGCCCGGCGACCATGGTCTCGGCGGGCCCGGCGCCGCGCCGCTGGAGGGGCCGGTAGACGAGGACGTCGAGCAGGATGCCGAGCACGGGGGCGACGACCAGCAGGCAGCAGGCGACGGCGGGCCAGACCGGCCAGTGCCGGACCACGACGAGCTCGCGCAGCAGGTAGGCGACGGCCATGGCCTGGGCGCCCTGGGCGATGTTGAGCACGCCGGTGGCACGGTGGCAGACGACCAGGCCGATCCCGCTGAGCGCGGCGGCGCCGCCGACGGTCAGCCCGGCGAGGGCGAGGTCGATCGTGAGGCCGAGCGAGTCGGGGGCGGAGGCGGCGAGCGCGAGGGTCATCGGGGTTCAGCCGCTCGGTGGGTCGGATTCGCCCGGACGGGTGGGTCCGCCGGAGTCCGTGGGCGTTTCGCCCGAGCCGGTGGGCGTTTCGCCCGAGTCTGTGCCCGGTTCGCCCGACCGCGCGGTCGGTCCGTCCGACTCGGCGGGCGGCTCGCAGACCGGGCAGGCCGTCAGGCCCCGCGCCCGGACGGTCCGCGCGTCCACCGGCGCGGCCTGCGCCTTTCCGGCGACCAGCGGGCAGTCCGGCCGGTGGTAGTGCGTGCCCCCGGGGACGGCGAGCCACCCGTCGCCGGCGGCCCGCCGTCCGGCCGCCGGCCCCGGCTCGTCCGGTTCGACCAGCAGCGCGTACAGCTGCTCCATCCTCCGGTCGGTCAGGTCGCCGCGCCCGGACGGCCCGTCCGGGCGCAGCGCGACCAGGACCGTGCCCGCCACGATCAGGGCCGCGCCCGGAATGGTGGACGACGCGAGGTACGGGATCTGCTGCTCGACGAAGCGCTCGCCGGACACCCCATACCAGCCGAGCACGCACAGCACCGCTCCGGCGGCGACGAGCAGCCAGCCGGCCCACTCGCGCGCGCCCCGGACGCCCCGGACGGTCCGCAGCAGGCGGGCACCGCGCCGGACGGGGGAACCTTCAACGGCGGTTCGGGTGATTCTTCCGCCGGATTGCGATTCGTCCATCGATCCGCCTTCATGGTGTCACTTGCGACGTTTCCAGGATCGGCCTGGAACAGCATCCGGGACACCGAGAAACCGCCCCGGCCGGCGCAGTCGAGAGGGAACACCCATGCACGTGATGCGGAGCGGCACCCCCAAGGTCCTGCGGGCGGCGAGCGGGCTGCTCGCGCTGCTGCTGGCGGGCACGGTGGCGGCGTGCAGCAGCAGCAAGCCCAGTTCCACGGCCTCGCCGTCGCCGAGCGCGAGCGCCAGCCCGAGCGCCAGTGCCAGCGAGAGCCCGTCCGCCTCCGCGACCGGCACCGCGCCCGCCGACGCGGCCGCCGCCAAGGCGCAGATCACCGCCAACTGGGAGAAGTTCTTCGACCCCGCCACGCCCATCCCCGACAAGGCCAAGCTGCTTCAGAACGGTGACGCGCTGCTCCCCGTGCTCCAGGGCTTCTCGCAGGACCCGCGCGTGGGCCAGGTGAAGGCCACGGTGACGGACGTGGCGTTCACCTCGCCGACCGACGCCACCGTCACCTACTCGCTCTCCCTCCAGGGCCAGGTCGTCGAGCAGAGCGCGACCGGCCAGGCCGTCCTCGACAACGGCACCTGGAAGGTCTCCCGCTCCACGCTCTGCGGCCTGCTCACCCAGGCCGCCGGCGCCAGCGGCACCCCGATCCCCGGATGCAGCTGACGGCCCGAACCCCGAGCCGCGCCGCCGCCGCGCTCCCGCGCAGGCGACGGCCCGGCCGCGTGCCGGCAGCCGTGCCGATCCTGCTCCTGCTGCTGGCGGGGTGCGGCACCCGGCTGCCGGACGGCGCGTTCTCCGGCCGTCCCACCCCGACCCACCCCTCCGCCTCGGGCACCAACCCGGCCTCGGACACCGGCGTCACCGCCACCGAGATCCGGGTCGGCATCGTCACCTCGCTGACCAGCCCGGTCGGCAGCGAGGTTTTCAGCGGCCCGCGCTTCGGCGCCCAGGCGTTCTTCCAGGCCCTCAACGACCGCGGCGGCCTGCACGGGCGCACCGTCAGGCTCGTGACCTGCGACGACGGCGGCAGCGGCATCGGCAACCAGGACTGCGTGCACCGCCTGATCGACCAGGGGCACGTCTTCGCCTTCGTCAGCGGCAGCGTCCTCGACTACGCGGGCGCCCCGTACGTCAGCGGCAAGGCGGTGCCGGACGTCGGCGGGCAGCCGATCGGCACCGCGTACGACCGCTGGCCGCACCTGTACGGGATCTACGGCAGCAGCGCCCCGCGCGACGGGCGGGCCGTCGGCTGGAACGGGACGCTCTACCAGAGCACCGAGGTGTTCCGTTTCTTCAAGGAGCGGCTGGGCGCGCACAGCGCCGCCGTCGTCGCGTACAACCAGGCCGACTCGGCCCGCTACGCCGGCCAGCTGAAGGCCGGGCTGGAGGCCGAGGGCTACCGGGTGCTGCTCCAGACGGTGGACTTCGCGCTGCCGAACTTCCAGGCGGTGGCGGCGGCCGTCCGGGCCGACGGCTCGCAGCTGCTGTTCGACGCCATGGACACCCGCGGCAACGCGGCGCTCTGCCGGGCCCTGGACGAGGCCGGGGTGCAGGTGACCGCGAAGGTGACCAACGTGCAGAACTGGTCGGAGTCGGTGCGCACCGACTACCAGTCCTCGCCCGGGTGCCGCAACGCGCTCTGGGCGACGTCGTCCAGCCTCAACTACGAGGACGAGCAGTACCCGGCGGTGCACGAGTTCCGCACCGCGATGGCCCGCTACTACCCCGACCGCGCGGCGCAGCTGTCCGCCTGGGAGCTGGAGGGCTGGGCGGGCGCGCAGTGGCTCACCGACGCGATGGACTCCTGCGGCGCCGACCTGACCCGGGCGTGCGTGGAGGCCTTCATAAACCGCGCCGAACCGTACGACGCCCACGGCCTGATCCTGCCCGCCTCCTTCGTCCCGCAGCCCCCGCCCACCGGTCTTCTGCACGCCTGCCTGAACGCCGCGCGCTGGCAGGACGCGGCCCAGGGAGGAAAGGGCGGCTGGGTCACCCAGGTGCCGTCCATGACGACCACGTGCTTCGACGTCCCGCAGCTGCCGTACAAGCCGTAGCGCTGGCTTCGTCGGAGGCGTCCGGCAGCTCAGGCGCCTGCGTCAGCCGTCGCCGGGGAGGCGTTCGACGATCACCATGGCCGCGTCGTCGTCCAGGTGGCCGCCCACGTGGGCGAGGAGGTCGCGGCGGATGCGGTGGAGGAGGACGGAGGGGCGGTCGGACTGCCAGGCGGTGACGCGTTCGGTGAGCGGGTAGAAGCGGCGGCGGGCGTCGCGGGCCTCGATGACGCCGTCGGTGTAGATCAGCAGCCGGTCGCCGGGCTCGAACGGGTAGGTCTCCACCTCGTATGTGGTCGGGGCCAGTTCGCCGAGGCCGAGCGGCGGTGCGGGGTGGCGGGCGACGAGCGGGCTGACGCCGTAGGAGTGGAGCACCAGCGGGGGCGGGTGGCCGCAGTCGATCATGTGGACCACCGTGTCGTCGTCGGGGATGTCGAGCAGGACGGCGGTGATGAAGGACTCGCCCGTGTCGTCGGCCGCGGTGTCGCCCGCGTCCCCTCTGAGCCGGCGGCGCCGGGCCTGGTCGGCGAGCTGGGTGAGGTCCCAGCAGACGCTGCCGTCCAGGTAGGCGGCCAGTCCGGGCAGGTCGGCGTGCAGGTGGGCGGCGGCGCGGAAGGCGCCGAGCAGCAGGGCCGCGTCGCCGAGCGAGGACAGGCCCTTGCCGCGGACGTCGCCGACCAGCAGCCGGGTGCCGGTGGTGGTGCGGGCCGCCGCGTAGAGGTCACCGCCGACCTGGGCCTCGGCCTCGGCGGCCAGGTAGACGGAGGCGAGGTGCAGTGGCCCGATCCGGTCCGGCAGGGGGCGCAGCAGCACCCGCTGGGCGGCCTCGGACACCGAGCGGACCCGGGCCAGTTCGCGCTCGTGCCGGTCGCGCAGCACCCGCAGGACGACGATCAGCACCGAGACGGCGAGCTGGGCGCCGAGCTGGGTCTGGTGGTTGGCGGTGGTGAGGCCGTCCCGGGCCAGGCCGATGACGGTGAGCGCGGCGAGCGCCAGCGCGGCGACGGCGGCGGTGGCCCGGGCGCCGGCGAAGGAGGCGGTGAGGGCGGGGGCGACGATCAGCAGCGGGCCGAGGTGGATCTGCGGCGGGGAGAGGATGTCGACGATCGTGATCACCACGATCAGCGCGAGCGACAGCGCCGTCAGGACGCGGCGGTCGGGCCGCCAGGGCCGGCGGCGGTCGCGGGGGTGCGGGTCACGGTCTCGCTGCCGTAGTGGCACCTCTCCTCTGTACACCGTGGGGGCGGTCGGGCGCACCCCGGGCACTTCGGGGCCGGCGTCAGCCTTCGGAGCCGTAGCGGGCGAGGTAGTCGGCGAAGCGGGCGACGTCCTCGTCGGACCAGTCGGTGAAGCGGGCGGTGAAGGAGATCCGGCGCTGCTCGTTGGCGTCCCGCAGGAGGGTGAGCCCGGCGTCGGTGGCGCGCAGGATCTGGCCGCGCTGGTCGTCCGGGTCGGCCTCGCGGCGCAGCAGGCCGAGCTTCTCCAGGGCGGTGACCTGGCGGCTGACGGTGGACTTGTCGAGCATGAAGTACGCGGCGACGTCGGCGGCCCGGCAGCCGCCGCGCTCGGTGATCAGGTCGAGGATGCTGTAGGTGACCAGAGAGAGGTCGGGGTGCAGCTGGGAGGCCTTGTGCCGGGCGCGGCGGGCGAAGGCGGTCAGCTCGCGCTGGATGGTGTCGATCGACGTCTGGCGGCCGGGCACGGCGTTCCTACCTCTCCGAATTTGTTGCACTATACAACGGATTTCGCCTGGCGCATGACCGGCTCAACCGGTGCCGCTCGCCGCTCCGTCAGCCGTGCCGTCAGCGGTTCCGCTCGTCGTCTTCCAGGCGCGGGCGGCGGCGATGCGGCGGGTCGCACTCGGGTGAGTGGCGAACAGTAGCTCAAGCACCTGGGGCGGGTCGACATCGGACACGTTGGCCAGTGCCAGTCTGCGCTGCATCGCGATGAACTGCTCGGCGTCCGAGGTGAGTTCGAGGGCGTGCCGGTCCGCCCTCGCCTCGATCCGGCGGCTCACCACGCACTGCGCCGGCCCCGACAGCGAGCCCAGCAGCGCCGCGCACGCCGCCAGAAGCGGCAGTGCCCGCGGGTCGGCCGCGTCCGCGGCCCCGGCCGCGTGCAGGAGAGGGCGCCAGGTGCTCAGCAGGCCCAGCATGCACACCGCCACGGCCGCGCCCGCCGCGCCCAGCACCGTGCCGGTCAGCACGTCCCGGTGCTTCACGTGCCCCAGCTCGTGCGCGATCACCAGCTCCACCTCGCGCGGCTCGGCCGTCGACAGCAGCGTGTCGTACGCGACGATCCGGCGGGTCGCGCCCAGCCCCGACACGTACGCGTTGAGCGCGGTGGTCCGCCGGGAGGCGTCCGCCACCAGGACGTCCCGCACCCGCACGCCGTCCCGCTCGGCCAGTTCGAGGAGGGCCGTGCGCAGCGGGCCGTCGGGCATCGGGGTGAAGCGGTTGAACACCGGCTCGATCAGGAGGGGGTGGAGGAACGACAGCGCCACCGTGAGCAGCGCGGCCGCTCCCGCCGCCGGCAGCCACCAGCGGTCCGGCGACCAGGCGGTGAGCGCGAACAGGCCGAGGGCGAGCGGCAGGACGAGCACGAGGGTGAGCGCCAGGCCGCGCAGCGCGTCCGCCGCCCAGCCGGCCCAGCCCTGCGTCACCAGGCCGTACCGGGCCCGGACGACCCGCACCCCGGCGCCGAACGGCAACTGCACGGCCTGGCCCAGGACGACGAGCGCCGCCGCGCCCGCCAGCACCTCGGCGGTGCGGGAGCCGCCGAACCAGCCGCCGACGGCGGTCACCAGGCCGGCCCCGGCCGGGGTGAGGCCGAGGAGCAGCGTGAGCGCGAGGCCGGTCAGGCGTCCGCCCAGTGCCCACGGGAGCTGGGCGCGGCGCAGGGCCCGGCCGCGGGCGCGTTCGGCGGGGGTGAAGTCGTCGGCGGAGTCGGTGGCGCCGGTGGCGTCGTCCGTGGTCGTGCTGTCCATGGGTGGGCTGCGGCTCCGGGGAAGTCGGGCGGGAGGTGTCGCGGTTCAGCATGGCGTACCACGCCGGAGCCGCGCTCGCTCCTTGGTGCTCGCTCCCGGGCGCTCACTCCTCGGTGGGCCCGGTGGCGCTCTGGACGCCCGCGCGCAGCAACTGGTGCCCGAGGTCGACCAGCGCGCGGCCGACCGCGAACTCGTCCCCGATGGCCGGCGCCGGGGTGTCGCGCGGGTTGCGGCGGGCGAGCGCGTCGCTGTGCAGGACGTCGCCGTCGGTGTCCAGCACCGCGTGCACCCGGGTGGTGTCCCCCTCCTCGACCACGTGCAGACTGAGCTGCCAGTCCTTGGTGCGGACGGTGCCCTCGGCCGCCTCGGCCGTGGTCGGGCGCGGCGGCGACGCCGTCCCGTCGGCGCGGACGATCACCACCGGGCAGACCCCGTGCGCCGCGCAGCGGGCGCTCACCGAGCCGAGCAGCGTCCGGGCGAAGGTGCCGCGCCCGCGGCTGCCCAGGACCAGCAGGTCCGCGTCCTCGGCCGCCTCCAGCAGCACGTCGGCGGCGTGCCCGAGCACCAGGCTCTCCCGGATCTCCACCGGCCGCTCCCGGCCGACGACCTCGTCCACCTCGGTGGTGAGCGTGCGGCGGGCGGTCTCCTCGAAGCCGTCGTCCACCGTCGGCGCGAACCAGCCGTAGAGGGACGGGTACTCCCAGGCCGCCACCGCGTGCACCGTCGCCCCGGTGAGCACAGCCTGCCCGACCGCCCAGCGCAGGGCCGCCTTCGAGGGCGGTGAACCGTCGATCCCGACCACGATCCGGCGTGCGCGGCCGGCGGTCGGCTGATTGCTGGCCATGGCGTACCACCTTCGGCGTCGAGCGTGCGTCCTCTTCCAGGGCTTCCACGGTTTCCACTGCTTCCACTGTGCACGCTGTGCGCGGCCGGGGCCGGATCGATCCCTTCCGAACCGTGTACCGATCCTGTCCGAACTGCGTTCGGGGCGTTGTGGATACCGCGCGGAGGCGTGGTGGAGGAGTGACATAGGCTGACCGTTCTTGAACCGACCCCGGGGGGACCACTCATGCGCCGTGCCGCGGCCGCCGTCGCGCTGCTCATCGGGCTGACCGCCGTCGCGGCCTGCGGGCCGGACGATCCCGGCCCCGGCTCGGCCGCCGAATCCACGGCGCCGCAGGCGGCGCCGTCGGGAGCCCCGGCCGGTGCCCCGGCGGGATCGCCGTCCGCATCCGGCACGACGAGCGCCGGGCGCACCGCCAAGCCGACCGCGCCCCGGCCCGACGGCACCATCACGGTGGCGTTCGCCGGGGACGTCCACTTCGAGGGCCGCACCGAGGCCCGGCTCGCCGTCCAGCCGCCCGAGCGGGCGCTCGGCCCGATCTCCGGGGCCCTCGCCGACGCCGACCTGTCCGTGCTCAACCTGGAGACCGCGATCACCGGCCGCGGCGCCCCCGAGCCCAAGCTCTACACCTTCCGCACCTCGCCCAAGGCGCTCGGCCTGCTCAGGGACTCCGGCGTCGACGTCGTCTCCATGGCCAACAACCACGCCGTGGACTTCGGCGCCGACGGCCTCGCCGACACCCTCGCCGCCAAGGACTCCTCACCGATCCCGGTGATCGGCGTCGGCCGCACCGCCAAGGACGCGTACGCCCCGTACGTCACCACCGTGCGGGGCGTGAAGGTCGCCGTCGTCGCCGCCAGCCAGATCGAGGACCTCACCAACCAGAAGTGGCGCGCCGGCGCCGACAAGCCGGGCATCGCCTCGGCGCTGGACGTCCCCGCGCTGGTCAAGGCCGTGGAGACGGCGAAGCAGCAGGCCCCCGTCGTCCTCGTCTACCTGCACTGGGGCGAGGAGGGGAAGGCCTGCCCGACCGGCGCCCAGACCACCATCGCCAAGAAGCTCGCGGCCGCCGGCGCCACGGCCGTGGTCGGTACGCACGCCCACACGATGGTCGGCTCCGGCATGCTCGGCAACACCTATGTGGGGTACGGCTTCGGCAACTTCCTCTGGTACGGCACCTCCAACTACCCCTTCTCGAACGAGACCGGCGTCACCACGCTCACCCTCACGCGGGATGGCAAGGTGACCGGGGAGGCGTTCGCCCCGGCCGCCATCGACGACAAGGGCATCCCCCAGCCGGTCACCGGCGCCGCCGCCGACGCGGCGCTCAAGCGGCGCGACGGTCTGCGCGGCTGCGCGGGACTCGCGCCCGCGCCCGCCGCCTCGCACTGAGCTCCTCGACGTCCTGCGTCGTCAACGCCTCGGCCACCGCCAGCCCGGTACCGCGCGAGGCCGCCAGGCGCTCGCGCACCTCGCGCGGCGTGCGCGGGCGCCAGCCGGGGCCGTAGCAGCACCTGGAGTGGAAGGTCACGCCGGCGCGCAGCAGTGCGGTGAGCGCCCGCCACCCCGCCTCGTCCCGCTTCTTCGGCACCTCCAGATCGTGCCCGGCGTCGAACAGTTCCTCGCCGCAGCGCGGGCACCCGTTCTGCCCGGCGGCCCCGTGCCTCTTGGTCGACACCCGGCAGGACAGGCACACGTAGTGCCGCCGGGAGGTCTGGGATCGCGTACACATGCGTGCCACGGTAGGAGGTTGACGGCGCGACGGCACCCGGATTTCGCGCGGCGCGGGGCAGCGGCAGCGGTCCTCACCACGTCCCTGGTGGGGGCATGATGCAGGGACCGAGCGGACCGGAAGGCAGAGGGATGATCGAGGCGGAGCTGAAGGCGGTCGTGCGCCAGTCGGGGGCGCTGCTGCGCCGTCTGGAGGGCCGGTACGGGCCGGGGCGGGCGGAGGTGTACCGGGACACCTACTACGACGCGCCCGGCGGCGAACTGCTCGACGGTGACCGTGAGTTGCGCATCCGGGAGGTCGAGGGCGCGGACGGGAGCCGGCGGACGCTGCTCACGTACAAGGATGCCCGGGTGGACGAGGCGTCCGGATCGAAACCGGAGTACGAGACGGTGGTGGCGGACGCCGGGGCCGCGCACGGGATCGTCCGCGGTCTCGGCTATCTGCCGCGGCTCGCGTTCGAGAAACGGTGTCGCAACTACGCCGTGGAGCGCGCCGGTCGGCGCTTCCTCGTGACGCTGGTGCGGGTGCCCGGGCTCGACGGGGTGTACCTGGAGGTGGAGACGGCTGCGGCGGGGGAGGACGAGCTGACGCCGGCGCTCGCCGCCGTGCGCGAGCTGATGGCCGAACTCGGCATCGAGCATGGCGACTTCACAAGCGAGCTGTACACGGACGCGGTGGCCCGGCGGGGGAGGGGCGCCGGTGGCGGAGGTACCGGTCGGGCGGGACGTTGACGGTCGCGCGGGCTCTCGGGTGGGTGTGCCCCTCTGGCTGGCCCTGATTGAATTCGGCGAGACGATCCGTTTTGCCGATCCGTTTCGGCTTTGAGCTGGATCCGTCGAGGCTTGTCCCCCTATAAGGACTGACCCGTGAGCTATAAGGACTGACCCGTGAGTCGGCCCGACGGCGTGGCACCCGCGGTGCGGGCGGCCCAGAAGGTGCGCAGGTCGAAGTCGGCAGGCGGGCGGAAGTCGTGCAGACTCGGCGCCGTCGCGCGAACCCACGACACGGGCAGGACCATCGGCGTGGTGCCAGGTGTGTGGGCGGCCACGAGGTACCAGGCGCCCGCCTCCAGCACCATGCCGTACGGCGAGACGGCGTGCACCTCGTCTTCGTTGCCGTCCGGCGTGCGGTAGCGGACCTCCACCGCCTGCTCGTCCTTGACCGCCTGGGCGAGCACCGGGAGTCGGCCGACGCCCGGAGCGTCGCGGCGCCAGGAGTCGCCGTCGATCAGGAAGCGGGACCCGATGCGGGCCGCGTGATCGCCCACTTCGGCGGGAAGCGCGGCGGCGATCTTGAGCTGCGCGGACGCGGCGTAGGAGGCCAGTCCGAGGTCGGATGCCGGTCCTGCCATGGGCAGCAGGAAGAGCGTCTCGGCCTCGCACGGCGTCAGCCCTGTCAGCCGAGTTCGGTAGCCGTCGAGCAGCCGGTAGCCGCCGTCACGGCCGCCCTCGCCGTAGACAGGGACACCGGAGGCGGACAGCGCCTCGACGTCCCGGTAGACCGTCCGGACCGACACGTCCAGTTCCTCGGCCAGCGCGCGTGCGGTCATCAGGCCGCGGCTCTGGAGCAGCAGCACGATCGACATCAGCCGGCTCGCCCGCACGGTCGCCTCCGTTCCCGATCGACTGACAGAGGATGTCAGTCGATCCCCCCTACCGTTCCCGGCATGGCATTCCACCACAAGTACGTTCAGGCACTCCCGACCGTCGAGATCGACGGCCGGCAGCTCAAGCCCTACCACATCACCCGCGCCGCGGACCGCCCTCTCGCGGCGGAACTCGTGGCAGCGGCCTACGAGACGGCGGCGAAGATGCTGCCCGAGCGCGACGACACGCCGCCCGGCGGCTGGCTCGTGCTGCACGAAGGCCAGGGCGCCCTCTACCTCTGCGTGTACGCATGGGTCTGGGACAACGTCGTCCACGCCCGAGTGGCTGCCGCGGGGGAGCCCTTCCTGGGCTGCCCGGACGACGACCTGAAGCACTGGACGATCAACTCCACCCCCTATGTCGGATGTGTCTGGGAGCTGCCCACCATGGAACACGAGCGCCGGGCCTGGGTCCGCCACATGCTCGCCCCGGACACCCCTGACCTGTCCGGCTACCTGGCGGACCGCCTCCCCGACGGGCCCATCGGGGACTGAGAACGACCTGATCGGCGACAGGATCAAGGGCGGAAGACGTGCCACGCGGGCCGTGGTGCGGCGGGTTGCCGGGGCCCGCGCGAGCGGGTGTGCTGTGCTGGGACCCCGTCACGTCCACGGAAGGGCCCCGGTGCACCATCGTCTTGCCGCCGCCCTGCTGGCCCTGCTGCTCGGCCCTGCCGCCGCCTGCTCCTCCTCGCCCGCTCCAGGCGGCGTCGCGACCACCCCGGCCGCGACTGCGTCGTTCTCGGGCGCCCCGGTCGTTCAGGCCACCGTGACGGACGGGCTGGCCGTTCCCTGGGGCGTGGCCGTGCTGCCCGACGGCGACCTGCTGGTCTCGGAGCGGGACAGCGCGCAGATCGTCCGGGTCGCCGCGGCCAGTGGGGCGAAGACCGTGGCGGGTACCGTGCCGGGCGTGACGGCCGGAGGCGAGGGCGGTCTGCTCGGCATCGCGCTCTCCCCGGCCTTCGCCACCGACCGGCTCGTGTACGCCTACTTCAGCACCACTGCGGACAACCGGATCGTTCGCTTCAGCTACGACCCCGCCCTGCCCGCGGCCGCCCAACTCGGCGCGCCCGCAGTCCTTCTGACGGGCATCCCGCACGGCCCGCGTCACAACGGGGGCCGGATCGCCTTCGGACCGGACGGACTGCTGTACGCCACCACCGGCGACAGCAGCAACTCGGCACTCGCCCAGGACAAGGGCTCGCTCGGCGGCAAGATCCTCCGGCTGACCCCGGACGGCGCTCCGGCGCCCGGCAACCCGTTCCCCGGCTCGCCGGTCTACTCCTACGGCCACCGCAACGTCGAGGGCATCGCCTGGGACGCCGAAGGGCGGCTCTGGGCCTCGGAGTTCGGCGAGAACTCCTGGGACGAACTCAACCTGATCCGCCCGGGCGGCAACTACGGCTGGCCGTCCGTCGAGGGCATCGGCAACCGGCCCGGGTACATCGACCCGCTGGCCGTCTGGCGCCCCGCCGAGGCCTCCCCGAGCGGCCTCGCCTACGCCGACGGAGCCCTCTGGATGGCCGCCCTGCGCGGCACCCGCCTGTGGCGCATCCCGGTCTCCGGCGACCACCTCGCCGGCCGTCCGCAGGACTACCTCGTCAACGCCTACGGCCGCCTTCGCACCGTCGTCACCGATCGCGACGGCACGCTCCTGCTGGTCACCAACAACACCGACGGCCGTGGCGACCTCCGCCCCGGCGACGACCGGATCCTCCGGTTCACCGTGGCGAAGTAGGCTGCGGAGCAGCGTCGCCCACCACCCCCGCAGCGGGCACGCACGCGCCGCCCGCCCACGCCGCCTCCGCGCCGCACGGAACGTCTCGTCCCGGATCTCCACCACGTGCCGCATGGGTGCCTCCTCGTTCGAGTACCGCTTCACCCACGCACAGCCCATCAGCACCCGCGCCGATTCCGGCCTCGCCCCGAAGTCACCCGATCGGGGTTCAACCCCTCTGGCGGCGACCAGGCCGTTCACTCGTTCGAGGGGTTTGGCGTCGCCAGGCCGCACACCGGCCTCCTGGGACAGAAAGACCTAGCGGTGAGCGCTCACCGCCGCCCGGCGAGGGCGTCGCGGCGGACCCGGTCGAGCAGGGCGAGCAGCAGCTCCTTGCTGGACGCCCGCTCCCGCACGTCGCAGAGGACGATCGGCACCTCCGGGCCGAGGTCGAGGGCTCGGCGGACGTCCTCCGGCGTGGCCTCGCGCCGGCCGTGGAAGCAGTTGACGCCGACCGCGAACGGGATGCCGCGCTGCTCGAAGAAGTCCACGGCGGCGAAGCTGGATTCGAGTCGCCGGGTGTCGGCGAGGACGATCGCGCCCAGGGCGCCGAGCGCGAGGTCGTCCCACATGAACCAGAACCGGAACTGCCCGGGCGTGCCGAAGAGGTAGAGCACGAGGTCATCGCGGACGGTGATCCGCCCGAAGTCCATGGCCACGGTGGTGGTGGACTTGTCCTGGATGCCCTCCAGGCTGTCGACCCCGATGCTGGCACGGGTCATCCGCTCCTCGGTCTGCAGCGGTTCGATCTCGCTGACGGAGCCGACCATGGTGGTCTTGCCGACGCCGAATCCGCCGGCGACGAGGATCTTGACCGCGCCCGGCACCAGGCTCTGGGTCGTCAATTCGGGTCTCCTGGAGTGGGGCTGGGGGCTTCGCGGAGAGATGCCGGTCGGTGTGGCGGCCGGTTCAGCGGTGCAGGTTCGGCGCCATTGGTTCGGAGCCGCCGGTTCGGAGCCAGCGATTCAGAGCCGGCGATTCAGAGCCGGCGATTCAGAGCCGGCGGACGCCCTCGATCACGGCCTGGATCAGCGAGATGTCCGGCGCCTCGGCGAGCTGGACCGGGGCGCGGGTGAGGATCAGTCGTGCCTCGGCCAGGTCGTCCAGCAGCACCTTGACCACGCTCACCGGGAGGTCGAGCGTGGCCGCGATCTCGGCCACGGCCAGCGGGCGTTCGCGGCACAGGTCGAGGATCGCGGCCGGTTCGGGTGCGAGCCGGCTGGTGTCGGTGCGCGGGTCGGCGGTCACGACGAGGGTGATCAGCGCGAAGCCGTCACGGGCCGGGCCGGTGCGCCCGTTGGTGATCGCGTAAGGACGGACCAGATGGCCTGCGTCCTTGTCGAAGAACCAGGCCTCGTCGGTGTCGGCGGTCACGCACCGCCACCCACGCCGACCTGGCCGGCGTCGCTGCGCGGCGCCGCGGTGAGGTACTGGCCGACCTGCTTGACCAGCATGTTGATCTCGTAGGCCATCAGTCCGGCGTCCACCTGCTCGCTGGTGAGCACGGCGAGGCGGGCGCCCTGGCCGGCCGTGGTGACGAAGAGGAACAGCTGGTCCATCTCGATCACGGTCTGCCGGACCCGACCGCCGTTGAACCGGTGGCCGGCGCCGCGCGCGAGGCTCTGCAGGCCGGAGGCGACGGCGGACAGGTGCTCGGCGTCGGCCCGGTCGACGCCCTGCGACATGCCGACCAGCAGGCCGTCCTCGGAGAGGACGATGGCGTGCCGGGTCTCGGGTACCCGCGCCACCAGCTGGTCCAGCAGCCAGTTGAGGTCGCGCTGGGTGTCGGTCTGCTGCGTCATCACTGCTGTTCCTTGGCTTCCTGGGCGGCGGACGGTGCGGTCGGCGCGTCCGGTTCGGGGTCGGCCGCGCGGGCGGTCCGGGTGCCGCGCTGGATGGCGGCCATGGTGGCGCGGGAGCGCTGCGGGGACGGATCGTCGGCCTCGGCGGTGCCGTACCGGGTGCCGGCAGGGGCGGCATGGCCGGCGAAGCCGGGGAGTCCGGCGGGCGGGGGCATCATGGCGCCGGGCGCGTGGGCCTCTCGCAGCTGCTCGGCGAGGCTGGCGTTGCGGACCCGCTGCGGCAGGACGCGCGGGGTGCGCAGTTCGCCGTCCGGGCCGTGATCCAGGGAGGCCTCCTGGGCGCGTTCGTGGGTGGGCACGGCGCGGTCGGCGGACATGCCGCCGAAGCCGGCCCCGGCCGCACCGCCCGCACCGTTTGAACCGCCAGGCCCGGTCCTGCTGCCCGTGCCCTCCGTGCCGTCCGAGCCACCGAGGCGCTCCGTGGGGTTCTCGGCCAGGTCCTCTGCCAGGTCGTCGTACGGCCGGGGGAGGACGGGCCGCGGGACGACCACGGCACCGGGCAGGCCGGGGATGGTGGAGCCCACGGTCAGGCCGCCGTTGGCGGGCGCACCGCCGTCCTGGCCGCCCCCTACTGGGTACTGGGCGAGCAGTTCACCGATGATCGCGCCACTGTCGTCCTCCCCGGGAGCACCAGGAGCGCCAGAAACACCCGGCAGCGCCGGAGCCGCCCTGACTGCCTCGGGAATCGCAGGAACCACAGGAGCCCCACCGCCCAGGAGCCCGCCGAGCACCCCGGCCAGCGCGCCCGACAACTCGTCGTCCACCTCGCCGAGATCGCCGTCCCCGGCCGGCAGCGGCTCGGGCACCGGCGTCCGCGTGACGCGCGCGCCGGACGGCAGCCCGGGCACCGCGGCCGGCTGCTCCGCCTGCTCCAGCAGCACCGAGGGCACCAGCACGACGGCCCGGGTGCCGCCGTACGGCGAGGGCCGCAGGGTCACCTGGATCTCGTGCCGGGCGGCCAGGCGCGCGACGACGAACAGGCCGAGCCGCAGGTCGTCGCCGAGCGCGGAGACGTCCAGCTCGGGCGGGTTGGCCAGGTAGTCGTTGAGCCGCTCGTACTCCTCCTCGCTCATGCCGAGGCCGCGGTCCTCGACCTCGACGGCGAGGCCCTTGGGGACCTCCTGCGCGGAGACCTGCACCTGGGTGTACGGCGGGGAGAAGGTGGTGCCGTTCTCGATCAGCTCGGCGATGAGGTGGATGACGTCGGCGACGGCCTGCCCGCTGAGGGAGGCGCGCGGCACGCCCTGGACGACCACGCGCGCGTAGTTCTCGGTCTCCGAGACGGCGCTGCGCAGCACGTTGACGACGGGCACGGCGTTGCGCCAGCGTCGGGCGGGCAGCGCGCCGCCGAGGATGACCAGGTTCTCGGCGTTGCGCCGCATGCGGGTGGCGAGGTGGTCGACGGCGAACAGTTCGCGCAGCAGGTCGGGTTCCTCGTGCTCGCGCTCCAGCGCGTCCAGCATGCTGATCTGGCGGTGGATCAGGATCTGGGTGCGGCGGGCGATGTTGAGGAAGACCTTCTTCGTCCCCTCGCGACCCTGGGCCTGGTGGACGATGGCGGCGACGGCGGCCTGGCGGACGGCGGCGAGGCCGTCGGCGGTCTGCTGCACCTCGTCGCCGGCCCGCCGGGACGGGGACCAGGTGGGCGGGGTGGGCACCGGCTCGCCGGAGCGCAGCCGTCCGACCACCGCGGGGATCTCCTGATGGGCGAGCGCGAGGGTGTCGGCGTGCAGCCCGGCGAGGCGGGCGGGCAGGGCCCGGGCGGCGCGGACGCCGCGGATCAGACTGACCAGCAGGACCAGGGAGACGGCGGCGGTGCCCGCCAGCAGGGCTGTGCTCTGGCCGGTGTCGCGCAGGAGGTAGGCGGCGTAGCCCCAGGCGGCGGCGAGGCCCAGGCTGGGGACCAGCACGAGGGCGAGGAGCGAGCTGCGGAGGGAGCCGGACGGGCCGGCGCGGTGGCCCGTGCGGGGGGCCGATATGCCTGGCATCTGATTCCTTGTTGCAGGGCCGAACGGCGGGTTGGCCCGCGCGCGGTCCGGCCGGGCTTCAGGGCGCCACGGCCGGGGTTGCCGAACGGTGTGACGTGACGTCATCGTCCGGGCGGGGTGCAGCACGGCCGCCTATGTCAGGAACGCTACCAGTCCCAGGTGCCCTCATCGCAACATCAACTGACGATATCTGAACGGTTGATGGTCACGATGAAAGCTTTCGGCCGAATCGTGCGGCGACGGATCGTCGCAGGTCAAGCAGGTTCGGCGGGGGTGGCGACGGCTCCTCGGGAGGTTGGTGGGCCCTCCCGAAGAGCCGTCAGGAACAGGTCAAAACCGTAGGTATGCTGAAGGGTCGGCAGACTTCTGATCAGGCGGTCCGGCATGCAGGGGTGGCCGGTTCGCTCGGTCCGTCGGCGGTTCTCACTCAGCCTGTGCTCGCTCAGCCCGCCAGCGGCATCGGCAGCACAAGGCCGCCGCGTTCGGCCTGTTCCTCCACCGCCGCCTCGCGCTGGGCCAGTTCGGTCCACGCCCAGCTGGCCAGCCCGGACAGCTCCGCCGACCACTGCTTGCCGTAGGTGCCCGAGGCGACCTGGCCGAGCCGCAGCCGTTGGACGTCCGAGGTGCCGGCGGGCGGGTAGACGTGGGTGGCGTCGCGCAGGTAGCGCTCGATGTGGAAGTCGGCCTGGAGGCCCCGCGCGGCGTGGATCTCCATGGCGTTGCGTGCCGAGTCCAGCGCGTACTCGGTGTTGATGAGCTTGGCGTTCATCAGCTCGGCGTCGCAGGCCTTGCCGTGGTCGAGCAGGTGCGAGGCGTGGTAGGCGGCGAGCTTGGCGGTCATCAGCCGGGACTGCATCTCGCCGAGCTTCAGTGCGATGTTGGGCAGTTGGCTGAGCGGCTTGCCGTACAGCACCCGCTCCTCGGCGAAGCGCACGGTGTCCTCGACGATCGCGATGTGGATGCCGAGCGCGACGGCGGCGAGGTTGAGCCGCCCGTACAGCGTGGAGGAGGAGTAGGCGACGTCCAGGCCCTGGCCTTCCCGGGCCAGTCGGTTTCCGGCCGGAATGCGGCAGTCCTCGAAGACGATCTCGCCGAAGCTGAAGCCGTGCAGTCCGCTCTGCGAGCCGAGGGTGCCGGTGCGGAAGCCGGGGCGGTCGCTCTCCACGAGGAAGGCGGAGAGGCCGCGGCTGCCTTGGCCGGTGCGGAGCACCACGCCGTGGACGTCGCCGATGTGGGAGTTGCCGACGAACCACTTGCGGCCGTTGAGGACGTACTCGTTGCCCTCCCGGCGTGCGGTGCCGGCCATGCCGAGCACGTGGCCGCCGCACTCCGGTTCGGTGACCGCGATGGTCGGCAGCGCCTGCCCGGAGGCGAACTTCGGCAGCCACTTGCGCCGTTGGGCGTTGGTGCCGAAGTGGATGACCTTGGCGACGCCGAGCTGCGAGGCCTGTGCCATGGCGCCCATCGCGCCGCTGACCCGGGCCAGTTCCTCGACGATGACCGTCTTGGCGAGGTGCCCCAGGCCCATGCCGCCGAACTCGCGGGGGATGGTCACACCGATCCAGCCACGGCGGGCGATCTCCCGCGAGAGCTCGAACTCGACCTTCCGGTCGGCCTCCATTCTGGCCACCTGCGGACGTATCTCCTTCTCCGCGAACTCGCGCACCTCCGCCCGGAGACTCTCGTGACGCTCGTCGGTGAAGTACTCCATCGCCATGCTGCGGTCCTCTCGGTTCAGGGGGTGGTCGTGCCTCCGTCCGTGCCGCCGATCCCGCGCCGGCCGCTCGGGGAGTGGGGGTTCTTGAGAGTGGCGGCCGGCTGCCCCAACGCAAAACCGGTGCGTGCGGAACTACGGGCGGCGTCCTCAGGGATACCGTCCGTGTTTTCGGCAGGGCTCATTGTCATATGTCGACCGGGGCCTCTCCAGAGTCGATCTTGGATTGGCGGGATTCCGGCCGTCGAAACCGGAACGGGTTTTGACGGGGTGACGGGTGGGAAGTGATCTTCCCCGTCTCGCCGCCCGGCTGAACGGGCGGCCCACATGCGGTTTTGGCTGAGCATCAGCAGAACCGGTGGCGAACCCGGGAGCGCCGAACGTACCGGATGTCTGATTACATGTGGGTCATGACTGATGTGATGAGCACTCAAGGCCAGTTCCCGGGTGCCGCCGGGGAGTCCGAGCGGACCCGCAGACTGCGCAGCCTCGGTCTCAACGACCCCTCCGCGGACGAGGCCTTCGACCGCTTCGCCCACCTGGCCGCCAGCATCACCCGCGCCCCCATCGCCATGGTCAACTTCATCAACGACGAGCGCCAGATGTTCCGGGGGCTCTACATTCCGCCAAACTCCCCGGAGGTCGTGGCGGACGAGGGCGCGTCCTGGGCCGACCGCGGCATCGCCTTCGACCTTCCCACCCGGCAGATGCCGCTGAGTCACGGCTTCTGCCCGCACGTGGTCGCCCAGCGCTCGCCGCTCGCCCTCGACGACATCCTCGCCTACCCCCGGTTCGCCGGGAACCCGGTCGTCGACGAACTGGGCGTGCGCGCCTACCTCGGCGCCCCGCTCGTCGACGACACCAAGACCGTCATCGGCACCGTCTGCGTCCTCGACCGGGAGCCCCGGCAGTGGGGCCGCGAGCGGCTGCGCGACATCCAGCACCTCGCCGAGGCGCTGCTCTCCGAGATCCGGCTGCGCGACAACCTCCTCGCCCAGCAGCAGGAGATGTTCGCCGCGTTCGACGGCTCGCCGTTCCCCATCATGCTCACCGACGGCCCCGGCCAGGAGATCCGCTACGCCAACGCCCAGCACGCCGAGACCTTCGGCGCGCCGGCGGCGTACGGGGCGATCGGCGTCGGCTACCCGCAGCTCGGCGCGGCCGGCCTCCAGCAGGCCGTCGCCGAGGCGTATCACACCGGCCGGGCCACCGTGCTCAACGACGTCCGGATCCAGTCCGGCCGCGAGGGCCAGCGCGGCCAGCAGATCTTCAGCTTCACCTGCACTCCGATGCGGACCGCGCGCACCGGCCAGATCAACGGCGTCCTCACCGTCGGTATGGACGTCACCGCGCAGTCCCGTACCGAGGAGGAACTCGGCACGCTGGCCGCCCTCCTGGTCGACCGGCTCCAGCAGAGCGGAACCGTCGCCGGCCGCCCGGGCATCGGCGGGGACTCCGGTCTGGTCCTGCCCGGCTGAGCCGCCGACCGGCCGTTCGCGGCACCACCCACCGCACCAGTCCGCAACCGAACATCCCGACGACGCGCCTCGCGTCCGGGCCGTCCAGTGTGGCGGGGCGCCTCTCACCCCCGAGGAGAGGCTCCCCGCCACTTTGCCGTCCAGTGGTGCCGTTTCGTCCGGGGCCGGGCCGTGGGGCGAACCGTCCGCGCCGTCGTCCGGGTCGGGCCGGGTGAACCGTACGTGCCTTCGTCCGGACTGGGCAGGGTGAACTGTCCGCCCTCGTGCCCCTCTCCGGGCCCGGTCGGGTGAACCGTCCGCCCCAGCGCCCCTGTTCGGGCCCGGCCGGCGGCCGCCGGTGGTAGGCATGGGCCGCATGGACTGGTTCGCCGCCCCCGACTACTGGCTGAGCCGGCTGCTCGTCCAGCGGATGCTCGCCGGCCTCTACCTGATCGGCTTCCTCGCCACCGCCGCCCAGTTCCGCGCCCTCATCGGCGCCGACGGCATGCTCCCGGTGCCCCGCTTCACCGGCCGCGTCCCGTTCCGCCAGTCACCCGGACTCTTCCATCTCCACTACAGCGACCGCTTCTTCGCCGCCGTCGCCTGGACCGGCGCCGCGGTCGCCGCCGCCCTCGTCGCCGGACTCGGCGACGCCGTCCCCCTCTGGGCCTCCCCACTGCCGTGGGCCGTCCTCTGGGTGCTCTACCTCTCCATCGTCAACGTCGGGCAGACCTGGTACTCCTTCGGCTGGGAATCGCTGCTCCTCGAAGCGGGCTTCCTCGCCGCCTTCCTCGGCAACGCCGACACCGCCCCGCCCGCCCTCGTCCTCTGGCTGATGCGCTGGCTGGTCTTCCGGGTCGAGTTCGGCGCCGGGCTGATCAAGATCCGCGGCGACAGCTGCTGGCGCGACCTGACCTGCCTGCGCTACCACCACGAGACCCAGCCCATGCCCGGACCGCTCAGCTGGTTCTTCCACCACCTCCCCGACCCGCTGCACCGGGTCGAGGTCGCCGCCAACCATTTCGTCCAACTCGTCGTACCGGTGTGCCTCTTCCTCCCGCAGCCCGTCGCCACCTACGCCGCCTGCCTCGTCGTCGCCACCCAGCTGTGGCTCATCGCCTCCGGCAACTTCGCCTGGCTCAACTGGCTCACCATCACGCTCGCCCTCGCCGCCGTCGAACCCGCCCGCCTCGGCCTGCCCGTCCACCCCCGCGGCTACCCCGCCGCCCCCGCCTGGTACGAGGCCCTCGTCATCGCCCTCACCACGGCCGTCGCCGTCCTCAGCTACTGGCCCGCCCGCAACCTCCTCTCCCGCCGCCAGATCATGAACCGCTCCTTCAACCGGCTCCACCTCGTCAACACCTACGGCGCCTTCGGCAGCATCAACCGGATCCGCCAGGAAGTCGTCGTCGAAGGCACCGACGAGGCCGTCGTCACCGCCCACACCGTCTGGCGCGAGTACGGCTTCAAGGGCAAGCCCGGCGACGTGCGCCGCCTCCCACGCCAGTATGCCCCCTACCACCTGCGGCTCGACTGGCTGATGTGGTTCGCCGGCATCTCACCCGCCTACGCCCGCCCCTGGTTCCTGCCCTTCGTCGCCCGCCTCCTCGCCGGCGATCCCGCCACCCTCAGGCTGCTGCGCCACAACCCCTTCCCCGACGCCCCACCGACCCACGTCCGGGCGACCCTCCACCTCTACCGGTTCACCGATTGGCGCGAACTGCGCGAAACCGGCGCATGGTGGCACCGCACCGCGCTGTACGAGTACCTCCCTCCCGTCGACCTCCCCGCCCTCACCCGCGCCGGATACCGCCCGCCCCTAGGACGGCGGGTCCGCAGCGTCCCGCTGGACCGGCTGCGCCGCCCCCGGGACGGGCGGGGGCACGGGAACGGACGGGCGTAGGGGCGGGAAACGGGCGTAGGGACGGGGACCGGGACGGGCGATGACATCCACGTGGTGACGGCCCCGGCCACCCGCCCGGAGCAGCACCCGGCCACCCGTCCGGCCCTCCCGAGTAGCGGCCAGGCGGGCGGTATGGCATACGACACCGGCCCGTCGGACGGTGGGTGCGTGCAAGGCTCGAACGGGCACCCGTATTCTGGGCCTCCACAACCGGCAGCCCGACCGCGCGACCCCCGGGCCCCACACCCGGGACACCCCGCGCGATCGGTCCGCCGCCCCTCGCCGCCAGCCCCGCCGTCGTCGCCCAGAACCGGACCTCACATGACAGTGCTTCACTCGCGCAACGCCGACGCAGCCGACCCGGCGGACGTCGCCGACGCCGCAGACGTCAAGGACCCCCAGGACGCCAAGGCCACCACGGCGGAGCCCGACCTCCGCGAGGACCTCGGCCGCTACGCCGAACTCGGGGCCTTCACCCTCACCGCCGACACCCACGCCTGGTACGCGGCGGTCGACACCATCGCCACCCCCGAGGACGCCCGCGCGGCCTCCACGGCCCTCGCCGAACTCCGCGGCTGCGACCTCCAGCAGACCTGGGACGCCGTCACCGCCCTCGCCGCCGACGCCAAGCTCGACGAGCCCGACACCGTCGCCAAGACCGCGCTCCTCGTCGAGATGCTCCAGCGCGTCCACCGCACCTCCACCATCCTCACCGTGGCCGCCTACGACGCCGACCTCGACGCCCTCACCGCCGCCACCGCCGACAGCGCCTGGCGGCGCGAGCGCGGCATCAAGCTCTCCTGGCTGCGCGCCCGCGTCCTGCGCAAGCAGGCCGCCGCCCTCGCCACCGACCGCCGCACCCGCCGCGAGGACCTGCACGAGGCACTCACCTCCGCCGAGATCGAGCGCCGCGCCTGGGCCGTCCTCGCCCCCACCGGCACCCTCCCGGCCGCCCCCGCCGACGGCGCCCTGGTCGAGCGGACCGCGCAGACCTTCGACGCGATCAACGCCGGGCTGCGCGAACTCGCCCGCGTGCTCCCCGACCACGACCTCGACGGGATCGCCTTCGGTGACCTCGTCGACCTCGTCGAGCGGCTCGCCGCCGACGAAGGCACCCTCTACCGCCTGCCCACCATCCGCGGCCTGCGCACCACCCTGGAGGAGGCCGGCCTCGGCGAGCTGCTCGCCGAACTCGCCGCCGCCCAGGCCGACCGCCGCGCCGCCGAGGCCGCCTACACCGCCCGCCAGGCCCTGGCCGGCGGCCAGCGCGACGGGCTCGCGGAGGCAGCGGGGGAGGAGCCGGCGGAGGAGCCGGTTGCCGAGGTCGAGACCTCGACCGAGGCTCCGGACGTCGAGCCGACCGCGGAGGAGGAGAAGACAGCCGAGGCCGAAGCTGACGCCGAGACCGAGGCCGAGCCGGCCGTCGTCTCCCTCCCGGCGCCCTCGCCGGCCGCCGACGACCTCGTGGCTGCCGCCACCGCCGCCCTCGCCGAGGCCGCTGCGGCGGACGAACTCGCGGAGGCTGCTGAGGCCGAAGTCGAAGTCGAGGTCGCCGAGGCCGAAGTCGAGGTCGAGGTTGCCGAGGAGATGCCCGTTCCGGTTGAGGAGCCGGTGGCCGTCGAGCCCGAGCTGACGTCTGAGCCGGAGGCAGTTGAGGTTGAGGAGCCGGCTGCCGAGGTCGAGGCTGGTGCTGAAGAGCCGGCTGCCGAGACCGCCGAGCCGGAGGCCGTTGAGGAGGCTCCTACCGTCGAGGCCGAGGTTGAGGTCGTCGACGAGGAGGCTGCCGAGGCTGAGGAGCCGGTGGCCGTCGAGCCCGAGCTGACGTCTGAGCCGGAGGCCGCTGAGGAGCCGGTTGCCGGGGTTGAGGCTTCTCAGCCGGACGAGGTCGAGGAGGCTCCGGCAGCCGAGGCCGTCACCGAGGTTGAGGTCGTCGACGAGGCTCCGGGTCCGGTCGAGGTTGAGGTGGAGCCCGCCGTCGAGGTCGAGGCTGTTGTCGAGGAGCCCGCCGCCGAGCCGGAGGCCGTTGAGGAAGCTCCTGCCGCGGAGGTCGAGGCCGAGGTCGAGGCCGGCGACGAGGAGCCCGTTCCGGCTGAGGAGTCGGCCGTCGAGCCCGAGCCGGTGGCCGTCGCCGAGGTCGAGGTGGAGGCGGCTCCTGCCGTCGAGGCTGTTGCTGAGGAGCCCGCCGCCGAGCCGGAGGTCGTCGAGGAGGCTCCCGCCTCCGCCGCCGAGCCCGCCGGGCGGCCGGCGAAGCCGGACTTCACGCCGGGGCGGCCCGTGACCGCCTACTCGGCGGAGGAACTGCTGGCCGTGGTGCGGTGGGTGGACGGCGACGGTGTCGAGCGCAGTGACGAGGAGCTGCTGCGGGCGGCGATGAAGGAGCTGGGCTTCGGCCGGCTCGGGCCGCGCATCAAGGAGGCGCTGGGCGCCGCCGTCTCGGCCGCGCGGAGCTGACGCCGAGCAACGCCACACGGAGGGCCCGGGACGCGAGCGTGCGTCCCGGGCCCTCCGCTGTCAGCCCGCCTTGTTCCAGGGCTGGCTGGACATCAGCGCCTTGACGTTGGCGACGTAGCTCGGGTTGGGGATGACGAGGCTGCCGACGGTCTGACCGGTGGCGGGGTCGGTGACGGTGTTGTAGTGCACGTTGCCCGCGCCCGCGTTGTAGGCGGAGATGACCAGGTCGAGCAGTGGCGTCCTGCCGGTGGCGGCGTCGGGAGAGAGGTCGTACTTGCCTCCGAAGGAGGAGTCGCCGAAGTAGGCGACCAGCCAGTCGAGCAGCTGGGTGCCGAGCTGGACGTTTCCGGCGAGCGTCTTCGGGTCCGAGTCGGTGCCGAACTTGTTGTGCATCCAGCTGACGGTGTTCGGCATGATCTGCATGGTGCCGATGCCGCCGTCGCAGGCGAGGATGCCTGACTGCCAGCCGCTCTCCTGCCAGGCGATGGCCTTTACCAGGTTGACGGGCAGCGGTGGGAGCTTGTCGGTGCCGCCGTTGCTGAGACTGAGCGTCCGGGGCTGGCCCGCGGCGGACGCGAGGGCCGCGCCGACGGCCTCCTTGGGCTCGTCGGGCTGGGGCTTGCTCGGCTGGCAGCCGCTCTGCAACGGAGGGACGTGCGGGGTCGCGGGTGCGGGCGGCGGCGGGGGTGCGACGGGGCCGGGCTTGGCGGTCGGTGCGGGGGCCGCCACGACGGGGGCGGCCTGCGCGAAGCCCTTGTCGGCGCTCCCGGCGGACGGCTTGGTCGCGCCGGGCTTGGTGGTGCTCGGCGTCGCGGTCGGGCTGGGCCTGGCCGACTTGCTAGCCGTCGGGCTAGGGCTGCCGGTGTCTCCGGGGCTCGCCGTCGGCGACGGTGTCGCGGTCGCGGACGGGCTCGCGCCGGGCGTGTCCGTGGCCGAGGCGGCCGCGGCCGCCGCCGTCGTGTTCGGCGCCGCGTCGGTGCGGGTGTCGGCGGGCTTGCTGCCGCACCCGGCCAGGACGGCCGTCGAGACGGCCGCGGCCGACACCATCACCAGCGCACGCCGGGATGTGCTCACTGCCATGTGGTTCCCCCCACTCTTCACCGGCGGGCCCGGTGAATGGCGGTCATCCTACGATGCGTTGATCCCGCCTTGTACGAACGGGTGGCCCAACGCCTCGGCGAGGACGGCCGGGGCCGTCACCAGCGAGGGTCCGTACCACGTCAGATGGCGTCCGCTGACCAGTGCCACGGGGACGTCTGGGAACGCCTCCGGGCCGTCGTCCGCGGCGAAGCGGTACGGTTCGTCCGGCAGGACCACCAAGTCCGGGGTGCAGGCCAGCAGTTCCGGCAGCGGGACGGCCGGGTAGCGCTCGGCGTGGCCGGCGTGGACGAGCCGCACGCCGAGGTGCCGCAGCAGGTCACCGGCGAAGGTGTCGCGGCCGAGGACCATCCACGGGCGGCGCCAGATGGGTACGATCGCCCGCGGTTCGTCTGACCGCGGGCGCACCTCGCGCCACGCGGCCTCGGCCTCGTCCAGCCAGGCCGGGCGCGGCAGCCCGCAGGCGGCGGTGAGCAGCCGGTCGAGCGAGCGGAACGCGTCGTCGAGGGTGCGGATGTCGGTGACCCACACCGGCACACCGGCCGCCCGCAGCGCGTCCAGGTCGGGCCGCCGGTTCTCCTCGTCGTTGGCGAGGACGAGGTCCGGGGCGAGCGCGAGGATGCGCGGCACGTCCGGGTTCTTGGTGCCGCCGATCCGGGGAACGACGAGTCCGGCCGGGTGGCTGCACCAGTCGGTGGCGCCGGCCAGCAGCTCGGGCGCGGTGGCAGCGACGGCCTCGGTCAGCGACGGCACCAGCGAGACGACCCGCCGCACCGGGCCCGGGCCGATCCGGACGGGCAGGTCGAGATCGTCCCGCAGGACGGTGGGAGCGGACATCCGGCCAGCCTACGCCGACCTCTCCAGCCTGTTGCCGTCGTCTCCGGCCTGGTTGGAAACGTTCGGGAACCCGCCGGGGAATCCGGCCGACTACCTGGTCCGGGTCCGCAGGACGGGCCCCGAGCACGATCACCGACCAGGAGAGTTCCCATGCGCCCTCGCGTTGTCCGCGCCATCGCGGCCGCCGTCGCCCTGTTCGCCACGGCCACGGCCTGCGGAAGCAGCGGGGGAGGGGACGGCCGGGGCGCGCAGGACGCCGCCAAGGCCGCCCCAGCCGGCGGCTTCCCCGTCAAGGTCGCCGACTGCGCGGGCAGGGAGACCACCATCGCCAAGGCACCCGCCAGGATCGTCACCAGCAACGCCGCTGCACTGGAGATGCTGTTGCAGCTCGGCACCGGCGACCGCCTGATCGGCACGGGCTTCCCGCCCGGCAAGGGCACCCTGCCGGCGGACCTCGCCGAGCGCGGCGGCAAGGTGCCCGTCCTCGGCGACCGGACCGTCCCCAAGGAGAAACTGCTCGGCTCCGGCGCCGACCTCTACGTCGACACCTTCAGCGCGATGCCGATGATGGGCGGCGGCGCCACCGGGCCCACCGAGGAGGAGTTCACGGCGGCCGGCATCCAGCACGTCTTCCTGCTCTCCACGGCCTGCGCCGGCACCCCGAAGGCCGCCAAGGCGCCGCGCACCGACCTCGCCGAGGTCGAGAACGACATCCGCCGGCTCGGCGCCGTCACCGGTACGGCCGCCCGCGCGGAGGAACTCGTCACCGGCATGGAGCAGCGGATCGGCGAGGTGCGCGCCGCACTCGCCGCGGTTCCGGACGGGCAGCGGCCGAGCTACTTCGTCTTCGACTTCGACGCCGGTACCAAGCAGCCGACCGCCGTCTGCGGACGGCAGGTCGCCAACGCGGTGATCACCCTGGCCGGTGCCCGCAACGTGTTCGCCGACTGCGACGCCGACTTCAAACCCGGCTCCTGGGAGGACGTGATCGCCAAGAACCCGGACTGGATCCAGCTCGCCGTCCGAAACCGCGGCACCGAGGAGGCCACCCGCAAGGCCTTCGACGACGCCGAGGCGTTCCTGCGGAGCTTCCCGGCCACCCAGGGCCTCAAGGCCGTCCAGGAGGGGCACTTCGTGCGGATCGGCTCCGAGGTCACCACCATCGCGGGCGTGCGCAACGCCGACGCCGTCCGGCAGATCGCCGCCACCGTCCACCCGGATCTCGTCAAGGGCGGTCAGTAGAGCATGACGTCGGCCGCCTCCAAGGGCACCTCCCAGGCCGCTTCCACGGCTACCGAGGAAGCCAACGGGAGAGCCGCCGCCCGCCCGGCCCGCGCCCTGCGGGCCGGGCCACTGGCCGCCTCCCTCGCCGCCGCCCTCGTGCTCGCGCTGACCGCCGCCGTCTCGCTCGGCGCCGTCGACGTGCCGCCCGGCGAGGTCTGGTCGGTGGTCGCCCGACGGCTCACCGGGCGCGCCCCCGAACCCGGCACCCGCGACCTCATCGTCTGGCAACTGCGCGTGCCCCGCGCGCTGTTGGCGGCCGTCGTCGGCGCCGGGCTCGGCCTGGTCGGCACCGCCGTCCAGGCCCTCGTCCGCAACCCCCTCGCCGACCCCTACCTGCTCGGCATCTCCTCCGGCGCCTCCCTCGGGGCCGTCGCCACCCTCGTCCTCGGCACCTCCCTCGGCCTCGAACTCGGCTTCGGCAGCGCGCTCGGACTCGCCGTCTCCCTGGCGGCCTTCGCCGGCGCGCTCGCCGCGTTCTCGCTGGTCTGGCTGCTCGCGCGGCGCGGCAGGCGAGGCTTCTCCCCGTTGCGCCTGGTCCTCGCCGGCATCGGCATCGCCCAGTTCCTCGGCGGCATCACCAGCTACCTCGTTCTGCAGACCGGCGACGAACAGCAGACCAGGGGCGTCCTGTTCTGGCTCATGGGCAGCCTCGGCGGCGCCGTCTGGGCCCAACTCGCCGTCCCCGCCGCAGCCGTGGCGCTCGGCCTGGCCCTGCTCCAGGCCCGCGCCCGCGGACTCAACGCGATGCTCATGGGCGACGAGACCGCCGCCGGACTCGGCGTGGACGTCACCCGGCTGCGCCGCGAGATCTTCGTCGTGACCAGCGTGCTCACCGGCGTGCTGGTCGCCGTCTCCGGCGCGATCGGCTTCGTCGGACTGATGGTGCCGCACGTGTGCCGGCTGCTCGTCGGCGGCGACCACCGGCGCCTGCTGCCGCTGTCCGCGCTCACCGGCGCCCTGCTGCTCGTCGTCGTCGACACCCTCGCCCGCACCGCCCTGGACGGCCAGGAACTGCCGATCGGCGTGGTCACCGCCGTGCTCGGCGCCCCCACCCTGCTCTACCTGCTGGACCGACGACTGGAGCACAGTTGAGAATCGCCGTCGAGGACCTGAGCGTCGCCCTGTCCGGACGGACGGTGGTGGCCGGCGTCCACCTGGTCGCGAAGGAGGGGGAGATCGCCGGACTGGTCGGACCCAACGGCAGCGGCAAGTCCAGCCTGCTGCGCACCGTCTACCGGCACCTGCGGCCGAGCGCCGGGCGGGTGCTGCTGGCCGGACGGGAGTTGGACGAGCTCAGCCCCGCACAGTCCGCCCGGCACATCGCCGCCCTGCCGCAGGAGCGGGGTGGGGACTTCGAGTTGACCGTCCGCGAGGTCGTCGCGATGGGCCGCACCCCCTACAAGCGGGCGTTCGCCGCGGACGACGCCGAGGACCACCGGATCGTCGCCGAGGCGCTGGTGCGGGTCGGCATGACGGACGCCGCCGCGCGCCGGTTCGCCCAGCTGTCCGGCGGCGAACGCCAGCGGGTGCTGCTGGCCCGAGCACTCGCCCAGCAGCCGGACGTCCTGGTGCTGGACGAGCCGACCAACCACCTGGACGTCCGGCACCAGGTCGAACTCCTCGCCCTGCTGAGGGAACAGCGCCGTACCACCCTCGTCGCGCTGCACGACCTCAACGCCGCCGCCTCGGTCTGCGACCGGCTGCACGTCCTGCACCGCGGCACCCTGGTGGCGTCCGGGGCGCCGCGCGAGGTACTCACTGCCGAACTGCTGGCCGAGGTGTTCGGCGTGCGGGCGGCCGTGGTCGAACACCCCCTCACCGGCGACCCGTTGATCGCCTTCGATCACCGCACGCCCGCGGATGTGCCCCCGCGGCCCGCTCGTCAGACGATCTCGTAGTGGCTCGGGCGGCCGTCGCGCTCGACCAGCCGCCCGACCTTCGCGGCGTCCTCGCTGCGCAGCAACTCCCAGCGGCCGTCGGCTCGGTGGAGCACGGAGGAGTGCCAGGGCGTCATCCAGCTGTCGGCCGCCTCCAGCAGCCGGATGCCGAACTTCAGCACCCCCGCCCTCTGCGGGTGGATCGACAGCCGGAACGAACGCGGGTGCTGCTCGGCGATCAGGTTGCCCCAGGCGCGGCTGCGCTGCATCACGCCGTAGGCGCGGCGGCGGCAGTCGCGCTGGAGCGCCGACCTGGTGCCGGTGAAGCCGACGGTGTCCCCGGTGAGGAAGCGGGTGATGCCCCGGTAGAGGCGCAGCGTCTCCTCGTCCGTCAGGATCTGCTCGCGCAACTCCTCGACGCTCGGCGCGTACCGGTCGTGGACGCGGGCGCGCTTCTCGTCGAACGGCAGGTCGCCGAGGACGGCCCGCAGGTCGAAGGTGGTCAGGTGGGTCAGGCCCTCGCGCTCGATCATCGCGGCCAACTCGTCCGAGTAGTCGTCGATGTGGTCGTCGGGGACGTGGATCAGATCGCCGAAGAGGTGCCCGTCCGAGCAGATCAGGATCCGCGCGCCGGGCTCGTAGAGGGCGCCGATCTCCCCGCAGAGCCCGTTGAGGAAGGTGAGGGACAGGCGCTCGCCCTCGTCGGGCAGGTGGCCGAGCACCTTCGCCGGGTTCGGTGACTTGCAGGGGAAGCCGGGAAGCGTGAACAGGATCGGGTCGCCCGCGGCGATGAAGTCGACGAGCTGCTCCAGTTGGAGTGGGAAGTGGCCCGGCGTTGCGTCGAGTTCGGGGTCGGAGGCGCGGCGGTGCGGGAGCAGCAGGCCGAGGATGCGGGCGGCGAGCTCGTCGGCGCCCGCTCGGCCGGGCGGGGAGGTCCGGGCACCGCCGCGAACGGTGGAGACGGGGGAAGGGGCGGAACTGCTTGGAAGGGTGCCGACGGGCGGCATGCTGGTCCTCCACGGAACGTCGTACGGGCTTCGGGCAGGGCGGAGCCGCTCCCCGGCTGTGTGCGGAAGGGGCGCCGGGGTGCCGGGGAGTGGCGTGGCCGATCAAACGCGCCTGTCGTAGGCGACCGGCAGCCTGTCGACCCCGCGGGCCAGGACGGCGGGGATCCAGGTGAGGGCGCTCATACCGCCGCCCCCTTCCGTCCCGGCCGGGCGCAGTCCGGGCAGTCGGATGAGCAACGTGCCGATGGCGATCTGGAGTTCGGTGCGGGCCAGGGCGGCGCCGGGGCAGTAGTGGATGCCGTGGCCGAACGCGAGGTGGGCGTTGGGAGTGCGGTCGAAGTCGAGGCGGTCGGCGTCTGGGAACTGCTCGTCGTCGCGGTTGGCGGCGCAGAGCGAGACGATGACCGAGTCACCGGCCGGGACGGTGGTACCGAACAGGTCGCTGTCCTCGGCGAAGAACCGCCAGGTGGTGAGCTCGAACGCGGCGTCGTGGCGCAGCAGTTCCTCCACGGCGCGGGCGAGCAGGCCGGGGTCGTCCGTGAGGCCGTCTCTCAGACGGGTGAGCTGCTGCGGGTGGCGCAGCAGCGTGATGAGCATGGTGGTGATCTGGTTGGTGACCGGTTCCTGGCCGGCGACCAGCAGCTGGAACACCATCGAGTCCAGTTCCTCGTGGCTCAACTCGCCCGCGTCGCAAGCGGCGACGAGCCGGCCCAGGAGGTCCTCCCCGGCCCGGGCAGGGTCGTAGTGGGCACGCTTGTGGGCGACGACATCCGCGATGTACGTCTGCAGCCCGCGCAGCCGCGCCTCGTACGCTGGCCGGGCCGGGTCGAGCGGGCCGACCGGCTGGACGACCTTGCCCCAGTCCCGGTCGAAACGCGCGGCCAACTCGGGTGGCAGGCCGATGACTTCGGCGAGCACCCGGAACGGGAAGTGAGCCGCGAAGCCGGCCACCAGGTCGGTGCCGCCGGTGGCCGGCAGGGCGTCGACCAGGGCGTCGGCGAGCTCCTGCAGGCGCGGGCGCAGGGCCTCCACCCGGCGGGGCGCGAAGGCGTCCAGGACGAGTCGGCGCATCGTGGTGTGCTTGGGCGGGTCCTGGTGGAGCAGGTGGACCTGGAGCTGGGAGTGCTGCGGCTCGGGCATGATCGAGGCGAGCCGGCGCCAATTCGCGTTGCCCAGAGCGTGGTTCTTGCCGAGCCGGGTGTCGTTGAGGGTCGCGTGCGCGGCTCGGTAGCCGGTGACCAGCCAGGCGTGGATGCCGCTCGGGAACTCCACCCGGTGGACCGGTCCGGCCTCGCGCATCCGCCGGTAGAGGGGGTACGGATCGCGCTTGTAGTCCGGCCCGTAGAGCTTGACGGGGTCGGGGAGCACCGGGTCGGGGAGCACCGGGTCCGGGAGTGCCGGGTTCGGGAGTGCCGGGTCGGTGCTTCGGTCGTGGCCGAACGGGCAGCCCGCTGCCGGTTGGGGGGTGGTGTCGGTCATGGGCGGTGTTCCTCCGGTCGTACGGTGTCTCAGGGGTGGCGGGCAGCCGGTCGGGCCGGCGGCGTCACGCCGTTGCGCGGTGGCGACGATGGGCGCGGTGGTGCAGGGCGAGGAGGGCGACCGCCGTCGCGGCGGACAGGACGGCCAGGGCGATGCCGGCTCTGGAACCGGTGGTCGCGCGGTCGCCGGTCAGGGTGGCGGCGGTGGCGAGGGCGGGACCGAGGGCGAAGCCGAGGCTGCGGGAGAGCTGGACCGCGGATCCCGCGGTGGCCAGCCTGCCGGGCGGGGAGGCGGTCATCACCAGAGCCTGCGTGGGGCCGCCGTTGAGGCCCATGCCGGCACCGGCGAGGGCGAGCCGCCACGCGATGTCACCGCTGGACCAGCCGCCGTCCAGCGGGACGAGCAGCAGGAGGCCGATGGTGGTGACGGCGGCGCCGGTGAGTGCGGTTGGCCGGGCACCCCACCGGTCGGCGAGCCGTCCGCCGAAGCGGCCCGCCACCACCATGCCGAGCGGGAAGGCCAGCATGGTGAGTGCGGTGCGGGTGGCGCTCTCGCCCTCCTGCCCGCGCAGATGCTGGGCCAGCAGGTAGTGGCAGGCGGCGAAGCCGGCGGCGAGCGCCAGCACGGAGGCGTTGACCCCGGTGGTGCCCGCGGCCCGCAGGGTCTCGGCCACCGGCCGACCGCCGGGGCGGCGCAGCCAGACCAGGACCAGGGGCACGGCGGGCAGGGCGAGGAGCAGCCACAACGGCGCCCGGGGTGTGAGGGTGAGCGAGAGCAGAACGGCTGCGACGGCGGAACCGATCAGAGCGGCGTCGCCGAGCGAGCCCCGGTCGGGCAGCCGCAACGTGCCGGTGCGCGGGGCATGCCGTCGCACGATCAGCACGGCGGCCAGGCAGACGGGCAGCTTCACCAGGAACACCGCCCGCCAGCCGACGTGGTCGAGCAGCAGGCCGCCGACCACCGGCCCGGTGACGGCGCCGAGCGGACCGAGCGTGGCGGGCACGCTCATGGCCCGCCCGCGCAGCTCGGGCCGGACGGCGGTGGCCGCGAGCACAGGCATCAGCACGAACAGCACCGCGCCGAAGGCCCCCTGCACCAGACGCGCCGCGATCAGCCAACTCGCCCACGGGGCAAGGGAGGCGAGCACGCTGCAAGTGGCGAAGCAGCCGACCGCGAGCAGCAGCGCGGAACGGGTGCCGACTTGGTCCAGCCACCGCCCGGCGGGCAAGAGCAAGGCCACCAGGGGGAGTTGGTAACCGAGCGCGGCCCACTGGGCGACCTCGGCCGACACGTGCAGACCGGCCGAGATGTCGGTCAGCGCCAGGTTGACCACGTTCATGTCGAGCATCGCGACGAACGAGAGCAGCCCGGCGGCCACGACCAGGTTCCACCGGTCGTCGGATCCGTCCGGGCCGACCGTCAAACCATCGGCGGGCAGCCGGTGTTGCGCTGCCATGGTGTCCTCCGTTTCCCCCGTTTGCGTACCGGGCACCGCCTCGGCGGCGGGGTCCGGTACAGCAGTCGGGGGCGCGGCGGATCCAGTTCCCGAACACTTGAAGGAATGTTTCCGGTCGGCGGTCGGCGGTGTCGGCGAACAATCGACAGATGACAGATGACAGATTTCGAAATCCGTCATCTGTCATCTGTCATCTGTTGCCTGAACTCCGTCCGCTGTCAGCAGGCCGCCGCCAGCTCCCCGCTCTCCGCCGCCCGCAGCCGCGCTATCAGCTCCTCTCGGGCTCGGGCGACCCGGGACCGGATGGTGCCGACCGGACAGCCGGCCACCTCGGCGGCCTCCGCGTAGCTCAGGCCGACGACCTGGGTCAGCACGAACGCCTCCCGTCGCTGCGCGGGCACCCGGCCGAGCAGGTCGCCGAGCGCGACGCCGTCCTCGAACCCGGCCGCCGGTTCGGCGCCCTGGCGCTCGGCGGCCTCCTGCCAGTCCGGCAGCGCCGCGCAGCGCGGCCGGGCGGCGGCCGTCCGGTACCGGTCGATCACGGTGCGTCGGGCGATCGACAGCAGCCACGTGCGGGCGGACGAGCGGCCGGCGAACGAGGGAAGGCTGCGCAGCGCGCGCAGGAAGGTCTCCTGGGCGAGGTCGTCGGCGGACTGAACGTCGGTCAAGTGGGCGACGAACCGCCACACGTCCCGCTGGGTGGCGCGGACGAAGGCCTCGACGTCCGGAGCCCGTCCGGCACGGGCGGTCAGGGCGAGTGCGGTGAGCTGCTCGTCATCCAAGGCGGCCTCCCACCTGGCCGGTCCCGCCGCCGAAGACGTGCGGGACGATGGTCGCATGAGATGCGCGCAGTTCCGTACCGCTCTGTCCGCCCGCATGGACGGCGAGCCGGCCGGGCTTTCGGACGGCCGCCTCGACAAGCACGTCGCGCGCTGCGCAGGCTGCCGGGACTGGCTGGAGCGGGCGCAGCGGCTGCGCGACCGGGTCACCGCCGAGGGCCCGTCGGCGGACTGGTCCGCCCGCCTGCTGGCTCGCCTGGGTGAGGAAGGGCCGCGGGGCCCGGAACGGTAGGACGGTGGCGTCGGCCGGAACCGGTGCGTCGTCGTAGTCAGGCATGGAAGGTCCTGAAGGAATGGCTGGGTGCGGCGCCGCCCTGGGCGGCGCCGTCGGCGTCCGTGGGGCCTCCGCGCGGCGCGCCGCACCCCGAACAGGGGGTGGTGGCGTGCGCGGGCCCGGGCCCTGACGGCACGGCGGTGGAACGATCGGCCGGACGGCAGGGCGACCTGCCCGTCGCAGCGCCTCCGGCGGCGGGGGAAGGCGGCCGGGAGTGGCGGGTGGAGTACGGCGACGGGCGCGTCAGCAGGCGAGGGCGAGCGCGGGCGGCCCGCGCCGGACGACGGCGTGCGTGAGCAGCACCTGCCGGGGCAGTCGCGTCCGGCGGTCGGTGGGCCGTGGCGGGGTCGGCGGACGGTAGCCGAGGGGCCGGGCGAACAGCGCCAGGAGCGGGAGCAGCAGTGCGCCCGCCACGACGGCGCGGAGTGTGCCGAGCAGTTCGAAGAGCCGCACCAGTGCGGCGTCGCCACGCCAGAGCAACAGCACGCAGGCCAGCGCGGCCAGCACGTGGGCGCTGATCATCCCTAGGGACATCCCGTGCACCATGCTGTGGGACGCGATGCCATGGGTCGTCACGTCGTGCGCGGCCATGCCAGGTGACGCCACGGCATGGCCGGTGGCATCAGACGCGCCTGACACCGAGGACATGCCAGGCATTCCGGCCATGTCCATCGCCATGCCGTCGCCCGGTACCGATGCCGTCCCCGTGCCCGTCCCGGCTCCCGCGCCGTGGTGCAGGCCGGACATGGCGCGCAGACCGGCGGCTGGCGGGACGTCAGGGTCGAGCCCGGCCATCCTGGCCAGGTCGGCGGGCGACACTCCGGCGGGCACCCGGCCCGGGTTGCAGAGCAGCAGGGCGGCCCAGTCGGTGCCGGCGTGCCGGCCGAGACCGCCGCCATCAGGGGCGAACGTCCCGGCCTGCTCGAACAACAGATGCAGAGTGCTCTGCGCCGCGATCATCCAGGCGCTGATCGCCCCAAGGCCCCGCCGCCTTCCGGCGAGCAGCCAGGTCAGTATGAGGACCGCGCCGAACGCGCCGGCCAGCACCGGCATCGACACGCCGACCCCGCCCATGATGACGTGTGCCGTGGCGGCCAGCGCCACGCACAGCGCGGCGAAGACCACGGCGCGCAGCGAGCGGATCCGGTCGGTCATCACGATGGCACTCATCGTCGCACCCACCCGGCTCGGCCCGGACCGCACCCTCCGGTATTGGCCGGTTCCACTCCGTGAGACCATGCCCGACCGCGTCCCGATCGCCACCGCGAGCTGTCCACCCGCCGGCCCGGAACGGCGGTCGGTCGGCGAGCCGGGCCCTTCACCCCTGACCACGACTGCCCGGCCTTCCTGCTCGGCCTGCGCACGTCCTTCCCGGACTACCCGGCCGGCTCCCAGACGGCGTTGTCGTGCGCGAACAGCACCCGGCGCGGTCCGGACGCGGCCAGCCGGTCCAGCCAGGCCGGGTAACCGGGCAGCGGTGGCGCCGCGCCCTCGCACACCGCCCGCCGTGCGAGTATCGCCGAGCCGTACTCGGACGCGAAGTCGTACGCCTGGCCGGCCAGGACGACGCCGCCGCTCGGCCGTTCCACGACCAGTGACTGGTGCCCGGCCGTGTGCCCGGGCGTCGGGACCACCCGCACGCCCGGCCACACGTCGGCCTCGCCGTCCAGTTCACGGTAGTTGGCGCCCGGGAAGTCGACCAGCGCGTCGATCGTGTAGTCGCCCTTCCGGGCTGCCGCCAGCTCCGCCGCCTGCACCACCACGGGCGTGCCGGCCAGGAGCGGATTGCCGCCGCAGTGGTCGAAGTGCAGGTGACAGTTGACCACCAGGTCGAGGTCCGAGAGCGCGACCCCGGCTGCCGCGAGCGCCTCCGGCAGCGGGCGGCGGACCGGGCGGTAGTGCGCCTCCGTCTCCGGATCGCCGGCGCCGATCCCGGTGTCGAACAGCAGCAGTCCCTCCGGGCGCCGCACCAGGTAGGCGAGTACCGGTTCGACCCGCGGCTGCGGGCCGCCCACCTCGGCGGCCGGCCGGACGAAGTAGCCCAGGTCGAGACGGCGGATCGCGTGCATTCAGGCCCCCTGTCGCCGTACGGGGTGCCGCTCCGGCCCCCGTTCGCACCCTACCCGCCGGTCGTCCGTGTTCCATGTGCCGATCGGCAGGGGCCATTTGGCCGTCGGGCTGGTGGCCGGCGTCACGGCGGAAGCCCGGCAGAGGGAGCACAATGCCGGACATGACAGAGCGTCCGATGCCCCCGGCCAGTCAGCGCCCCACGGAGCAAGCCCCGGCCGAACAGACCTCCGCGCAGCAACCCGCCGCCGCGCGCGCCCCGTTCGACGCGCCCACCGCGCACGCCTGGGCCGCCCTCGACGGATCCGCCGAGCTGCTGGAGCGGGTCTCCTTCCACGGCCCCGACGCCGTCCTTCCGTCCGGCCTGCCGGTGCGGCAGCTCGCCCGGGCCGCCGTCGCCACCTGCTCGCTGGCCGCCGCCGAACTCGCCGCCCACCGGAACGGCGGCCCCGTCCCGGCCGTGCGCGTCGACCAGGGCGCCGTCGCCACCGCCTTCGTCAGCGAGCGCCACCTCACCGTGGACGGCCGCACACCCGTCACCTTCGCCCCGCACTCCGGCTTCTGGCGCACCGCCGACGGCTGGGTCCGCACCCACGCCAACTACCCGCACCACCGCGCCCGGTTGCTCGCCGCCCTCGACCTGCCCGCCGACGCCGGGCCCGAGCAGCTCGCCAAGGTCCTGAGCGAGCAGCCGGCCGAGCGGATCCAGGAACGCGCCTACGAGGCAGGGGCGCTCGCCGTGGCCGTCGCGCCCGTCAGTGCCACCTTGCACCCCCTGGTGGAGACCCGAATCGTCGACTCCGGCCCCTCGACGGCGCGCCCGCTCGGGTCCGCGCCGCTGCCCGCCGCGGGCATCCGCGTCCTCGACCTCACCCGCGTCATCGCCGGCCCGGTCGCCACCCGCACCCTCGCCCTGCTCGGCGCCGACGTGCTGCGCATCGACTCGCCCCACCTCCCCGAGGCCGACGACGCCCACGCCGACACCGGCTTCGGCAAGCGCTCCACCCGCCTCGACCTCGCCGAACCCGCCGACCGTGCCACCTTCGAGGACCTCCTCGCCACCGCCGACGCCGTCATCACCGGCTACCGCCCCGGCGCCCTGCACGCCCACGGCCTCGCCCCCGAGGCCCTCCTGGAGCGCCGCCCCGGCCTGATCGTCGCCCAGCTCTGCGCCTGGGGCTGGACCGGGCCCTGGGCCGGGCGGCGCGGCTTCGACAGCCTCGTCCAGGCCGGTGTCGGCATCGCCGCCCACGAGGCCTCCCCGGACGGCGCCCCCGGCGTGCTCCCCGCCCAGGCGCTCGACCACGGCACCGGCTACCTCGTCGCCGCAGCCGTCCTGCGTGCCCTCACCGACCAGCGCACCGGCCGCCCCGGCGGGCGCCACGTGCGCTTCTCCCTGGCCGCCACCGCGGCCTGGCTGCTGCACGGCATCGAGCCCGAAGCCCCTGCCGACCACGAGCCGTACGATCCGGCCCGGTGGCTCACCGAGAGCGACTCCCCCTACGGCCGGCTGCGCCACGCCCTCCCGCCGATCTCCTACGACGGCGCACCCACCGACTGGTCCCGCCCGCCGAGCCGCTGGGGGACCGATCCGGCCACCTGGCTCTGACGGTGTCACAGCCGTCTGGGAGCATCGGGCCATGACTGCAGACGCCACCGACTTCACCTGGTTCGCGAAGCGCTATCCCGTCCTCGGCGAGGGGTACTGCCTGACGCACGTCCAGGGTGTCACCGCCGACGAACTGCTGCGCCGCTTCGACGCCGTCCCGGGCCGGGAGGTCACCGGGCTGGAAGCGGTCGTCGCGGCCTGGGAGACCTTCGACGACGGGGAGGACGAGGAGGCGGAGAACCTGTTCGACGAGGACGAGTACGCGGACCGGCTCCTCGTCGCCGTCACCGAGATCGACGGCTGGGCCCTCGCGGCCGAGCCCTACGGTTACCTCGGCAGTCTCTGGGACGTGCTGCCCCGCCTCGCCGACGGCACCCGGGCGGTCTCACACTTCCGGAACGTCAACGCGGTGGACCACTTCAACTGGTGGGAGGGCGCCACCTGCCGGCTCCACTTCGAGCCGCTGTTCCCGACCCAGCGGGACGGCGCGGACGCCGACGCGCCCGGGATCCCGAACCTGCTGACGGCCAGCGGGTTCCGGCTCGACGACAAGAACCTCGACCTCAACACCGAGGCCGCGTTCGCGCTGGCCGAGCGGCTGACCGACGTCCGCCTCGACGTCGAACGGCTGGAGGCCGCCACGTTCCGGATCGGCTACGCGCCCAGGCCGTGACCGCGCTTGGCGGGCGACGCAATCGGTCAGCCGCCGGTTACCGGAGCGACACCCTCAGAACACCCGCGGTCGATATCATCCGGCGGTATGACTTCTGAAGGGTGGGGGACCCCTCCGGTCGAGCCGATCAGCCAGCACTACATCGTCTGCGGCGGAAACGCGCTGGCCCACCGGTTGATCCTGGAACTCGTCGAACACTACGAAGTGCCCGTCGTCGTCCTGGTGGCGGACCGCAGCCGAGACCACGCGCCCCACATAGAGCAGCTGGCCGGCGTCGCCGCCGTGGTCGAATACAGCAGCATCACCGACGAGGCGCTGCGCGCGGTGTCCATCGGGACCGCGCGCGGCCTCGCCCTCGTCGAGGGCAGCGACCAGGAGAACATCCACGCGGCGCTCAGCGCCCAGGGACACAACCCGAACATCCGGATCGTGCTCCGGATGTTCAACCAGCGTCTCGGCGAGAACATCGAACGCCTCCTCAGGAACGGCGCCGCGCTCTCCGGCTCCGCCACCGCCGCTCCCGCGTTCGCCGCCGCCGCACTCGGGCGGCCCAACTCGGTCGAGGTCGGCGGGCGCTTCCTGCACATCGCCTTCGACGACGCCATCGCCGCGGACCGGCTCTGCATCGTCGCCGACCACATCGACCGCCAGGACCTCAGCAAGATCCGCCTGATGCCCGAACAGGAGGGCGGCTCCGCGGAGTTCGTCCGGCTCGCCACCGAGATCGGGGGCGACGGACCGGTCCGCGTCGATGGAGCCGCCGTCGGCGCGGACCGGAACGCGGACAGGGCCCTGGAGACCGTCGCGGAGACGGGCGGGGTGGCCGCCCTGCAGGCACTGCCCACGGAACCCCGCGAACCGATCGGCTGGGGGCGGCGGCTGCGCTGGCGGGTGCTCGACACGGCGCGCTTCTTCACCAGCGCACGGCTGCGACTGATGCTGCTCACGGCGTTCGCCGCCGTGCTGATGTCCTTCGGTGTGCTCTGGTACCTCAACCGGGACTTCGGCTGGACCCTCTACATCTCACTGCTCGACCTCGCCGGCGCGGCCCAGCCCGACCAGCCCGCCGACATCGCCGCCGGGACCGGGACGGGCGGTGCGTGGCAGCGGGCCGCGCAGGTGGTCATCACCATCTGTGGCATCACCTTCGCTCCGGTCGCCACCGCCATCGTCGTCGAGGTGCTCGCCTCCGGGCGGCGCGGCCAGCCGCGCAACCCGAGCGCGGGCACCCGGGACCACGTGATCGTCGTCGGGCTCGGCAACGTCGGCACCCGGGTCGCCGCCCAACTGCACGAGCTGGGTGTGCCGGTGGTCTGCATGGAGCGCGACCCGCAGGCGCGCGGCATCGCCGCCGTCCGGGCGCTCGGCATACCGCTCGTCCTCGGCGACGGCCCGTTCGAGGAGCAGCTGCGCCGGGCCCGGCTGAAGCACAGCCGGGCCCTGGTCGCGGTCAGCGGCGATGACGCCACCAACCTGGAGGCGGCGCTGGAGGCACGCCACGGCAACCCCGAAGTGCGCGTGGTGGTGCGGCTGTTCGACGACAACTTCGCCGGCCACGTCTACGCCACGCTGGACAACGCAGCGTCGCGGTCCGTCTCCTACCTGGCGGCGCCCGCCTTCGCCGCCGCCCTGATGGGGCGCGAGGTGAGGGGGACCCTCTCGGTGTTCCGGCACGTGCTGCTGATCGCGGAGCTGACCGTGGAGGACGGCAGTGGGCTGATCGGCAGGAACCGGCATGACCTGGAGGACCCGGGCGGCGTCCGGGTGATCGCCGTCCGGCTCGCCCGCAGCCCGCACCTCCAGTGGAACTTCGCAGACCGCACCCGCAGGCTCGGCCCCGGTGACCGGATCGTGGTTGCCGCCACCCGCAGTGGGCTCGCCCGGCTCAACACCGTGCTGGTGGAGGAGGGCTGATGGGGCTGGCGGCTGACCGGGACGGCTGACAGCCGACAGATTTCAGCGAACAGATAACAGATGATGAAATCTGTCAGCTGTCATCCGTTCGCCGTCTCCTGCTGGCTGTTCGCCGCGTCCCGTCGTCCGCTGCCCCGTCTCCCGGTGCTCTCGTCAGCGGTTGATGAAGGACGGCGGGCGCTTCTCCGCGAACGCCGCCATGCCCTCCTTCTGGTCCGCCGTCGCGAACGCCGCGTGGAAGAGCCGGCGCTCGAAGCGGACGCCCTCGGCGAGGGTGGTCTCGAAGGCCCGGTTGACGCTCTCCTTCATCATGATCGCCGCCGGCGTGGACATCGCCGCGACGGTCTCGGCGGTGGCCAGCGCCTCCGCCAGCAGCTGGTCGGCCGGAACGATCCGGGAGACCAGGCCGGCCCGCTCGGCCTCCTCTGCGCCCATCATCCGGCCGGTCAGGCACAGCTCCATCGCCTTCGCCTTGCCGATCGCCCGGGTCAGCCGCTGTGAGCCGCCGATGCCCGGGATGACGCCGAGCTTGATCTCCGGCTGGCCGAACTTCGCGGTGTCCGCCGCCAGCAGGATGTCGCACAGCATCGCCAGCTCGCACCCACCGCCGAGCGCGAAGCCGGCCACCGCCGCAACGACGGGCTTGCGCAGCTCGCCGAGCCGGTCCCACGGGCCCAGCCAGTCGTCCAGGTAGACGTCGGGGAACTGGTTGCCCTGCATCTCCTTGATGTCGGCACCGGCCGCGAAGGCCTTCTCCGACCCGGTGATCATCAGGCAGCCGATCTCCGGATCCCGGTCGAAGGCGGTCGCCGCGGCGACGACCTCGTTCATCACCTGGGTGTTCAGCGCGTTGAGCGCCTTGGGCCGGTTGAGCGTGATCAGCCCGACCCGGCCCTTGCGCTCGACCAGGATCGTCTCGTAGGTCTCGGTCTCGGTCATCGCCGTTGACTCCCATTCCGCTGCTCGGCGCCGCACGGGCGCGCTCTGACCACCCAACGATCTACGACGCGCCCCGCCTCGCGCCAGTCTTGGCATGCGAGACGGTCGTCACGAGTCGGCGTGGGTCGGAACCGAACCCGGATGGTTCCTGCGGGCTCCAGGCGGAGCCGGTCGGACGGGCTCGCCGGTCAGCCCGCGCAGGGGTCAGGCCAGGCCGAGCTCGTCGCCCTCGCGAGGGGCCAGGAAACGAGCCACCTCCGCGTCCGTCACCTCGGCGAGCGTGGCGGGGGACCAGCGCGGGCTGCGGTCCTTGTCGATCACCTGGGCGCGGATGCCCTCGACCAGGTCGTGGCCGTCCAGGGCCGCACATGAGATCCGGTACTCCTGGTCGAGCGCCGCCTCCAGCGACGGGAGCGACCGTGCCCGGCGCAGCGCGGCGAGGGTGACCTTGACGGCCGTCGGCGAGTTGCCGAGGACTAGTTCGGCGGCCTCCTTCGCCTCCGGCATACCGGAGTTGAGCAGCCGCTCGACGATCTTTTCGGCGGTGTCGGCGGCGTAGCAGGCGTCGATCCACTCGCGCGCGGCCGCGAGGGCGGCGGGCGGTGCGGGCTCGGCATGAGCAGCGACGGTCGAGGCCACGTCCGAAGCTTCGGTCAGCGCGTCGAGCAACGCCGGGATCCTCGCCGAGGGGACGAAGTGGTCCGCGAAGCCGCACAGCAGGGCGTCACCGGGGCCCATCGAGCCGGAGGTGAGGCCGAGGTGGGTGCCCAACTCGCCCGGGGCGCGGGCGAGCAGGAGACTGCCGCCGACGTCCGGCACCAGGCCGATCCGGGTCTCGGGCATGGCGACGACGGAACGCTCGGTGACGATCCGCACCGCACCGTGGGCGGACAGGCCGACGCCGCCACCCATCGTGATGCCGTCCATCACCGCCACGTACGGCTTCGGGTAGCGGGCGATCAGCGCGTTCAGCCGGTACTCGTCGCGGAAGAACGCCCGCGCCCGGGCGCCGCCCGCCTTGGCGTCGTCGTGCATCGCCCGGATGTCCGCCCCGGCGCAGAGCCCGCGTTCACCGGCCCCGGTCAGGACCACCACGCGTACGGCGCCGTCCGCGGTCCACTCGTCCAGTGCTGCGCGGACGGCCGTGATCATGCCGTGGGTGAGGGAGTTGAGCGCCCTCGGCCGGTTCAGCACGATCCGCCCGACTCCGCCGTCCCGGTAAACCTGCACCTCGTCGCTCATCGAGCCCGTTCCCGTCCCTCGGTGTCGAAGATCCCTGTCCCTGCCGCCCACCGTACTGGGACAAACAGATAACAGCTGACAGAAGATGAAATCTGTCAGCTGTTATCTGTCATCTGTCGGCTGTCATCCGTTCGTCGCTACTACTACGGCTCGACCCGCCCCGTGACCTCGCCGAAGCCGACGACCGTCCCGTCCGGGCCCGGCGCGGTGGCCGTGATGATCACCTCGTCGCCGCCCTCCAGGAACGTCCGGGTCGTGCCGTCCGGGAGCTTCAGCGGCTCCTCGCCGTTCCACGTCAGCTCGATCAGCGCACCCCGGGTGTCCGGCTCGGGCCCGCTGACGGTGCCCGACGCGAACAGGTCGCCGGTCCGCAGCGAGGCGCCGTTGACGGTCATGTGGGTGAGCTGCTGCTGCGCCGTCCAGTACATCGACGCGAACGGCGGCCGGGAGACCAGGTGCCCGTTCAGCCGGACCTCCATCGCCAGGTCCAGGCCCCACGGCTCGCCACCGCGGTCGTCCAGGTAGGCCAGCGGCTCGACGTCGCGCTCCGGCGGGCTGACGCGGGCGTGCTGGAGGGCGTCCAGCGGGACGATCCACGGCGAGACCGAGGTCGCGAAGGACTTGCCGAGGAACGGGCCGAGCGGCACGTACTCCCAGGCCTGGATGTCGCGCGCGGACCAGTCGTTGACCAGGCAGACGCCGAACACGTGCTCGCGGAAGCCGTCCAGGACGACCGGCCGGCCGAGCCGGGACGGCGTGCCGACGACGAAGCCGACCTCGGCCTCGATGTCCAGCCGGCGGGTCGGGCCGAACGACGGCACCGCGTCGGCCGGCGCCTTGCGCTGCCCGTGCGGGCGCACCACCGGCGTGCCGGAGACGACCACTGTGCCGGCCCGGCCGTGGTAACCGATCGGCAGGTGCTTCCAGTTGGGGGTGAGCGGGTCCGAGCCCGGGCGGAAGATCCGGCCCAGGTTGGTGGCGTGGTGCTCGCTCGCGTAGAAGTCGACGTAGTCGGCGACCTCGAACGGCAGGTGCAGCTCGACCTCGCCCACCGGCAGCAGCGCCGGCGACAGCGCCTCGCGGTACGCCTCGTCGGTCAGCCACAGCGTGAGGTCGGCCCGCACCTGCGTCCAGACCGAACGTCCCGCCGCCATCAGGGGGTTGAGCGAGTCCGCGTCCAGCAGCACGGAGGGCGCCCCGGCTGCGCGGGCGGCGGCCCCGGCGTCCAGGACGAAGTCCCCGATGCGCACGCCGATCCGGCGCCGGCCGGGCTGGTCGTCGGCGGTGAAGACGCCGTACGGCAGGTTGTGCACGCCGAACGGCGAGTCCTGGGCGCTGGCGAGCCAGCTGCGGGGGGTGCTCAACGGTCCTCCTGGGGCAGTGGACTGGGCGACAGCAGGCCGAGCGCGGCCAGGTCGTCCAGGGGTTCGGCGATGCTGCAGGTGCCGAACGCGGTGAACGAGTTGCGGATCACCGTAACCTGACGCTCGCTCAGCGCGAGGACGGCCTTGGCCAGCACCTGGCCGTCGCGCTCCGCCAGCACCTCGGCGGCAGCAGTCCGGTCCGTCTCCTGCGCGGCCAGCAGCACGTTGAGGAAGCCGTGGTGCTCGAAGCCGGTGACCGGATCGGTGTGCCGGACGGCGTGGTGCAGCCCGGCGGTGCACTTGTACGGCAGGCCGCGCTGCGCGCAGCCGGTGAGGAAGGCGGCCAGCTCGTCCTCGCCTGGGAACGCCTCCGCGACGACCCCGCCGGTGCGGAACTTCGCCCGGTAGGGGCTGTCGACCAGCACGTCCAGCGTGTCGTCCAGGCCGTCGCCGCGCAGGAGTTCGCGCGGCAGTTCGATGGCGGCGGGCACGTCCGGTGGCAGCAGCCGGTCCAGTTCGGCGACGGCCTCGCGGGCGTCCCGGGTGGCCAGTTCGACGCCGGCCACCTCGAACGGTGCGGCGGCGGCGAGCGCCGGGCCGAGTTCGGCACTGCCCCCGGGCAGCACGAGCCCGACCCTGAGCGGCTCGGTGCCCGCCACCGCCGCGGCCAACTCGCCCAGCCTGCCCGCTCCGCAGAGGAACGGGCCGACCGCGTCGGCGTACCAGGCCGCCCGGTGGGCGCGGTGCGCGGGCACCGCCTCGACGACCGGCAGGTTCCCCGGCGGGAACACCGCCGCGTCGTCGAAGAGTCCGCGGAACAGCTCGGGGATCAACGGCTCGGAGGCGGCGCTCATCGCCCGGGCCCCCGGCCCGCCCAGGTCCACGCGTAGTTGCCGTCCTCGCTGGCCCGGCCGCCCTCGCCCAGCTCCATCGGGCGGAACGTGTCCACCATGACGGCGAGTTCGTCGAAGAAGTCCACGCCGATGCTGCGCTCGTACGCGCCCGGCTGCGGGCCGTGGGTGTGCCCGCCGGGGTGGAGCGAGATCGAGCCCTGGCCGATGCCCGAGCCCTTGCGGGCCGCGTAGTCGCCGCCGCAGTAGAACATGATCTCGTCGCTGTCCACGTTGGCGTGGTAGTACGGCACCGGGATCGACAGTGGGTGGTAATCCACCTTGCGGGGAACGAAGTTGCAGATCACGAACCCGTTGCCCTCGAACACCTGGTGGGCCGGCGGCGGCTGGTGGATCCGCCCGGTGATCGGCTCGTAGTCCCGGATGTTGAAGACGTACGGGTACAGGCAGCCGTCCCAGCCCACCACGTCGAACGGGTGGTGCGGCACGGTGTAGCGGGTGCCCGAAACGCCGTTCGGGCCACGGTGCTTGACGAGCACGTCGACGTCCCCGGGGGCGTCGACCACGAGCGGGCCGACCGGGCCGCGGAAGTCCCGCTCGCAGTACGGCGCGTGCTCCAGCAGCTGCCCGTACTTGGAGAGGAACCGCTTGACCGGAGTGATGTGGCTGTTCGCCTCGATGCAGTAGGCGCGCAGCGGCTCGTCCCCGGACGGCACCCAGCGGTGGGTGGTGGCTCGCGGGATGATCACGTAGTCGCCCTGGCCGACCTCCAGGGAGCCGAAGACCGTCTCCACCGTGCCGGAGCCGGACTCCACGTACACGCACTCGTCGCCGAGTCCGTTGCGGTACAGCTCACTCGGGGCCCCGGCGGCGACGTACGAGATCCGCACGTCGCCGTTGCCGAGGACGAGGCGGCGGCTGCTCACGACATCCGCGGACTTCCACTCCTGGTCCGCGAACAGGTCGTGGAGCTTGAGGTGGCGGGGGAGCAGGGGATGGTTGGGCACCGTGGACTGGTCCGGCAGCTCCCACGGCACCGCGTTCACCACCGCCGACGGGATGCCCCGGTGGTAGAGCAGCGAGGAGTCCGAGGAGAACCCCTCCTCGCCCATCAACTCCTCGTAGTACAGCCCGCCTTCGGGTGTGCGGTGCTGCGTGTGCCGCTTGGGCGGGATGCTGCCCAGCTGCCGGTAGTACGCCATTTCCCTGCTCCTCCTGGACCGTGCTCAGCCGACCGCGCTCAGAGTACGTCGACCGTGCTCAGAGTTCCCCGACGCTCACAGGTTGCCGCGGGCGTCCTGCTCGCGCTCGATCGCCTCGAACAGCGCCTTGAAGTTGCCCTTGCCGAATCCCAGCGAACCGTGGCGCTCGATGAACTCGTAGAAGACGGTCGGGCGGTCGCCGATCGGCTTGGTGAAGATCTGCAGCAGGTAGCCGTCCTCGTCGCGGTCGACCAGGATGCCGCGCTTCTTCAGGTCGTCGATCTCCACCCGCACCTTGCCGATCCGGGCGCGCAGCTCCGGGTCGTCGTAGTACGAGTCCGGGGTGTTGAGGAACTCCACGCCGCGCGAACGCAGCACGTCCACCGTGGTGAGGATGTCGTTGGTGGCGAGCGCCATGTGCTGGCAGCCCGGGCCGGTGTAGAACTCCAGGTACTCGTCGATCTGGGACTTCTTCTTGGCGATGGCCGGCTCGTTGAGCGGGAACTTCACCCGGTGGTTGCCGCTCGCGACGACCTTGGACATCAGCGCCGAGTAGTCGGTGGCGATGTCGTCGCCGACGAACTCGGCCATGTTCACGAAGCCCATGACCCGGTTGTAGAACGAGACCCACTCGTCCATCTTGCCCAGCTCGACGTTGCCGACCGCGTGGTCGAGCGCCTGGAAAAGGCGCTTGGGAGAGCCCTCCGGGTGCTTGACCTTGCTCTCGGCGGCGACGTAGCCCGGCAGATACGGGCCGTGGTAGCGGGAGCGGTCGATCAGGGTGTGCCGGGTCTCGCCGTAGGTGGCGATCGCGGCGCGGCGCACGGTGCCGTTCTCGTCCGAGACGTCGTTCGGCTCCTCCAGGACGGTGGCGCCGGTCGCGCGGGCGTGCTCGATGCACTTGTCGACGTCCGGCACCTCGAGTGCCAGGTCGACGACGCCGTCGCCGTGGCGGCGGTGGTGGTCCAGCAGCGGGCTGTCCGGCAGGACGCCGCCCTTGATCACGAAGCGGCAGGAGCCGGAGCGGAGCACGAAGGCCTTGCGGTCGCGGCGGCCGGTCTCCGGACCGGAGTAGGCGACCAGCTCCATGCCGAAGACGGCCTGGTAGAACTGCGCCGTCTGGGTGGCGTTGCCGACCACGAACACGACCGCGTCCTGTGCGGTCACGGGGAAGGGGTCGGTGGCCGGGTCGTGCTCGACGAGGCCGACGAGGCGGCGCAGCTGGTCGGCGTCGAGACCGGCCTCGCGCTCCTCGGGGGTCAGCTCAAGGGCGTGGGACTGCGGGGTCATCGGTCGTTCCTCCACTTTGGGCCTCGGCTCTGAGGCATCCGCTTGAGGCGGCCGCGCTGCTTGATCGGTGGGCGGTGCGGCTGAGCGGAGAGCTTGCTCCTGTCCGGATGGTTGGGCAACAGGTCGGGATTTCACTGTTCAATGTGTACAAGCTGAACAGCGAAACCTGCGCTCCGCTGCGCAAAATGTGCTGCTTATCGGAGTTGATTCACGAAGTGTGCGTAACAGGTGCGGACGGGCCGTTCCTCACGTGACCGCAGGTGCGAGGTGGTGCCGGAACCAGTCCCCGGCCAGCTCGGCGACCCGGTCCAGCGTGCCCGGCTCCTCGAACAGATGGCCCGCGTGCGGCACCACCGCCAGTTCACTCTCGCAGCGCAGCCGGGTCTGCGCCTGCCGGTTGAGGTCGATCACCGTGCCGTCCAGGGCGCCGACGATGAGCAGGGTGGGGGCGGCGACCCGGCCCAGGACGTCCGGCCCGGCCAGGTCGGGTCGGCCGCCGCGGGAGACCACGGCGCCGACGGCCGGGCCCAGGGCGGCAGCGGTGTACAGCGCAGCGGCGGCGCCCGTGCTGGCGCCGAACAGACCGAGGGCGAGGGCCCGGGTGGATTCGTCGACGGCAGGCAGGTGCTCGGCGACGGCGGTCAGGCGGGAGCCGAGCAGGCCGACGTCGAACACCTTGCGGCGGTCCGGCTCCTCGTCCTCGGTGAGCAGGTCGAACAGCAGGGTGGCCAGGCCCGCCCGGTTCAGGTAACGGGCGACGTACCGGTTGCGCGGGCTGTACCGGCCGCTGCCGCTGCCGTGCGCGAAGACGACGATGCCGCGAGCGGCGGCGGGGACGGTCAGGTGGCCGGCGAGGCTGACGCCGGCGGCGGGGACGGTCAGTTCGCGGTCCACGGCGACGGGCGCCGGCGGGTGGTCCCCGCGGGCCTCGGCGAGCAGGCGCAGCACCTCGTCGTCGCCGGTCTGGGAGAAGTCGGCGTAGAACTCGCCGATCGCGAAGAAGGGGGACGGGGTGCCCACGCAGACCAGCTCGTCGGCGACCTCGGTCAGGCGATCCGTCCAGTCCCGGGGCGCCACCGGCACGGCGAGCACCACCCGGGCCGCGCCGCGGGCCCGGACGATCCGGCAGGCGGCGCGGGCGGTGGAGCCGGTGGCGATGCCGTCGTCGACCACGATCACGGTCCGGCCGCGCAGGTCGGCGGGCGGGCGGTTGCCCCGGTAGCGGCGGGCCCGGCGTTCCAGCTCGGCGCGCTCCTGCCGCTCCACCTCGGCCAGTTGCTCCTCGGTGACTCCGGCCAGGCGCATCACCTGGTCGTTGAGCACCCGGACGCCGTCCTCGCCGATCGCGCCCATGCCGAGTTCGGGCTGGTAGGGCACGCCGAGCTTGCGGATCACGCAGATGTCCAGGGGTGCGCCGAGTGCAGCCGCCACCTCGGCGGCCACGGGCACCCCGCCGCGCGGCAGGGCGACCACCACGGTCCCGGGGCCGCCCAGGTGCCCCAGGCGAGCTGCCAGCCGTCGGCCGGCGTCGATGCGGTCGGTGAAGTGGGTACCGGTGACGTGCATGGTGCGGCCTCCGAGTTCCACCGTACGTCGGGTGGGCGGGGAACAAGCGGGGCGAACAACTGACAGATGACAGATGACAGATTTCGAAATCTGTCATCTGTTATCTGTCAGTTGTCCTTCGTCCTCCGGTGGGTTCCGGGAACCCGGGCGGGAACGTGAACGGGCATGGCCTTCTCGCGGAGCCGGGATGGGCCTCCGTGGCGGCCAACTGCCGTACCTCTTGACGGCTTCCGAGCCCAGGTCGATCCTCATGGACGCGTCAACCTTGTGGTCGTGACTCCGCATCACCTTGTTCCACCCGGTATCGCCCTGTCCGGCCTCGTGCCCGAGAGCCCTCAACTCCCGCGCGCCCACGAGGTTTCGCCACCCCGTTCTGCCCCACCGGAACCTGGAGCCTCCCTTGACCGAGCGCACCCCGCGCGGATTCCGCCTGCACCGCGCCGCCCTGCCGACCGCCTTGGCCGGACTGCTCGCCGCCGCCCTGTACACCCCCGTGAGCTCCGCCCTTGGCGCACCCGTGCCAGCCTCGACGGTCGCTCCGGCCGTCGCAAAGCCGTTCGCCCCCAAGGCGGTTCCGGATGCCCCCGGCATCCCCGTCGCCAACGTCAAGGCCCATCTCGCCCGACTGCAGTCCATCGCCGACGCCAATGGCGGCAACCGGGCCCACGGCTCCTCCGGCTACCAGGCCTCGATCGACTATGTGAAGGGCCAGCTGGATGCGGCAGGATTTACCACCGCTGTAAAGGAGTTCAACGAGAACGGCACGACCGGCTACAACCTGATCGCCGACTGGCCCGGAGGCGACGCGGCCCACGTCGTGATGGCCGGCGCCCACCTCGACTCCGTCTCCGCCGGTCCGGGCGTCAACGACGACGGCTCCGGTACGGCCGGCATCCTGGAGACCGCGCTGGCCGTCTCCCGCGCCGGACTCAAGCCCACCAAGCACCTGCGGTTCGCCTGGTGGGGTGCCGAGGAGTACGGCATGGTCGGCTCCAGGAACTACGTCAACAACCTCTCGGCCGACGATCGTTCGGCGATCGACACGTACCTGAACTTCGACATGATCGGCTCGCCGAACCCGGGCTACTTCACCTACCGCCACGACCCCGCCCTGGACGCGTTGTTCCGCGACTGGTTCGCCGCCCGTGGCATCAGCACCGAGCAGGACTTCGAGGGCGACGGCCGCTCCGACCACGCCCCCTTCCAGGAGGCGGGCATCCGGGTCGGCGGGCTGTTCAGCGGCGCCGACTACATCAAGACGGCCGGTCAGGCCGCCAAATGGGGCGGCACCGCCGGCCAGCCCTTCGACGCCTGCTACCACGCCGCCTGCGACACCAACGCCAACATCGACGACACCGCGCTGAGCCGGATGGCCGACGCCATCGCCTACGCGATCTGGACGCTGTCGGCCTCCGGCAGCTGACCCCCTCATCGGGAGGACGCAACCGGGGGTGCCGGTCCGCCGACCGGCACCCCCGAGTCTCACCGGGCCCTCAGGACCTACGGCTGCATCTCGTACGCGTCCGACAGCGCCTCGACCCGCGCCCACACCTTCGCCGCCCGCTCGGCGTCGGAGACCGGACGGCGCACGTTCGCGAGCGCCCAGGCGGCCTGCTCCTCCGTCGCCGAGGCCTTCCCGTGCAACTCGGTCGCGTGCGCGGAGAAGTCGCGGACCAGCGCGTCGAAGATCTGGTCCAGCACGTCCGACTCCAGGCCGGTCAGCTCGGCCTGCTCCAGCACCAGCTGTCCGTAGACGATCAGCGCGAACAGCTGGCCGATCTCCAGCAGGAAGTCCAGGTCGGCCTGCTGCTCCTTGCTCGGCGCGTGCTTGAGCAGCAACTCGCAGAAGCCGTCGGCCTGCTCGCGGAAGCGGGCGACGTTGGGCAGGTGCGCGTTCCGGTCGTACGCGCTGCGCCAGTCGTGGAAGCGGATCGCGCCGAGGCCGCGGGCCGGGCCCTGGCGGAACAGGAAGACGTCGTCGGTGGCGTCCAGCCGGGTCGGCACCGGGGCGTAATCCGCCGGGGCGAACAGGTAGTTGCCCATGAACTTGAGGATCAGTGCCAGGTTGACGTGGACGGTGCCCTCCAGCTTCGGCAGGCCGCGGATGTCCTTCGCGGCCTTGTCGAAGTAGGTGTCCGCCTCGAAGCCCTTGGCCGCGATGACGTCCCACATCAGGTCGATGACCTTCTCGCCCTCGGTGGTGACCTTCATCTTGGTCATCGGGTTGAACAGCAGGTACCGGCGGTCCTCGGGAGAGGCGGTGCGGAAGTAGTCGACGGCCCGCGCGCTGAACAGCTTCATCGCCACCAGGCGGGCGTAGGCGTCGGTCAACTCCCGCCGCACGTGCGGGAAGTCGGTGACCCGCTTGCCGTACAGCACCCGGTTGTGGGCGTGCGCGACCGCCTCGTACATGGCGTGCTCGCAGATGCCGACCGAGGCCGTGCACAGGTTGAACTTGCCGACGTTGACGGTGTTCAGCGCGGCGTCGAACGCGGCCTGCCCGGTGTGCAGCACGTCCTCGGCGCGCACCGGGTAGTCCTCCAGCCGGAACTCGCTGACGTACATCTGGGCGTTCACGACGTTCTTGACCAGGTGGTACGCCTCGTGGCGGCTGTCGGCGGCGAAGAAGACGTACCCCTCCGGGCCCTCGACGTCCGAGCGGCGGCCGAACACCGAGACCAGGCCGGCCACGTTGCCGTTGCCGATGTAGTACTTGGAGCCGGTCGCGGTGAAACCGCCCTCGCCGTCCGGGGTGAGGATCATGTCGGTGGAGTAGATGTCGGCGCCGTGGGTGCGCTCGGAGAGGCCGAACGCCATGACGTGACCCTCCGCCAGCAGGCGGGCGGCGCGGGCCCGGACGGCCTCGTTCTCGCTCTGCCAGACCGGTCCGAGGCCGAGGATGGTGACCTGCCAGGTGTACCAGTAGCCGAGGCCGTAGAAGCCGAGGATCTCGTTCAGCTCGGCGATGCGCGCGGTGTCCCAGCGCTTGGCCGGGTCGGCCGCCGAGGGGGTCAGGAACTCCGCGAACAGGCCCTCCTTGGCGGCGAATTCGAGGAAGTCGGCGTACCAGGTGCGGTCGATGTAGGTGTCGATCAGCGCCTTCTTGCCGCGGGACTCGAACCAGTCGACGGTCGCGCGCAGCAGCCGGCGGGTCGGCTCGTCGAACTGTGCGGGGTCGTACGTACGCGGGTTGAAGAGCATCACGGGCTCCCGGGGTCGAGGGTGTGGGGCGACGGGTGACGGATGACAGATGACAGCATTCAGATTTCAGACTCTGTCATCTGTCTGCTGTCGTCCCTTGTCCGTTCTTCGTTCTTTCGTTCTCCCCTGTCCGTCACCTGTCGGACTGTCAGGGGCGACGGTCGGCGGTGAGGCGGTGCAGGGTGGCGAGCACGTCGTCCAGCCAGGCGAGGGTCATCCGCTCGTACTCGATGCCGCCGCGCAGCACCACGTGCTGGAGTTCCTGTGTGGTGTCGAGCGCGGTGAGGTCGGGGAAGTCCCGTTGCTCGCCGTGCAGGTAGCGGGCGAGCAGCGCGGCGTGGCCGTCCCGGTGGCGCTCGACCTCGGAGATCAGTGCGGCCGGGTCGTCGAAGGCGGCGGCGCGGATCTTCACCGCGAGCTCGTGCCGGACGGTCTCCGGCTCGACCGGTTCGCGCAGCCAGTCGGACAGCGCCGCCCGTCCGGGCCCCGCCGCCGAGTACACCTTCTTGTCCGGGCGGCCGTCCTGGGCGACCTCCTCGGCGGCGATCCAGCCGTCCGCCTCCATGCGCCGCAGCACCCGGTAGATCTGCTGGTGGGTGGCGGTCCAGAAGCGGCCGATGGAGCGGTCGAAGCGCCGGGCCAGCTCGTAGCCGGAGCCGGGCTGCTCCAGCAGTGAGACGAGGATCGCGTGCTCCAGTGCCATGACCGGCATCTTCCTATGCAACGAGTTGCATAGGCAATGGGCGCCCGGAGTGGTGAGACGCAGGTCACCGGCGTGATCGGATGGTTATCGATCATTTGGGACGATTAGGTGCAAAACGTTAGAGAAGCGCCAGAATGGGTACGGGGCAAGCGCCTTCCATGGTCCGAACCACAGGAGGTGGTATCGGTGGCAACCCATATGCCAACGGGCATGGAGCACCACCCGGACATCGTCGAACTCCGGGAACACTACGAGCGGGTCACCTTGACCCCCCGCGCCCAGGGCGTGGAGGCCCTGGCCGTTCTGGCCGGCCTCTTCCTGGCAGCATCGCCCTGGATCGTCGGCTTCTTCCCCTTCACCCCGCTGACCGTGACCTGCCTGATCGTGGGCCTGGCCTACACGGCGCTGATGGCCGGATACGGGTCGGCCTACGAACGTACCCACGCACGAGCCTGGGCGGCAGCCGCGCTAGGCGTCTGGACGATCATCTCCCCCTGGGCCATCTCCGGATCGCCCGCGCGGGGCAAGAACATCACAACCTGCGTCATCGTCGGCACCGTGATGTTCCTGCTCGGACTCGCGGCGCTCTCGATGGCCACGATCACGGCGAACGGAGCAGCGATGCGGCTCGGCCGGGCCGGCCGCGCCAAGGGCTGACCTTCCCCACGGCCCGCGTCCGGGGCGTGGAGGGCCGAACCACCCTCCGCGCCCCGGCGCACGTTCTCCGAGGGCCGCGCTACGGGTGTGTCATCCGCAGCACGTCCAGGGCCTCGTCGAGTTGCTCCCGGGTGAGCTTGCCCGCCTCCAGGTAGCCGCGCTCGACAACCACCTGACGGATCGTCTTCCGCTCGGCCAGCGCCTGCTTGGCGACCTTCGCCGCCTCCTCGTACCCGATGTACCGGTTCAGCGGGGTGACCACCGACGGCGAGGACTCCGCGTACTCCCGTGCCCGTTCGACGTTGGCGGTGATGCCGTCCACCGTCCGGTCGGCGAGCAGCCGGGCGCTGTTGGAGAGCAGCCGCACCGACTCCAGCACGTTCCGGGCGATCACCGGGAGCATCACGTTCAGCTCGAAGTTGCCGCTCGCGCCGGCCAGCGTGACGGTGGCGTCGTTGCCGACCACCTGAGCGGCGACCATCAGCACCACCTCGGGCAGCACCGGATTCACCTTGCCCGGCATGATCGACGAACCGGGCTGCAGGTCCGGCAGGTTGATCTCGCCCAGGCCGGTGCGCGGGCCCGATCCCATCCACCGCAGGTCGTTCGCGATCTTCGTGAACCCGACCGCGACCGTGCGCAGTTGGCCGCTCAGCTCGACCAGGGCGTCCCGGGCTCCCTGTGCCTCGAAGTGGTCCCGGGCCTCGGTCAGCGGCAGGCTGGTGGCGCGGGCCACCTCCTCGATGACGGCCGCCGGGAAGCCGGGCGGAGTGTTGATGCCGGTGCCCACCGCCGTGCCGCCGAGCGGCAGTTCGGCGACCCGGGGGAGCGTCGCGAGCAGCCGCTCCCGGCCGTTGCGGACCTGCGCCGCGTAGCCGCCGAACTCCTGGCCGAGGGTGATGGGCGTCGCGTCCATCAGGTGCGTCCGGCCCGACTTGACCACCTGCGCGAACTCGGCCGCCTTGCGCTCCAGAGCCTCGGCCAGGTGATCCAGGGCCGGGATCAGGTCGTGCGTGACGGCGGCGGTGGCGGCGACGTGGATCGAAGACGGGAACACGTCGTTGGACGACTGGCTCGCGTTGACGTGGTCGTTCGGGTGGACCGGCCGGCCCAGCCGCTCGCCGGCCAGGGTGGCGATCACCTCGTTCGCGTTCATGTTGGACGAGGTGCCCGAGCCGGTCTGGAAGACGTCCACCGGGAACTCGTCGTCCCAGCGGCCCTCCGCGACCTCCTCGGCCGCCGCCGCGATCGCCCCCGCCGTCTCCTCGTCCAGCACGCCGAGCCGGGCGTTCACGCGGGCCGCCGCCGCCTTGATCCGGGCCAGAGCGGCGATGTGCGCGCGCTCCAGCCGCTGGCCGGACACCGGGAAGTTCTCCACCGCCCGCTGTGTCTGCGCCTGCCACTTGGCGGCCGCCGGCACCCGGACCTCGCCCATCGAGTCGTGTTCGATCCGGTAGTCCTGCCCGTGCTGCTGTCCGAGGCCCTGGTCTTGGCCCTGGTCCTGCTGGTCACCCATCGTGCGCTGCGCCTCCTGAACTGAACCGTTCCGAACTGAACTGTCCTGAACGCTCTCCCATCTCGACAGCGGCGCGCGGGCCCCGGGTATTTCCGGCGGCCCGCGCAACCACTCGCGGGGAGCGGGCGGTCGGCCGATGAAGGACGAGGTCTACCTGCCGGACTCGGCGGCCGCGCAGTGACAGCGCTACGGAGGCCGCCCTGGTCGCGCCGCGTTGAGTGGCCATGGGTGCCGACTGTGATCACTCGTACGAGTGAATGGCCAGCTGGGACGCTTCAAACGGCCGTGCGCCGCTTCGTACGCTCCTGCCCGGGCCGGGCGGACACCGGTCCGCCCGGCCCGCGGTTCGTTCGGCCCGGGGCTACCGACACAGGGGGGCGGACGGATGACCACGGCACAGCATGGGGCCGGCGCGAGCAGTGGTGAGGTACGGGGGAGCGGGTTCACCCGTCGGCGACTGCTCGGCGCGTCGGCCGGGCTCGGCGCGGGGGCGTGGCTGCTGCGCGGCACCGTCGGCCCGGAGAGCGCCGAGGCCGCCGACACCGTGCCGCCCGGGCTTCCCGCCGGCACCGAGCTGTACCAGCGGGTCTTCCAGAACTGGTCCGGCGAGATCCGCACCGACCAGCTGTGGACGTGCGCGCCCCGCACCCCCGAGGAGGTCCCCGTCCTCGCCGACTGGGCGCATGCCAACGGCTGGCGGCTTCGCGCCACCGGCTACCGGCACACGTGGGCCCCACTGACCGTCGCCAACGGGACACCCGACAGCGCCCGCGTCCTCCTCGTCGATACCAGCCGGTACCTCACCGGGATCACCGCCGAGTCGCCCACCGCGGTCCGCGTCCAGACCGGCGCCACCATGGAGAACCTGCTCGCCCACCTGGCCGGCCGGGGTCTCGGCCTCACCTCGTGCCCTGCCCCCGGCGAGCTCACCGTCGGCGGCGTCCTCGCCATCGGCGGACACGGCACCGCCGTCCCCGCCGCCGGCGAGACCCGCCCGGACGGGCACGGCTACGGCTCGGTCAGCAACCAGGTCACCCGCCTCACCGCCGTCGTCCTCGACCCCGCCAGTGGCCGCTACACCCTGCGCACCTTCGACCGCTCCGAGGCCGACAGCGCCGCCTTCCTGGTCCACCTGGGCCGGGCGTTCCTCACCGAGGTCGTGCTGCGGGCCGGTGCCGACCGGCCGCTGCGATGCGTCAGCCGCCTCGACATCCCGGCGAGCGAACTCTTCGCCCGTGCGGGCAGCGGTGGCAGCGGCGACGGTGGCTTGCTGGGTGGCATCCTCGGCGGTGGCCCCGGTGGCGGCCCGCGTACCTTCGCCGATTTCGTCGACCGCGACGGCCGCGCCGAAGCGATCTGGTTCCCCTACACCGAGTACCCCTGGCTCAAGACCTGGAGCGTCGCCCCGGCCAAGCCGCTCGCCGCCCGCGCCGTCGACCAGCCCTACAACTACCCCTTCTCGGACAGCATTCCGGAACCCGTCGCCCGGCTCGCCGGCCAAATCGTCTCCGGCGCCTGGGGATCGGCCCCGCTGTTCGGCCAACTCCAGTACCTCATCGCCAAAGTGGCGCTCACCGGGGACCTCTCGGACGTCCTCCTCTCCGGCGGCCTGCTCCGCGACCTGCTCACCGGCGACCTGCTCACCCACCTGCTCGCCGGCGGACTGCGCTCCGACCTCTGGGGCCCCTCGCGCAACCTGCTGCAGTACGTCCGGCCCACCACGCTGCGGGTCACCGCCAACGGCTACGCGGTCCTCGTCAAGCGCGACGACCTGCAGTGGGTTGTCAGCGAATTCGCAGCCCACTACCGGCAGTTGCTCGCCGAGTACGAGGCGCGCGGGGAGTACCCGGTGAACGGCGCGGTGGAGATCCGGGTCACCGGTCTGGACGACCCGGTCTGCGCCGGCGTCCCCGGCGCCCGGCCGCCGCTGCTGTCGGCGCTCCGCCCGCGCCCGGACCGCCCCGAGTGGGACACCGCCGTCTGGCTCGACGTCCTCGCGCTTCCCGGCACCCCCGGCCTGGAGCGCTTCGCCCGCGAGCTGGAGCAGGGGCTGCTGCGCACCTTCGACGGCACCCGGGCGGGCCTGCGCGTCGAGTGGTCCAAGGGCTGGGCGTACACCACCGACGCGGTCTGGTCCGACCCTGACGTGCTCGGCCGGGTCATCCCCGCGAGCCTTCGCGACGGCGGCGGGCCCGGCTGGGACGAGGCGATCGACGTCCTGAACCGGCACGACCCGCACCGGGTGTTCGGAAATGCCTTCCTGGACGCGCTGTTGAAGTAGGCAAATCGCTCTGACTGGACGTCAGGCGGTGTCGTCAGATGTGCTCCATCACGATCACCGCCAGGGTGTCCGGGGCAAGGGCGCGGAACACGTGAGGGGCGTCGCCCGGGTAGCTCACGTAGTCACCCGGGCGCAGCTCGACCGGGGCGTCCGTCGGGCCGACCAGCGCCCGGCCCGCGCCGAGCAGCACGTGCTCCACCGTGCCGGGCATGTGCGGATCGGACGCCCTGGTTTCGCCGGGCTGCGCCTCGATCCGATAGATGTCGCGCCGGGCGTTCGGCGGGCAGGAGGACAGCACGGTGGCCGCGTAGTCGGCCCGTTCGGAGTGCGTGACCGGGCCCTCGCCGGCACGGATCACCTGCACCGCGGGGCGCGGCGGGTCGACCAGCCGGCTGAACGGCACGTTCAGCGCCACGCCGAGCGCCCAGAGCGTCTCGACGCTCGGGTTGCCCGCGCCCGACTCCAGCTGGGAGAGCGTCGACTTGGCGATCCCCGCCCGCCGGGCCAGCTCGGCCATCGACAGCCCACTGCGCTCGCGCTCGCGCCGGATCGACGCGGCGATCAAGCCGATCAGCTCCGTGCCGGAGCCCGCGGGTGGGGTGGGGGTTCGGTCACTCATGCTCGCCACTCACGCTCTCTCCCGCTTCGCGCTTCCTGGTTCGTGCCCCGCCTCGGCGCTGCTCATGGTGCCACGTGCGCGGGGCGCTGCACCGGCCGCTCGGTCGCGCTGCCGATCGTTCGCCCTGTCGGTCCACATGTTCGCCTTGACGAACGAGTGCATTGGGTTCAGTCTAATGGACATGCGTTCGCTCCTTCGAACACTGGAGCATGCCACCCTCCGTGACATCGCTCTGGTCTGCCTGGCCGACGCACTCGTCGGCGCCTCCTTCGGCGCGATCAGCGTCTCCGGCGGTCTGCCGCTGTGGGTGCCGGTCGCCATGTCCCTCCTCGTCTTCGCGGGCGGGTCACAGTTCGCTGCCGTCGGCGTGGTGCTCTCCGGGGGCGGCGCGCTCGCTGCCGTCGCCACGGGGCTGGTGCTCAACGCCCGCCTGTTGCCGTTCGGCTTCACCGTGGCGGACGTGCTCGACGGGCCGTGGTGGCGGCGGCTGTTGGGCGCACAGCTCATCACGGACGAGACCGCCGCGTTCGTCCTCCAGCAGGAGGGGCGGCGCCGCCGCCGGGCCGCGTTCTGGCTGTGCGGGATCGCGCTGTTCACGGTCTGGAACGTGTCCGTCCTGCTCGGCGCCGCCGCGGGCGGGCTCATCGGCGACACGGACGCGCTCGGCCTCGACGCCGCCTTCCCGGCTGTGCTGCTCGCACTCGTGCTGCCGTCGCTCACGGACCGCCGCATGCGGACCGCCGCCGTGGCGGGCGCGGTCGTCGCGGTCGCGGCCACGCCGTACCTGCCGGCGGGGCTGCCGGTGTTGCTGTCGCTCGTCGGGCTGCTGTTCGCGGGGCGCCCCCGGGTGGAGGCCGAGCGCCCCACGGGCGGGGAGGGTGTGTCCAGCGTCGAGAAGGAGGGCGTCCGTTGATGCCGCTGTATGCCGTGCTGCTGCTTGCCGCCGGGACGTATGCCTACCGCCTTGCCGGGCCGCTCCTCGGGCACCGGCTCGCTCTGTCCGAGCGGCTGCGGCACCTGCTCGCCGTTGCCGCGGGCGTCCTGCTGGTCGCCCTGGTCGCCACCGGCGCGCTCACCCAGGGGCACGGCTTCGCGGGGTGGGCCCGCCCGGCCGGCGTGCTGGTCGCCGGAGTGCTCGCGCTGCGCCGCGCTCCGTTCCCGGCCGTCGTCGTCGCTGGCGCGGCGACGACGGCGGTGCTCCGGTTGTGCGGGGTGGGCTGACGGTGGACGACTAACAACTGACAGATGACAGATTTCGAAATCTGTCATCTGTCAGTTGTTATCTGTCATCCGTTCGCCGTTCACGCGCCCGGCACGCCCGGCACGCCCGGCACGCCATGCCCCGGCCACGGTCCCGTTCCGTCGTCCTGCCGCCGCGCCCCTGCGCCGCGTCGGCGAGTTGAGGTACCGCCATGTCGCCTTCCTCACTCGCTCGCGCCCACCCGCCGCCCGGTCGCGTGCGCGATACTCGCCGGTACCCAGCCGAGTGCCCGCCGCATCTCCGCCGAGACCACCGAGACCACAAGGAGCTTCAATGACGAAGCCGACCCGGATCGACCCGGCCGACCTGCTCGCCGTCGGCGACATGCTCACCGACGAGGAGCGGCTGATCCGCGACACCGTCCGGAAGTTCACCGACGAGCGGATCCGCCCGCACATCGGCGACTGGTTCGAGCGCGGAGTCTTCCCCGCCCGGGAGCTCGCCCCCGAGCTCGGCGCGCTCGGCGTGCTCGGCATGCACCTCGACGGCTACGGCTGCACCGGTTCCAGCGCGGTCGCCTACGGCGTCGCGTGCATGGAACTGGAGGCCGCCGACTCCGGGCTGCGCAGCTTCGTCTCCGTCCAGGGCTCACTCGCGATGCGCTCCATCCACGCCTTCGGCTCCGAGGAGCAGAAGGAGCGCTGGCTGCCGGGCATGGCCGCCGGCGAGCTGATCGGCTGCTTCGGCCTCACCGAGCCGGACTTCGGCTCCGACCCGGCGAACATGCGCACCCGCGCGGTGCGCAAGGGCGGCGACTGGGTGCTCTCCGGCAGCAAGATGTGGATCACCAACGGCAGCATCTCGGACGTCGCCGTCGTCTGGGCGCAGACCGAGGAGGGCGTGCGCGGCTTCCTCGTCGAGCAGGGCACCCGCGGTCTGACCGCCACCGATGTGCACGGCAAGCTGTCGCTGCGCGCCTCCGTCACCAGCGAGCTCGCGTTCGACGACGTGGTGCTGCCGGCCGACGCCGTGCTGCCCGGGGTCGCCGGCCTGCGCGGACCGCTCTCCTCCCTCAACGAGGCCCGCTACGGCATCCTCTGGGGCACCGTCGGCGCCGCCCGCGACAGCTACACCGCCGCCCTCGACTACGCGAAGAGTCGGATCCAGTTCGACCGCCCGATCGCCGGTTTCCAGCTGACCCAGCAGAAGCTGGTCGAGATGATGCTGGAGGTCGAGAAGGCGTACCTGGTCGCGCTGCGGATCGGCCGGCTCAAGGACGAGGGCGCGGCCCGTCCGGCGCACATCAGCTTCGGCAAACTCAACAACGTCCGCACCGCGCTGGAAATCGCCCGCAGCGCCCGGACCGTTCTCGGCGCGAACGGCATCACCACCGAGTATCCAGTGCTTCGGCACGCCAACAACCTGGAGTCCGTGCTCACCTACGAGGGCACCAGCGAGATCCACACCCTCGTCCTCGGTGAGGCCATCACCGGCGAGTCCGCCTACCGCTGACGGGCCGTTCACCAGGGGAAAACCGGTGGCCGGGCCCGTGCGCGCCCGGCTACCGTCCCCTGCCATGAACGGTCAGCACGCCCAGACGCCCCCGACCACCACCCTCTGGCGCCCCACCGGCCCCGAGGAGCTGGCGCTGGTCGAGGCCGCCGACTGGCGCGCCTGGCCTCCCCGCCTGCCCGACCAGCCGATCTTCTACCCCGTCCTGAACGAGGACTACGCGATCCGCATCGCCCGCGACTGGAACGTCCCCGCCTCAGGCGTCGGCTACGTCACCCGCTTCGAGGTGGACACCGCCTTCCTCGCCCGCTACCCCGTGCAGCAGGCCGGCGGCCGGACCATCCTCGAACTGTGGGTACCGGCCGAGGAGTTGGACGAGTTCAACCGGCACATCGTCGGCCGGATCGAGGTCGTCCACGAGTTCCGGCCAGAGCAGTGACCGCAAGGAGCGCGCCCGTCCTGCTCACCTGCGCCCAGGAGACCAGCACCACCGCCCTGCTCGTCGAGGCCGCCGCCCGCCGCGGCCTCGACACCGCCGCGCTCACCGGCCCCGCCGCCGTCGAACGGCTCACCGGGCGGCTCGTCCACTGGTACGGCGGCCCGCTCGCCGCCGCGCGTGTCGCCGCACCGCTCGGCCTCGCCCTGCTCGAACCCGACGATGCCTGGCTCACCCGGCTCCCCGCCGAGCTCACCCGCCGCCGGATCGAACTCACCACCCTCGCGGAGGCCTGGACGCTGCGCGAACCTGCTTTCGTCAAGCCGCCCTCCGACAAGTCACTGCCGCCCGCCGTCTATCCGGACGGCTCCCGGCTGCCGCGCACCGGCGAGCGGATCGGCCCCGACACGCCCGTCCTGGTGAGCGAGCCCGTGAGGTTCGCCGCCGAGTACCGGCTGTTCGTCCTCGACGGTGAGGTCCGCACCGGCAGCCGCTACGCCCGCTTCGGCCGTCTCGACCCGGGCCCGCTCGCCGCCGACGCCACCGCCTTCGCCCGGCGCCTGCTCGCCGCCGCCGGCGACACCCTGCCGAGCGCCGTCGCGCTGGACGTCGGGCCGCTCGCCGATCCGTATGACTCGGCCGAGCACTGGGCCGTCGTCGAGGCGAACATGCCGTGGTTCGCGCACTGCTACGCCGCCGACCCGGACCGCGTCCTGGACGTCGTCCTGCGCGCCGCCGGGCCGTGGGCCGCTCTCGCACCCGCCGACCGGCGGTTCGTCAGGACAGCCGCCTGACACCCGGTGGACACCGCGCGTTCGGTGACCGGACACCGGGCGGTACGGCGGGCGGTGAAACATGGCGCGGTCGGCGGCGCCCTCGGCGGGTGCACCCGGTGCCTACGACCGAAAGGAACACCATGCCCACTGCCTCGTGGCCGCGCCCCCGGGTGCTCGTCGTCGGGATCGACGGCGTCCGGTACGACTACCTGGAGCACGTGCCGATGCCGCGGCTCACGGAGGTCGCCGCGGCCGGGTTCCTCGTGCCGGTGACCGTGGCGGACTCCACCCCCACCATGTCCGGACCCTGCTGGGCCACCATCGTGACCGGCGTCGAGCCCGCCAAGCACGGCGTGTGGGGCAACCACCTGGCCGGCAACCGGCTCGACGTCTTCCCCGACTTCGCCACCCGCCTCAACCGCGGCGACCGCCGCCGCACCTTCGTCGCGGCCGGCTGGGACCCGCTGATGATCAACGAGTCCGGCGGCCCGCTGTTCCGCGCCCCCGGCCGGCTCTCCTACATAGCCCCCGCCGAGGACACGCCCGAGGCGTGGGAGACCGTGGACGAGGAGGTCACCCGCGAGGCCGTCCACGTCCTCGGCACCGCAGACCCGGAGGCCTCCTTCGTCTACCTCGGCGCCGTCGACGAGACCGCCCACTTCCTGGGCTGCGGCGACGAGTACCGCGCGTCCATGCGCGCCGCCGACGAACGCCTCGGCCGCCTGCTCGACGCCGTCCGCGGCCGCACCGGCTACGCCGACGAGCAGTGGACCGTCATCGTCGTCACCGACCACGGCCACGTCGACGCGGGCGGCCACGGCGGCCGGACCGCCGAGGAGCGCACCGCCTGGGTCGCCTGCGCCGGGCACGACATCCCGGCCGGCCCGCCCACCGGGGAGATCCGCCACCCGGACGTCGCCGCCCAGGTGTACGCCTCGCTGCTGCGCCCCATCGACCCGCACTGGACCCTCGACGGCCGTCCCTTCCCGGTCGCCCGGCCGGTTACCGCGGCCGTCTGAGGGGTGTTCTGACGGGCGCACCTGCGGGCCGATGCTCCGGGTGCAGCACGCCGGGCTGCGCCGGAGCCGGACCTGAGCGAGGCTCTATCGAGGCTCGGCGATGCTTCGGCCGGGCATGGCCTGGCAGCAGCCCATAGCCCGAGACGGATAGCGGCACATACCTCTGAAGGTGGAGAAGCCACCCCGTGGAATGGAGGCGTGAAAGCGACCTCGTGGTGACGAAACGACGAGGTGGCACGGGCCAGGATGGTGACACCGGTCGGCAGACCGCGCGGGCCGGGCACGGAGACGGACTCGCACGCGGAGCCGAGACCGGCCTTCGGAACCGAACACGGCACCGACCACGGACATGGAGAGGGCAAGCGGGCATGAAAGGCATCGTGAGCAAGGTCGCGATCGGAGTCGCGGGCACGGGCATGGCCGTCGCCGTGGCCACCGTGGCCGTCGGCCCACGGGTGTCCGAGTGGTACGACGGGCGCCACCAGGTGCAGGCCTCGTACGCCACCGGCGGCGAGGCCAAGGCCGACCGCCGCTCGATGCCCGCCTGGCTGCCCGACAACGCCTCCTCGGTGCGCTACATGATGTCCACCACCGGCGACGACCGCCTGCTGCGCGCCGTTCTCCCCGAGGGGCGGCTGCCGGCCGGGTGCACCGCCGGGCTGCCGGGCAAGGCCGTCCACCGGGTGCCGGCGTCGCTCAGGGCCGGCTGGTTCCCCGAGGGCGTCGCCACCAAGGCCAGCGGTACCTGCGGGCACTACAACGTGACGCTCCACGGCCACCAGCTCTACGCCTGGCAGGACGGCGCCGCCGTCCAGGCGGCCCTGCGCGCGGAGCGGCCCGCCAAGCACTGAGCCGGGCGGGTCGTGGAGGAGGCCGCCCGGCGGCCCCACTGCCGGAGCTGGACGGGGCTGCGATAGGACGGAGCGTGGACAAACCCGTCCCGCCCCGTCCCGCCCCGTCCCGTCCGTCCAGCAAGGAGCCCCATGCCTGGCCCTGGCCCGACCGCCGGTCCGTCCGACGACACGTCGACCGCCCCCGCCGCCTCCGTCACTGGCCCGGACGGCCCTGGCCGGGGCACCGCCGCCGTACTCGGGGCGCTGACCGCGCTCGGCCCGCTCACCACCGACCTCTACCTGCCGGGCCTGCCCGCGATCGCCGACGACCTCGTCGCCCAGCCGGCCGCCGTGCAACTCACCCTCACCTTCTCGCTGTTCGGGGTGGCCGCCGGGCAGCTGATCTTCGGGCCGTTCAGCGACCGCTTCGGTCGCCGGCCGCCGCTGCTCGCCGGGCTCGTCGTCTACACCCTCGCCAGCGCGGTGTGCGTGTTCGCGCCGACCCTGTCGGTGTTGATCGCCGGCCGTTTCGTCCAGGGCGCGGCCGGGGCCGCCGGTCTGGTCATCGGACGGGCCGTTGCCCGGGACCGCTTCCAGGGCGTGGCGATGCTCCGGTTCCTCGCCTCGATCACGCTGATATCAGGTCTGGCGCCGATCCTCGCCCCGATCGTCGGGGCCCAGCTGCTTCGGGTCACCTCATGGCGCGGCACCTTCGGCGTGCTGACCGCGCTCGGTCTGCTGCTTGTCCTGGCCGCGTTCGGTGCGCTGCGCGAGACCCTGCCGGCTGAGGCCCGGCCCGGCGGCGGGCTGGTGGCCACACTGCGGACGATGGGCGGGCTGCTGCGTGACGTGCCGTTCCTCGGGCTGATGCTGACGAGCACCTTCGGGTTCGGGGCTCTGTTCGGCTACATCAGCGGGTCGTCCACGGTGCTTCAGCACGCCTACCACGTGTCGCCGCAGACCTACAGCCTGCTGTTCGGGGCGAACTCGCTGGCCCTCGTCGCCATGACGCAGCTGAACGGCCGGGTGCTCGCGCGCCGGTTCACCTCGGACGCGCTGATGCTGGCGGGGCTTGGCGTGGCGGCGGCCGCGGGGGTGGCGCTGGTGCTGGTGACGGCGGTGTGGGACCTCGGGCTGCCAGGGGTCTGCCCTGCGTTGTTCGTGATGATGGGCAGCATGGGCGTGGTGCTGCCGAACTCGTCGGCACAGGCACTCAGTCTGGTCGAGCCGCAGGCGGCCGGGACGGCGTCGGCGCTGCTCGGGACGGGGAACTTCCTGTGCGGGGCGGTGGTCGCGCCGCTGAGCAGTCTCGGCGGGCAGCCGTCCGCGGTGCTGCTGGCCGTGGTGGTGCTGGCGTGCGGGGTGCTGGCGGTTGCGGCGTACGTCGGGCTGTGCCGGCCGCGGCGGGAGCCGGCGGTGGCAGCGGGCGGGTGACAGAACAGATGACAACGGACAGCTGGCAGATAACAGATAACAGATGTTGAAATCTGTCATCTGTTATCTGAACCCTGTCACCTGCAACCTGTTCCGTCTTCGTCTTGCCCGCGACCTGCTCCCCACCCCCCCCGTCAGGTGATCGCGAAGTCGTCCCCATAGACGCTGCCCTGGCCGTACCACCCGTGCAGGTACACCGTGACGGTGCCGGAAGCGCCGGTGCTGAAGGGGGCGGTCAGCTTGGTCCAGCCGGTGGAACTGGCCCACGTGCTGGCGTTGGCCCCGCCGCTGACGCCCAGGTAGGCGTAGTTGCCCTGTACCCAGCCGGTCAGCGCGTAGCTGGTGTTGGGCTTGAGCGTGACGGTCTGGGAGCACTCGCCGGTCCGGCTGCCGGTCGGGGTGGCCCGCAGTGCGTACGAGCCCGAGTGGACCGGGGTGGTCGCCGCGGCGCCGCCGCTCTGGCAGGTCCACGGGGCGAGGCTGCCGGATTCCAGGCCGCCGTTGACCAGGCCGCCGGGCGGCGGGGTGGCGCCGGTGACGGTCAGCGTGAAGGTGGCGGCGTGGGTGCCGGAGGCGGCGCTCCCGGTGACCGTCAACGGGTAACTCCCAGGCGCCACAGCCGCAGTGGTGCTGATGTCGAGCGTCGCGCTGGCGCCCGCGGTGACGCTGCCGGGGGTGACGGTGGCGGTGGCGCCGGCCGGGGCGCCGCGCACCGACAGGTTGACGCTCTGCGCGGAACCGGCGGTCACCGCCGTCGTGATCCTCGCGGAGGCGGGCGAACCTGCCGCCATCGTGGCCGAGTTCGGGTTCACCGCCACCGCGATCGCCTTGTTGCGGCGGTCGATGCCCGCCGTGTTGGTCAGGGAGTTGTCCTCGACGTCGAGGTCGATACGGCTGACGTCGTACGTGGTGATGACGTTCTCGAAGGCGGCCGCGATCTGGTTGACGTCCGTGCAGCTGTCGGCGATCTCGGTGCCGGTGTGGTCGGCCGTTTAGCCGCCGACCACTCGTCTGTCAAGATGCCTGACAGTTCGCCACCGTGTGGTCCTGTCGCGACCGGGCAGGATTATCCGTTTGTGGGTGCCGGTGCCCGTCCGGGATGATCGGGCGTCCACCAGACTCCCATCCCCGGAGGAACACCCCTGTGACGACCCCCTCGCTGGACACCGCCTGGCGCCACCTGGAAGCCGGCGACCCGCACGCCGTCCTGCGCGAACTCCGCAGCCTCGCCGACGACGTGCCCGCCGCCCAGGTTGCCCCGCTGGTCCAGCGGCTGGCCGCCGACAGTGACTTCGACGACCTGGCCGAGGCCGCCGGCCGCCTCGCCGCCGGAGCCACCGGCCCCGTCGCCCTCTACAAGTACGGCTACGCCTGCGTCGAGCGCGGCGTCCCCTACCTCGCCGTCCCGGCCCTCGCCGAGGCGCTGCGCCTGGCCGCAGCCGAGGTCCGCGAGGGCGAGAAGGCCAAGCGCGGCCTCTTCGGTCGCAGCAAGCCCCAGCCCGACAATCGCCTGCCGATCCTCGGCGAACTCGCATCCGCCTACGAGGACGAGGAGCGGCACGCCGAGGCGGCCGCCGCGCTGCGCGGACACGAGACGATCCTGCGCGACTGGCCCGAGCGCTATCTGCTCGCGTACAACGCCCTGATGTCCGGCGACCGCACCACCGCCCGCGCCACCCTCGACGGCCTCTCCGGCCCCGACGACCAGTGGCGGCCCGCCGCCGACCGGGTGCGCCGCGCCCTGGACCGCGCCGACGCCGTCGAGTCCGCTGCTGCCGGCATGCCCAGTGCTGCAAGCGGGTCAACCCCACCCGGGCCCGGCCCGCTGAGCCACCAGGACCTGCGCGGCTGGCACTTCGCCCTCACCGGCGGCCTGCTCGCCACCCTCTCCCCGTACGGCTTCGCGGCGGGCATGACCGGCCGCTACGCCTTCGTGCAGGACTCCTACGAGCTGTGCCGGCACGGGTTGGAGCGGCTGCGGCTGGTCCTCGAAGCGACCGGCGCCCGCCCGCGGTCGGTGTCGCTGTTGCCCGGCCGGGCCGACCGCGCCCTAGGCCTCGCCGCGGCGGACCTGCTCGGCCTGCCCGCCCAGCCGTACCGGCCGGGCACCGAGCAGACGGTGGTGGTGGCCTACGACCTGAACGACATCGACGGCATCGGCCCCGAGACGCTGGCGGCGCTGCGCGAGCGGGCGGTGGGCGAGGTGCTGTACGAGCACGCCACCTGCTGGACCGACACGCCGCCCGTCTCCGCGGACGTGAACGGCCTGCTCGGCCAGACGGTCGCCCCGCCGTGGCAGATGCTCGGCGGCGAGCCCGACGAGCGGCCCGCCGAGGCGCTGGCGGCCGAGATCCTCGCCGCGGACCCGGTCCAGGACGAGGGCGACGGCGACACTCCGCCCGACCCGGACGAGGCGCTGGCAGCATTTGCGCACGCGGTCCGCGACCGCTGGCTGACCGGTCCGCGCGACCGCTGCCGGTCGAGCGGCCCGGTGCCCAGCTCCCGTTTCCGGTAGGGGAGTTGCCGGAACGAAGGGCAAGGTGCCCTGGCCGCGTGCCTGCCGACGGCACGCGGCCAGGGCGGCCCGGCGCTCAGGACACCGGGCGGTGCGGGGCACCGTGCCGGGTCACGCCGGCGGGCAGAGGGTCGCGCGCAGGGCGTCGTTGATCTTCGCGGCCTTGTCGGGGCCGAAGCCCTGCGGGTGGTCGGGGGAGGTGAAGCGCTGGTTGGCCAGATCGACCAGCTTCGCCTTGTCCTTGGGGAACTGGTACATCGACTGGCACTGGTTGCGGGCCCGGTCCACGGCCTGCTCGGGCTTGCCGCCGACGATCGCCGGGTCGATCGCGTCCAGCGCGGCGACCAGCTTGGCGGTGACGTCGCTGCCCGGCTTGGCGGGCAGGCCGGCGTCGGTGGGCGGCGCGGGCTTGGCGGGTGCGGACGCGCCGGGGGAGCCGTCGGTCGGGGCGGGCGCGGAGACGGGGGCGGACGCCGCCGGAGAGGTGGCGTCGGTGGCCGCGGGGGCGGCCGTCCCGGAGGCGGTGGCGGCCGCGGCGGCCGAGGTGGGGGAGCCGGCCGCGGCGGTGGACGTGGCGGAGCCCGATCCGGAGCTGGAGCAGGCAGCGAGGCTCACCGCGGCGAAGGCCGTGAGGGTGGCGGCGAGGAATCGAATACGCATTCCGCCACACTGTCATGTGCGCGGCGTCGAAGGGAAGATCCCCTGGGGGCGGGCGGCGGCCCGGGAGTGCTTCCTCCCGGGCCGCCGACCGGATGCCCTGGTGGGGCGTCGGCCGAGGCCGCTGGATGTCAGCCGAGCCCGTTGGACTTCAGCCAGTCCTTGGCCACCGCCGACGGGTCCTCCTTGTCGACCGCGACGCGCTTCATCAGCGCCGTCAGCCCAGCCGTGTCGAGCTTGGCCGACACCGCGTTGAGCGCGGCGGTCGCGGTGGTGCTCAGGCCGGCCTTGTTGACCAGCGGGGTGACGTTCTGCGCGCCGAACACGTTCTTCGGGTCGGCGAGCGGGACGAGCTTCAGCTGGACGATCTTCGGGTCGGTGGTGAACACGTTGCCGACCTGGACGGTGCCGTCCTTGAGCGCGTTGGCCGTGGTGTCGCCCGTGGGCTTCCACTCCTTGAAGGACAGCCCGTAGGCGTCCTTGAACTGCTGCTCGCGGCGGGACTTGAACTCCGGCGGCCCGCCGATGGCGATCTCGCCCGCCTTGGCGGCGAGGTCGGCCATGCTCTTGAGGCCGTACTTGTCGGCTGTCTCCTGGGTGACGCTGAGCGAGTCCTTGTCCTCGGCGGGGGAGGAGTCCAGTATCCCGAGCGAGGCGGGCAGCGCCTTCGACAGCGCCGCGTTCACGTCCTCCTTGGTGACGGCGGTGGACTTGGCGTCCAGGTAGGCGAGCAGCGCGCCGTTGTACTCGGGCAGGACGGTGAGGTTCCCGCTCTGCAGCTGCCCGTACAGCACCTCGCGGCTGCCGATGTTGAACTTCTCCTCGACCTTGACGCCCTTGGCCTTGAGTGCCAGCGAGTAGATCGAGCCGAGCAGCACGTTCTCCGGGAAGTTCGCCGAGCCGACGACGACGGTCGAGTCCGCCCCGCCGCTACCCGGGGAGCCGGCAGCCGGTGAGCCCGCCGCCGAGGAGGAGCCGCCGCCGAGCGGGTCCCCGCCGGAGGAGCCGCAGGCGGTGGCGCCGAGGGCAAGTGCGGCAAGGGTGCCGAGGGCAGCGGCGCGCCTGGTTTTGCGCATTGTCGACATGATGACAGATGTCCTTCCGGGATGGTGAAAAGGGAGGTTCAGCGGGCCCGGCGCCGGGCGCGCACACCGGGTGGTAGCGCGTACCGGGCGAGCAGGGCGAAGAACAGCTGGGCGCCGATCGCGAGCAGCACCACGAGCACCGCGCCGCCCGCGGTCACCGCGTACTTGCGGGTGGCCAGCCCGTCGAAGACGTACCGGCCCAGACCGCCGAGCCCGACGTACGCGGCCACCGTGGCGGTGGCGATCACCTGGACGGTCGCGGTGCGCAGGCCCGCCAGCAGGGTCGGCGCCGCGGACGGCAGGCAGACCTGCCACAGCACCTGCGGGTGCGTCAGCCCGATGCCGCGCGCCGCGTCCCGCACGTCCGGGTCGGTGCCGCGCACCCCTTCGACGGCCGCCACCAGGAGCGGTGGCGCGGCGAGCGCGACGAGCGGGATCAGCACCGCCGTGTCGCCGACCCCGGCGAGCAGCACCGCCAGCGTGACAAGCCCCAGGGTGGGCAGCGCGCGGGCGAAGCCGGCGACGGCCGTGACGGTCGTGACGCCGCGCCCGGTGTAGCCGATCAGCAGCCCGAGCGGGATGGCGAGCAGCGCCGCGAACAGCAGCGCCTCGCCGGAGAACAGCAGGTGCTCGGTGACCCGCTGCGCGATCGAGTCCGGCCCGCTGCGGTGGTCCGGGTCGGAGAGGAAGTCGCCCATCCAGGAGAGCCAGTTCACCGGCCCGCTCCCTTCTCCCGGACGGCCCACGGCGCGAGCAGCCGCCGGGCCCCGACCAACAGCAGGTCGACGGCCAGTGCGAGCGCGGCAATCAGCGCGATGCCGGCCACGATCGGGGTCGGGAAGGTGCGCTGGAACCCGTCCATGAACAGGTAGCCGAGCCCGCCGCGCCCGACCAGCGCGCCGACGCTCGCCAGCGAGATGCTGGACACCGCGGCGACCCTCAGCCCGGCGATCAGGTACGGCACGGCGGCGGGTAGTTCGACAGTGGTCAGCCGGCGCCACGGCCCGTAGCCCATCGCGGTGGCGGCCTGCCGGACGGCGTCCGGCACGGCGCGCAGCCCGTCGACGGTGGTGGGCAGCAGGACGGCGAGCGCGTAGAAGGTGAGCGGGATCATCACGGTGGCCTGGGTGGCGAGCCCGGTGTACGGGATGAGCAGCATGAAGACGGCCACCGCGGGCAGCGCGTAGACGATGTTGAAGACGGCGGCGAGCGGCTGGTAGAGCCGGGGGAAGCGGGCGGAGGCCAGGCCCATGGGGACGGCCAGCAGCAGGCCGATGAGCACCGGCAGCAGGGCGATCACCGCGTGGTCGGCGAGCAGGTTGCCGAGGTAGCCGACGTGGTCGCCGATCCAGTACCAGCGGACGATCGGTTCATCGTCCACCGGTGGCTCCGTCCGTGGTGCTGCCCGGCTCGTCGCCGGGGACGGCCAGGGCGGCGAGGACGGCCTCGCGGCTCGCGGTGCCGATGGCCCGGCCGTCGGCGTCCAGGGCGACGGCGACCCCGGCGGGAGAGAGGACGGCGGCGTCCAGCGCGGTGCGCAGGGTGTCGGTGTCGGGCCGGTAGCCGGAGGCCGGGTGGAGTTCGGCGGTGACGGCGTCGCGGTCGATCCAGCCGATCGGGAGGTGGTCGTCGTCCAGCGTCAACTCCCAGCCGCCGTAGCGCAGTCCGTCGCTCACCGGGCGGGCGTCGACGGCGCTCGCGGGGCGCAGGCCGAGGCCGCGCAGGCCGCGGTCGCGGCCGAGGAAGGCGGCCACGTCGTCGTCGGCGGGGGCGGTGAGCAGGGTGTGCGGGTCGGCGAGCTGGGCGATCCGGCCCTGCGCGCGCAGGACGACGACCTGGTCGCCGAGCCGGACGGCCTCCTCGATGTCGTGGGTGACGAACAGCACCGTCTTGTGCAGCTCGGACTGGAGGCGCAGCAGCTCGTCCTGGAGCCCGGCGCGCACCACGGGGTCGACGGCGCTGAACGGCTCGTCCATCAGCAGCACGGGCGGGTCGGCGGCCAGGGCGCGGGCCACGCCGACGCGCTGCTGCTGGCCGCCGGAGAGCTGGAACGGATAGCGCTTTCCGGTCTCGGGCGCGAGCCCGACCAGTTCGAGCAGCTCGGCGGCCCGGGCGCGGGCCTTCCTGCGGTCCCAGCCTAGTAGGTAGGGGACGGTGGCGATGTTGTCGATCACCTTGCGGTGCGGGAAGAGCCCGGCCTGCTGGATCACGTACCCGATGCCGCGGCGCAGCTTGGCGGGTTCCAGCTCGGCGACGTCCGTGCCGTCCAGCAGCACCCGGCCCGAGGAGGGCTCGACCATCCGGTTGACCATGCGCAGGAGGGTGGTCTTGCCGCACCCGGACGGTCCGACCAGGACGGTTATCCGTCCGCTCGGAACGTCCAGGTCGAGGCCCTCGACGGCGATGGTGCCGTCGGGGTGGCGCTTGCCGGCGCCGTCGAATCTGATCACAGGGAGTTTCCTCGGTCGGGCGCCCCGTGGCGGCGGCGCCTGTGTCGGTCTTTCGGTCCATGGCTGTGTGTTGATGGCGGTTTGTCGACAAAACGATGGCGGTGGCCTGGACCACGGTGACGTCTGTCGGATCAACTGCCCGGGCGTCCCTCCGCCCGCGTGGCTGCCCAGCATCGGACCGGCGGAAACTCTGATCAGACTATGACCTGCATCATCTCCTGTCGCTGATTTACCGTCCGGCACACGACACGGGCCGCGCCGAGCGGGCTCGCACAGGATAGAACGGCCCGCTCAGTCGCCTTGACGCATCGCCAGCCCGGTCGCCGCCCAGCCGGCGAACCAGCGGTCCGGGTCCGTCGCCCGTAACCCGGTGCAGGACCGCGGGCGCGGGTTGCGGGCTGCGCCCGCCGGGACGCGGCGGATCAACAGGCCCTGGTCCGTCCGCCTGGTGACCGCTCCTCCGGCTCGTCGAGGGCGACGGTCAACGCGTCGCGCGAGCCGCCGTGGTCGTGCGATCCGGTCGCCCGGCCGGGCAGCAGAACTCTGCCGGGCAGGCGGCCCTGACCGGTCAGCCCTCGGCCGGGCGCCGCGGGGCCGGGGGAGCCGCCGCGGACGACGCCGGACGCGCGCCGTCCGGCGGCTGCGCGGGCACGGGACCGGCACCGCCCGCACCACCGTCGCCCACCCGGCGCCGCCCGGCCAGGGCCGCCTCGATCACCGGCGCCGCCTGCTCGCCCAGGTAGCGGCCGAGTGTCTGGTAGGCGTCGAACTGCCGGTGGTCGAACCACTGGTCGCTGGTGCCGTCGTTCGGGAACGCCGCGTTGGCCACCGCGTACGAGTGCAGCTCGTACGGCATGCCGGCGGTGAGGACGGCCTGGACGACGACCAGCGTGCCGTGCCGGCCGTCGGCCTCGTCCGCCGTGCCGCCCGGCAGGCCGTCGAGCGGTGCCGGGTAGTGGATGTCCCCGGTGATCACCGCCCGGGCCGAGAGCCGCGCGGACAGCTGCGCCGCCAGCCCGCGCAGCGGCGGCCGCTCGCCGTCCCGCTCCTTGCGGACGGCGGCGGGCTGCTCGGCGGCACTGCCCGGGATCAGCAGCTCGGGCTCGTGCAGCGTGATGACGATGCCCAACTCCTCGCGGGCCAGGGCGATCGCGGCGGCGAGGTCGGCGGCGTACGCGGACTCACCGCTGGCGTCGATGCAGACCGCCGTGCGCACGCCGTGCCGCAGCAGCTCGACCAGGCCGAGGTTCTCGTAGTGGCCGCCGTCCGTGGTCAGCAGGAAGCGGTCGTCCATCGGGAACCGCCCGGTCAGCTCCCGCAGTTGGTACGGCAGCCGGCGAACGGCCGGCTGCGTCGGGCGGCGCCAGTCCGATGTGCCGGACCAAGCGGCGCCCAGCACGGCCGGGTTGGGCAGCCAGGTGCCGAGCCGGGCGTTGGTGACCGCGAAAAGGCCTTGGTAGACCCTCGATTGACGACCCATCGCCGAGGAGAACGCGGCACCGGAGACGGCCATCGCCGACTGTACGGTGAGATCCCGGGCGACGTGCAGCCGGGTGCGCCGCTCCAGCAGGTCGGTGCGCGCGTAGCCGACGTCCGGACCGCCCACGTAGTCGTGCGACAGCGTGAAGGAGACCGCCCGCCGCCCCGGAGGCGTACGGGCGTCGCCGGACAGGTTGGCCGCCGCGGAGAAGATCACCTGCGGGAAGTCCGGGTGCCGGGCGGCATAGTGGCTGAGCCACGTCTGCTCCCGGAAGAAGTCGTACGGACGGGCCACCACCGCGCCGCCCTCGGCGACCCGGCGGACCGCGAACGCCGAGGCCAGCCGCAGTCGGTAGAACGGGTGCAGGCTCATCCATGTCTGGTCCAGGTTGAGCCCGACCGCGCCCAGCACCAGCGGGAGCAGCACCTGGACGGACGTCGGCCACGCGTACCCGGTGGCGACCGCCCAGCCCAGCGCGAGCAGCGTCCCCGCCGACAGCGCGGCCAGCGCCGCCCACGCCACCACGTACTGCGGGAGGTTGGCGGTGAGACTGCCACCGATCCGGCCCGCCCCGCGCAGCGCCCCGGCGACGGCGGACGCGCCCCGGCGGATCGTCCGGCGGTCGCGCCAGAGTATGCCGAGCAGCAGCGCCAGGTAGCTGAGCACGACGGTGAGACTGAGCCCGGCGCCCGTCAGCTGCGGGCCCGCCGCCAGCGCCTGCTGGAGCTCGACCGCGCCCCACGCCAGCCCCGGCACCACCAGCACCCCGGCCGCCAGCAGACCTGCCAGCACCAGGGCGCCGTGGAACAGCCGGCGGAGCATGCGCGGCACCAGGGCGTCCCAGCCGAGCGGCGGGAACGCCAACAGCCAGAGCAACCAGCACACGGCGGCGGTGGCCAGCAGCGCGGCCAGGGCGACGAGGGCGGGCGCGCGGAACTCCAGCGCGCCCGGCGAACCGGCACCGCCGTCGCCACCGGTGCCGCCCGCAGTCAGACCGATCGCCGCCAGGCCGTCCAGGCGGGTGAGCGGCACGAGGTGGTAGAACCGGCTGAGCCCGAGGCCGAGCACCAGGACGGCGGCGAGCAGCAGGGTGAACGCCGAGATGACGCCGCGCAGCAGCGTCCCGAGGGCGACCAGCCACTCGCCCGCGCCGTCGGCGATGAACTTGCTGTGTCGGCGGAGGTGGTCCTCCTCCGGTGAGCCGGGCTCCAGCACGGTGTCGGCCGTCAGGCCCGAGACGGCGCGCACCGGGCTGCCGGGCGCGGAGTCGCTGAGCGCGAGCTGCATCGCGCCGACGGCGTAGCCGCCGCCGGAGACGGAGACCAGGTAGCGGGCGCGTTTCAGCCACGGCCGCAGCGACTGGAGCGCGCCGAGGGTGACGCAGGCCGAGCGGATGCCGCCGCCCGAGGCGCAGAAGCCGAGTTCGGCGGGTTCGCGCCCCGGCGGCACCCGGGCACCGTCGCGCCAGCGGGTGTGATGGGTGTCGGGATCGCCCTCTCCCGGGCCGGGCGGCCAGTGCCCGCCGTTCGCGGTGGCCACCGGCCAGGGCGGGATCAGCGCGGGCCGGTCGGGGGACCCGTCGCCCTCGGCCACGGGCGGGCGGGCCCGGAGCCCGCGAACGGCGCGGGCGGCGGTGACGGCGAGGACGCCCGCCGCGATCGGCCCGGCGGACAGCAACAGCAGCCACCTGATGGTGGCGAGCGCCGTCGCGGCGGCGAACGGCGCGTCGGAGCCGTGTGGCGACGCGAGGCCGTCGACCTCGCTCGCGAGCAGCGCGTCCGCCGCGAGGCCGCAGCAGGCTGCGAGCAGCCCGGCGCCACCGGCGGCGAGTGCGGTGAGCCGCCAGCGCGCCCGGCCGAGCACGTACCCGCCGAGCAGGGCGGCGGCCGACAGTGTCAGGGCGGCGCCGCCGGTCAGCCAGGCGTCGGCCCGCAGTGCGGCCAGGTGCTCCTCGCCCCGCCCGCCGACCAAGCCCGCGGCGGCCACCCGGGACCCGGCCAGCTGGAGCGCCACCCCCTCGACGTTCGGAGCAAGGTGACGGAACAGCAATCCGCCCGTTCCCACGGGCAGCAGGGCGCCGAGCGTGAGCAGCAGGCCCGCCCACGCCGGTACGGCGGGCCGACGGACGGCAGGATCGGTGCGCCGAGCCCATGTCAGCAGCCGATTGAGGCCACGCTCGGGCGGTGCCTTGAGGGCCGCCGTCCTTTGAGCCGTCGTCGCCGTCATGTCCACCACCCCCTGTCCGGGCCCGCGACCCGGGCGATGTCGCTCTGCGCTGCCGCCCGGTGACCGTCCGCGGCGGCGTCCACGCGCCCTTTACCCCGCGGGGCCCGATCCCGCACACCGAACGCCCTGTTTCACTCGAATGAGTAAGGAGCGCACTCGCGGGGTAGATGACCGTTTCATCCCATCCAGGAGGACCCGCGTGTCCGCGTAACAGGATCGCCCCGGACGCGTTGCGTCCAACGTATTGTCAGGCCACCAAGGCCCGGCCTACGGTCTACAGATCGCTTTCTACGCACGTAGACAGTGCGTGCGTGGACCAGCACCGCCGACCAGCCTGTAGACCCGCAGGCGAGATCCACCCCGTCAACCATCGGACCGCCGACCCGACCCCCAACGGCCGGGCCGCGGAGTTGCGGAGGTACCCATGTCGCAGATCGTCCGTGCCGCGCTCGTCCAGACCCGCTGGACCGGCGACCAGGAGAGCATGATCGCCCTCCACGAGCGGTACGCCCGAGAGGCCGCCGCCCAGGGCGCGAAGATCATCGGCTTCCAGGAGGTCTTCAACTCCCCCTACTTCTGCCAGGTCCAGGAGCCCGAGCACTACCGCTGGGCCGAGCCCGTCCCCGACGGTCCCACCGTCCGCCGGATGCAGGACCTCGCGCGCGAACTCGGCCTCGTCATCGTCGTCCCGGTCTACGAGGAGGAACAGACCGGGATCTACTACAACACCGCCGCCGTCATCGACGCCGACGGCAGCTACCTCGGCAAGTACCGCAAGCACCACATCCCGCAGGTCAAGGGCTTCTGGGAGAAGTACTACTTCAAGCCCGGCAACCTCGGCTGGCCGGTCTTCGACACCGCCGTCGGCCGGGTCGGCGTCTACATCTGCTACGACCGCCACTTCCCCGAGGGCTGGCGCGCCCTCGGCCTCGCCGGCGCCCAGATCGTCTACAACCCCTCCGCCACCAGCCGGGGTCTCTCCGCCTACCTATGGCAGCTCGAACAGCCCGCCGCCGCCGTCGCCAACGAGTACTTCATCGCCGCCATCAACCGCGTCGGCACCGAGGAGTACGGCGACAACGACTTCTACGGCACCTCCTACTTCGTCGACCCGCGCGGCCAGTTCGTCGGCGACGTCGCCTCCGACAAGGAGGAGGAACTCGTCGTCCGCGACCTCGACCTCGGCCTGATCGAGGAGGTCCGCCAGCAGTGGGCGTTCTACCGCGACCGCCGCCCCGACGCCTACGGGCCGCTCGGCGAGGCGTGAGGAGCACCCCGATGACCACCCGCGACCCGAACGCGCGCACCGTCATCCGCGGCGGCCTCGTCATCACCGCCGCCGACGAACTCCACGCCGACGTCCTCATCGAGGGCGAACGCGTCGCCGCCCTCGCCACCACGGGCAGCGCCGCCGCCGAGGCCTGGACCGCCGACACCGTCATCGACGCCACCGGCCACTACGTCATCCCCGGCGGCGTCGACGCGCACACCCACATGGAACTGCCCTTCGGCGGCACCGCGGCCTCCGACACCTTCGAGACCGGCACCCGCGCCGCCGCGTGGGGCGGCACCACCACGATCGTCGACTTCGCCGTCCAGCCCGTCGGCGCGTCCCTGCGCGAGGGCCTGGACGCCTGGCACGCCAAGGCCGACGGCAACTGCGCCATCGACTACGCCTTCCACACCATCGTCTCCGACGTGAACGACGGCGTCCTCAAGGAGATGGACGCGCTCGTCGACTCCGGCGAATCCACCTCCTTCAAGCTGTTCATGGCCTACCCCGGCGTCTTCTACAGCGACGACGGCCGCATCCTGCGCGCCATGCAGCGCGGCGCCGCCAACGGCGGGCTGATCATGATGCACGCCGAGAACGGCATCGCCATCGACGTCCTCGTCGAACAGGCCCTCGCCGCCGGGCACACCGCCCCCCGCTACCACGGCGAGGTCCGCCGGGAACTCCTCGAAGCCGAGGCCACCCACCGCGCCATCAAACTCGCCCAGGTGGCCGGCAGCCCGCTCTACGTCGTCCACGTCTCCGCCGCCTCCGCCCTCGCCGAACTCGCCCAGGCCCGCGACGCAGGCCTCAACGTTTTCGGCGAGACCTGCCCGCAGTACCTGTTCCTCTCCACCGACAACCTCGCCGAGACCGGCGCCGACGGCTTCGAGGGCGCCAAGTACGTGTGCAGCACGCCGCTTCGGCCGCGCGAGCACCAGGCGGCGCTGTGGCGCGGACTGCGGGCCAACGACCTCCAGGTCGTCTCCACCGACCACTGCCCGTTCTGTTTCGCCGGCCAGAAGGAGCTCGGCCGCGGCGACTTCTCGAAGATCCCCAACGGCCTGCCCGGCGTGGAGAACCGGATGGACCTGCTCCACCAGGCCGTCGTCGACGGACACATCACCCGCCGCCGCTGGATCGAGATCGCCTGCACCACACCGGCCCGGATGTTCGGCCTGCACCCGCGCAAGGGCACCATCACGCCAGGCGCGGACGCCGACATCGTCGTCTACGACCCCACCGCGGTGCAGACCGTCTCCGCCGCCACCCACCACATGAACGTCGACTACTCGGCCTACGAGGGACGCCAACTCGCAGGTCGTGCGCGGACGGTGCTTTCGCGCGGCACCGTCGTCCTCGACGACGGCACCTGGCTCGGCCGGGCCGGACACGGCGCCTTCCAGCGGCGCGACACCTGCCAGTACCTCACCTGACGGCTACAGACCAGCCTCCGCCACGCCTCACTCTCCCCGGAGCCACTCATGGACATCGGCCTCGTCCTGCAGACCGACCCGCCCGCCCGCCTGCTCATCGACCGGATGATCCGCGCCGAACAGGCCGGATTCAGCTACGGCTGGACCTTCGACTCCTGCGTCCTGTGGCAGGAGCCCTTCGTCATCTACAGCCGCATCCTCGCCGAGACGCAGCGCCTGACCGTCGGCCCGATGGTCACCAACCCCTCCACCCGCACCTGGGAGGTCACCGCCTCCCTGTTCGCCACCCTCAACGACATGTACGGCAACCGCACCGTCTGCGGCATCGGCCGCGGTGACTCCGCCATGCGCGTCGCCGGACGCCACCCCGCCACGCTCGACCGGCTCTCCCAAGCCATGCGCGTCATCAAGGAGTTGGCCGAGGGGCGCACCGTCGAGGTCGACGGCACCGAGATGCACCTGCCCTGGGTGCGCCCCGGAGGTTCGCTGCCGGTCTGGATGGGCGCGTACGGGCCGAAGGCGCTGGCACTGACGGGCCATCAAGCTGATGGTTTCATCCTTCAGTTGGCCGATCCGTACCTCACCGAGTTCATGATCAAGGCGGTACGCTCCGCCGCCGCCGAAGCCGGCCGGGACCCGGAGGCCCTCACCATCTGCGTCGCCGCCCCCGCCTACGTCACCGCCGACGACTCGCCCGCCGCACTCGCCCACGCCCGCGAGCAGTGCCGCTGGTTCGGCGGCATGGTCGGCAACCACGTCGCCGACCTGGTCAGCCACTACGGCGAGCACTCGGACCTCGTCCCCGACGCCCTCACCGACTACATCAAGGGCCGCCAGGGCTATGACTACAGCCACCACGGCCGGGCCGGGAACCCCGACACCACCTTCGTCCCGGACGGGATCGTCGACCGCTTCTGCCTCATCGGGCCCGCGGACGCGCAACTCGCCCGCCTCGAACAGCTCCGCTCGCTCGGCGTCGACCAGTTCGCCGTCTACGCCATGCACGACGCCGTCGAGACCACCATCGACGCCTACGGAGCCGACGTCATCCCGCACCTGTGATCGTGCGTCATCGATCGCGCGTCAATCGATCGCACGTCATCGTTCGTGTTCGTGACAGACGGGAGCGTGCCCATGGCCGACACCACGACCACCGACGGCAGACAGCGGCAGCACCCTGACGGCCGGGTCGAACTCGACCCGGCCTCGGGGGAGTTGCCCCCCAACGGATTCACCAACGACGACCTGCGGCCCGTCCCGGTGGAGCGGCGCACCTGGACCACCTACAACTTCCTCGCGCTCTGGGTCGGCATGGCCCACAACATCCCGTCCTGGACGCTCGCCTCGGGCCTCGTCGCGCTCGGCATGGACTGGAAACAGGCCGTGCTCACCATTGCCCTGGCCAACCTGATCGTGCTCGTGCCGATGCTGCTCACCGGCCATGCCGGCACCAAGTACGGGATCCCGTTCCCGGTGTTCGCCCGCGCCTCCTTCGGGCTGCGCGGCGCCAACCTGCCCGCCCTGGTGCGGGCGGCCGTGGCGTGCGCCTGGTTCGGCATCCAGACATGGATCGGAGGCGAGGGCATCTTCCTCCTCGCGGGCAAGCTGCTCGGCGAATCCTGGCGCACGGCAGGGGAGATCGGCGGCTACCCGTGGACACAGTGGCTGTCGTTCCTGGTCTTCTGGCTGATCGAGATGGCCATCATCGCCCGGGGGATGGAGACACTGCGGCGCTTCGAGAACTGGGCCGCGCCGTTCGTCATCGTCGGCGCGCTCGCGCTGCTCGTGTGGATGACCGTCAAGGCGGGCGGCTTCGGTCCGCTGCTCGACCAGCCGTCCAAGCTGGGCTGGGGCGAAAGCTTCTGGAAGGTCTTCTTCCCGGCACTGATGGGCATGATCGGGTTCTGGTCCACCCTCTCGCTCAACATCCCCGACTTCACCCGCTTCGGCGGCAGCCAGCGCGCCCAGATCCGCGGACAGGCGCTCGGCCTGCCGACGACGATGACGCTGTTCGCACTGCTGTCCGTGCTGGTCACGTCCGGCTCGCAGGCCGTCTACGGCAAGCCGGTGTGGGACCCGATCCAGCTCGCCGCGAAGATGGAGAGTACGGTCGGCATCCTGTTCGCGCTGTTCACCGTCTTGGTCGCGACGCTGTCGGTGAACATCGCCGCCAACGTCGTCTCGCCGGCGTACGACCTCGCCAACCTGTTGCCCAGGCTCGTCAACTTCCGTACGGGGGCGCTTGTTACGGGTGTGGTCGGGATCGCGATCTTCCCGTGGAAGCTGATCTCCGACCCACACGTGTACATCTTCACCTGGCTGGGCGTGGTCGGCGGGCTGCTCGGCACGGTCGCCGGGGTCCTCATCGCCGACTACTGGGTGCTGCGGCGCACCCGGCTCCAACTCGCCGAGCTGTACCGGCCGGGCGGGGCGTACTGGTACCGGGGCGGGTGGAACTGGCGGGCCGTGGCGGCGCTGGTGGCCGGCGGCGTGCTCGCGGTCGGCGGCTCGTACGGCGGACCCTTTCCGGCGGGCGGGCTGCTGCCGGCGCTCAAGCCGCTGGCCGACTACGGGTGGGCGGTCGGGTTCGGGGTGGCGTTCGTGCTGTATGCGGCGCTCGGCTGGGGGAGACGGGCGGGGGCGGACTGACGGGGAACAACTGACAGCTGACAGATTTCGAAATCTGTTATCTGTCGGCTGTCAGTTGTCATTCGCCGCCAGGCATCCGTGAGGCCCGCGACCCTGGATCCGCGGGGCGTTCAGCCCACGAGCCGGTCGATCGCGCCGAGGACCTTCGCGGTGCCGTCCTCGGCGGCCAGGGTGGCGGCCACCGATGCGGCGCGGTCGCGGTAGCGGGGGTCGTCGAGGGCCTGGCGGATCGCGGTGGCCAGGCGGTCGGCAGTGAGGCCGCGGAGTGGGACCGGGCCCGGGGAGACACCGAGGCTGGCCAGGCGGGCGGACCAGAACGGGGCGTCCAGCTGGGCGGGCACCGGGATGGCGGGCGTGCCGCTGCGGAGGGCGGCCGCGGTGGTGCCCGCGCCCGCGTGGTGGACCACGGCGGCCACGCGCGGGAAGAGCCACTCGTGCGGGACGTCGCCGATGGTGAGGACGTCATCGGTGTCCCCGGCGACGAGCCCGCTCCAGCCCGATTGGAGGATGGCGCGCACCCGGGCGGCCCGGACGGCCGTGAGGACGGTGGCGGTGAGCCGTTCGGGGTCTGGCACGACGAGACTGCCGAAGCCGACGAAGACCGGCGGCGGTCCGGCGGCGAGGAAGTCCAGCAGCCGGGCCGGCGGTTGCCACTGCGGCTCGTGGGGCGGCCACCAGTACCCGGCGACGTCCAGGTTCGGGTGCCAGTCGGCCGGACGCGGGATGACGGCGGCCGAGAACCCGTGCAGGACCGGGTGGTTGCGCCGGGCGTGGGCGATGCGGCGCGGCGGCAGGCCGAGGCGGCGGCGCAGCGCGCGGACGGCGGGTGCGAACAGCTGGTCGGCGGCGGCCTGTACGGCTCGGCCGGCGAGCAGGTTGCCGGGGCCGCCGAGGGAGCGTGTGCCGGTGACGGCGGGCGCGAACTCGCGGGTGGGCGCGAGCGGTTGGAGGAACAGCCCCATGCTGGGGATGCCCGCGGCCTCGGCGGCGACCTGGCCGAGTGCGGTGGTGGTGCTCGTGGTGAGCAGGAGGTCGGTGCCTAGCGCGGTGGCGTCGGCGATGCCGTCCCCGAGCGCGGGCATGAACCGCCGTCCCAGGCGGATGACTTGGAGCACCACGCCTGGTCCGCCTCCAGCCTCGAGGAGGCGTTGTCCGTGGGTGGAGGCGAGTTCGGAGCGCGGGTCGACCGGCAGCGGGCGGAATTCGAGCCCGGCGGCGCGGATCGAGTCGGCGAAGGTGGTGTGGGTGGCGACGGCCACCTGATGGCCGGCCGCCCGGAGGCGGGTGCCGAGGCCGGTGAAGGGGGCCACGTCGCCCCGGGATCCGGCGGCGGCGAGCAGGATGTGCATGGCCGCAGTATCCCCATGGCCGGGCGCTGCGGTGAGGGTGCCACGCCCGGCGGCGGTCCTGGGTCGCTCCTCCGTGGCGGCCGGAACCGGTGGGCGGGAGCCGGCGTCCTTCGAGGCAGGGCGGACGGGGTCGTCGCGCCGATGACAGGAGAGACGTATGAGCATCATCGCGTGGATCGTGCTGGGCCTGATAGCGGGGGCCCTGGCCAAGCTGCTGCTGCCGGGGAAGGACCCGGGCGGCCTGATCGTGACCACCCTGATCGGCATCGCCGGGTCGTTCATCGGTGGCTGGATCTCCTCGCATTTCCTGCACCGGCCGGTGACGGCGCACTTCTTCGACCTGGCCACCTGGGGGTCGGCGATCGGTGGCGCGCTGGTGCTGCTGATCGTCTACCGGCTGCTGTTCGGCAACTCCCGGCGCTGAGGCGGCCCGAGGCCGGCCGAAGGCTCCTCGGGCCGCGCGGGACCGGTTCGGTCCGCTCAGAGCGCCGTCGACACCTCGCCGACCCAGTCGGGCAGGTCCTCGCGGGCTGCCAGCCAGGGCGCCGGAACGCCGGCGAGTCCGGTCCGGGCAGCGACCACACCGGCGGCGATGGCGCAGGTGGTGTCCTTGTCGCCCCAGCCCTCCAGGGTGTGCCACAGGGCGTCGGGCAGCGAGTCCAGGTGCCCGGCGGCGGACCAGAGCGCGAACGGGACGGTGTCCGGGGCGGACAGCAACAGGCCCGATCCGAGCACGTTCGAGGCCTGCCGGACGCTGGTGTGCTCGGGCAGCCGGGCGGCGATCCGCAGGCCGGACCGGACGTCGCCGTCCGACAGCCGTCCGGCGACCTCGGTCAGCAACTCGGCCCGGGTCGGCGGGGTTTCGCCCCGACTGCGGGCGGCGAGTGCCGCCGCGAGGGCGACGGCCACCGCACCGGCGACCGCCTCGGGGTGGAAGTGCGTGGTGAGTGCCTGGAGTTCGGCCTGCCGGGCGACCGCGTCCAGGTCGTCCGCGAACCAGGCGCCGAGCGGGGCGACTCGCATGGCCGTGCCGTTGCCGTACGAGCCCTGACCGCCGAACTGGCCCGAGGTGACGGCCCGCCAGTCCTCGCCGCGGCCGATCTCGCGCAGCACCCGGTGCATCGACGGGCCGTACTTGCGCCCGTACTCGGCGGTGTACTCCTCGGCGAACTCCCGGGCCAGCACGTCCTGCCGGACCTCGCCGTGGGTGTGCAGGTGGCGGACGAGGACGAGCGCCATCGCGGTGTCGTCCGTCCAGTGCCAGGGCGCGGGGCGGATTTGGCGGGTGGCCAGGGCGGCGGGCGCCTCGTCCAACCGGACCGAGAACCATCGGTCGCCGAAAGCGTCGCCGAGGGCGAGCCCTTGCAGGCTGTCCAGGACGGTACCGGCCGCGCGCATGTCATCCTCCAAGTGAGACCAACTGTGCGCAGCAGTCTGCCGGGCGACCGGCCCGGCCGGCGACCGGATTTTTGCTCCGATGTCGGCGCCGGCGTTTCAACGTGGGCTGTCCGGCGAACGGTTGGGCCGCGGAGCAGTGATCGGCGGCCGGCCGGCCGTCACTTGGCGCGCAGGCCGTTGAGGATGAGGGTCCACACGGCCTCGAAGCGCTCGTCCACCTGCGGGTCGGACCACTCGGACGCGTACGCCGGGTGGTGGAAGTGCGCGGTCGCATCGAAGACGGCCCGGGCCGTCGTGAGGATGTGGGCGAGCTTGAAGTCCTTCTTCTCCATGCCGTCCTGGACGATCTGGGCGATCTGGTCGACCAGGGTGTCGATGTTCGCCCCGACCGTTCGGCTGTTCTCCTCGACCAGCGTCCGGTAGGTCGCGAACAGCTCCGGGTCGTCGAGTGCCTTCTTCCGCTTGGCCGCGAACAGCGTCACCAGCCAGCGGTGCAGCCGCTCCTCGGCCGGGCCGGGCTCGGTGGAGATGAACGCGAGCTGGAAGTGCGCCTGGTCGAGCCAGCGCTGGGTGACCGCCTCGCGCAGGGCGGCCTTGCTCGGGAAGTGTCGGTAGACGCTGCTGTGGCTGACGCCGAGGGTCCGGGCGACGTCCACGACGGTGGCCTTGGCCGGGCCGAACCGCCGGAGGGCATCTTCCGCCGCGGTCAGGATCTGCTCGGCGGTGAGAGTGGTGTCCGTCGTCACGGGATGTACGTCCTTCCGGTTCTTCGCCTGCTGCGGGGGCGGCGGGCGGCGGTGCGGTCAGGGGTCGGTGCGGCGCCGAGTGGAGACAGTCGGGTGGCCCGGATGTAACTGTGGCACGACAGCAAACAGATTTCAAAATCTGTTTGCTGTCGCCTGTCATCTGAAATCTGTCAGCCGTGAGCTGTTGCCTGCCGCCGCCAAGTCCAGGTCTCCGATGGCCGTGAGAACGGGGCGGTGCCCCGTCGCGTTCCCCTAGCATCGAGCCGGAGAGGCGGTGGGGAACTCGGGAGGGGACGGGGGCGGGCGATGCGTACAGTCCTCGGCGGCCGTCCAGCCGGGAGCCAACGGACAACGTCCCGGCCTGGACAAGGAAGTGCAGACCCCGAGCCCGCCCTGAGCCCGGCCGTCACCCTGAACCTGCTGCCGAAGGACGCCCGATGATCCGCACGATGGTGGTCGACGACGACGCGCCCATGCGTCTCGCCCTCGTCGACCTGCTCGCCCGGGACCCGGCCCTCACCGTCGTCGCCGAGGCCGTCGACGGGCTCCAGGCCGTCGAACTGGCCGGCAGCATGCCGATCGACGTCGTGCTGATGGACATCCGGATGCCCCGCCTCGACGGCATCGCCGCCACCCGCCGGCTGCGCGAACTGCCCGACGCCCCACGCGTCATCGCGCTCACCACCGCCGACCTCGACGAGTGCGCCTACCGCGCGCTGGCCGCGGGCGCCGACGGCTTCCTGCTCAAGGACGCCCCTCCGGCCGAGATCGCGCGGGCCGTCCAGATCGTCGCCGGCGGCCGGAGCATGCTGCACCCGGTCGCCGCCCGCCGCCTCATCGACCGCTACCACCGCACCGGTGCGCCAAGGTCGGTCGCCGCCCGCAGTCGGGTCGCCGGGCTCACCCCGCGCGAGACCGACGTGCTGCGCGAACTCACCGACGGGCTCTCCAACGCCGAGATCGCGGGCGTCCTCGGGATGCGCGAGTGCACCGTCAAGGCGCACGTCAGCCGGATCCTCATCGCGCTCGGCGTCGGCAGCCGGGTCCAGGCCGCGTTGCTCGCGCGCGACGCCGGGCTGGTCCAGGACGGAGTCTGATCTCGGCGCGTAGCGACCCGGGGGCGGTTCGCGGGGAACGGTTCGGTGACCGGGAACGACCGCGGTGGCTCCGGCCGCGACCTGTCTCGTGCCGCGCGTTGAGCTGGTGTCACCCATCCGGCGTGGAAATGCTGCTGCTTGGCGGTTTGCGCTGCCGAACCCGGGCGGTGGGTCCATGGTGGAGATGGGTGCGATCCGGCGACCGCGCCCGCGCGCCGATCCAGGCCCGCGCGCCGTGCGCCCGCCGCCGTTCCCCGACGGGTGCCCGAGGCTGGGCCCGGCCCGGCACGCTGGGAGCAGGGCCACCTCGCAGGAAACCGAACGGTTCTTCTAGGCTCACATCTCGGCTTCCCTGTGGGGGCGCGCCCAGTGCGCCCACCGCAACGAAGCCGCCGTCCACGGGGTTCCGGGCTGACCGGGGCCACCGGATCGAGCGAGGAGGACGCAATGCCAAGCATGCCGCCCAGCCGTTCCACCGCACTTGGGCCAGACGGGCCGTCCCGACTGATCGCCCACCATCCCGGCCGCCCGGCGCGGCCCGGCCGGGTTCGGCACCCCGGATGGACCGGCCGGCCGGTGCGGCCGCTGAATACCGGCGGCGGCCGCGGAGGCGAGCGTTGAGTCCCCAGATCGTCGGGTCGCCGCGTGCCACAGCAGCCGCCACCACCACAGCGGTCGCGACCCCCACCGCCACCTCCGGAGCGGCTGCGGCCGCGACCGTGCCTGCCGCCACCGACGGTGAAGCCCTCGTCGGCGCCACCGCCCAACTCGCGGCCACCGCGGCGCTTCCCGGCCTCCCGCAGGCTCTCAGCACCCGCGCGCGGGCTCTCGCCGGCGCCGTCCGGCGTCGCTGCGCCGACCTGGCCCGGATCGAGTCGCCGAGCGGTGACGCTCCCCGACTCGACGCCCTCGCCGAGGAGTTGGCCGCCGGCTTCCGCGCCACCGGCGCCACCGCCCGGCGCGAACCCGGCCCGGCCGGCGACCACCTCGTCCTGGAGTGGGAGGGGCAGGACGAGACCCTGCCACACCTCCTCATCGTCGGCCACCACGACACCGTCTGGCCCGCCGGCACCCTCGCCGACTGGCCCGTCAGCGTGCAGGACGGCACCCTCACCGGCCCGGGCGTCGTCGACATGAAGGGTGGACTCGCCGTCCTGGAGGGCGCGTTCGCGATGCTCGCCGACCTCGGGCAGCGCCCCCACCGCACCGTCCGGGTGGTCGTCGTGTCGGACGAGGAGGTCGGCAGCCCGGACGGGCGGCGCCTGGTGGAGCGCCAACTGCGCGGCGCCGCGGCCGTCCTGGGACTCGAACCGCCGCACCCCGACGGTCGGCTGAAGACCGCCCGGCGCGGCAGCACCCGGGTGCGGCTCACCGTCACCGGCCGCGAGGCCCACGCGGGCAACGACGCCCACGACGGGGTGTCCGCCGTCGACGAACTCGTCGACCAGCTCGTCGTCGTCCGCGGACTCGCCGGCCAACCCGGCACGGAGCTCAACGCGGGGCGGATCAGCGGAGGTTCGCGGGCCAACGTCGTCGCCGGCCGGGCCGAGGCCGAACTCGGACTGCGCTTCGCAACGGTGGAGGCGCAGCGCCGCACGCTCGACAACCTGGCCCGGCTCAGCGCGCTGCGGCCGGGGGCGCGGGTGCGCACGGAGGTGCTGTCCAGCCGTCCGGCGTGGCCCGAGCGTTCCGGCAACCCGCTGTTGCGGCACGTTCGTTCGCTGGCGGCGGTGCTGGGGCAGCAGCTGGACGGCGGCCCCGCGGGCGGAGCGGGGGACACAAACCTCCCGGGCTCCCGCGGGCTCCCGACGCTGGACGGCTTCGGCGCGGTCGGCGCCGGGGCACACGCCCGGGACGAGCACATCCGGCTCGATCAGCTCGCTCCCCGGATCGCCCTGCTGGCGGCGCTCCTCGCCGTACCGCTGCCGAGGCTGCGCGACCGTACGGAGGGCTGACGGGTAGCAGCCGATGAAACAAGCGGCTGGCAGGTGACAGCCGACGGATAACAGATAACAGATGACAGCGAACAGATTATGAAATCTGTTCGCTGTCATCTGTTCGCCGATCCCCCGTCCCTTGCCAGCCCGCCGCCTCCCCGCGCAGAATGGTACCGACCGAACGGTCAGTCGGTTGATGGCAGGATTCAAGGCAGGCGAGAGGGGACCGTGGTGACAGCAGAGGTGGCCGAACCGGTCCCCGCGAGCACGCAGGAGGACCTGTTCGAGGCGGTCATCGCCGCCGAGCAGCGGATCGAGCCCAGGGACTGGATGCCCGACGCCTACCGGGCCACCCTGATCCGCCAGATCGCTCAGCACGCGCACTCCGAGATCATCGGCATGCAGCCCGAGGGCAACTGGCTCACCAGAGCCCCCTCACTTCGCCGCAAGGCCATCCTCCTCGCCAAGGCCCAGGACGAGGCCGGCCACGGCCTCTACCTCTACGCCGCCGCCGAGACCCTGGGCGTCGACCGCGCGGAGCTGACCGAGAAGCTGATCTCCGGCCGCCAGAAGTACTCCTCGATCTTCAACTACCCGACCCTGACGTTCGCCGACGTCGGTGTGATCGGCTGGCTGGTCGACGGCGCGGCGATCTGCAACCAGGTGCCGCTCTGCCGCTGCAGCTACGGCCCGTACGCCCGCGCGATGGTCCGGATCTGCAAGGAGGAGTCCTTCCACCAGCGCCAGGGCTACGAGCTGCTCATGACCCTGATGCGTGGCACCGAGGCGCAGCGCCGCATGGTCCAGGACGCGGTGGACCGCTGGTGGTGGCCGTCGCTGATGATGTTCGGCCCCTCGGACGCCGACTCCCCGAACACCGCCCGCTCGATGGCCTGGCGGATCAAGCGCCACACCAACGACGAGCTGCGCCAGCGCTTCGTCGACATGACCGTCCCGCAGGCCGAGCACCTCGGCGTCACGCTTCCCGACCCCGAGCTGCGCTGGAACGAGGAGCGCGGCGGCTGGGACTTCGGCGAGCCGGACTGGTCCGAGCTGACGCGGGTCATCCGCGGCCAGGGCCCCTGCAACGCCCAGCGCGTCGAGCGCCGCCGGGCCGCCCACGAGGACGGCGCGTGGGTCCGCGAGGCGGCCGTCGCCTACGCCGCCAAGCGCAGCGCCGAGCAGCACACGGAAGAGGAGAACGGAAAGTGACCGAGTCCAAGGCCGGCTGGCCGCTGTACGAGGTGTTCGTGCGCCCCCGGCGAGGGCTGAACCACGTCCACGTCGGCTCGCTGCACGCGTCCGACGACCGGATGGCCCTGCTCGCCGCCCGCGACCTCTACACCCGTCGCAACGAGGGCGTCAGCCTCTGGGTGGTCCGCTCGGACGCGATCACCGCCTCCACCCCGGACGAGCGGGACCCGTTCTTCGAGCCCAGCGGCGACAAGGTCTACCGCCACCCGACCTTCTACGACATCCCCGAGGATGTCCCGCACATCTGACGGGGGAACCACCATGCACGACCACACCGCACCCGCCGCACACGGCGCATCCGCCGACGCCGACGACCACGTCTACCTCAGCCTCGCCGAGGCCACCCCCGGCCCCGAGGGCGAGGGCCGCTGGGCGTACGGAACGGGCTTCGCCGACCCGCTGCTCGGCGTGGACACCGCCCTGCCCCCCGGCCTGGACGGCGCCGACCTCGCCGCCTACTGCCTGATGCTCGGCGACGACGCCCTGATCCTCGCCCAGCGGCTGATCGAGTGGTGCACCCGGGCGCCCGAGCTGGAGGAGGAGGTCGCGCTCGCCAACCTCGGCCTCGACCTGCTCGGCCAGGCCCGCCTGCTGCTCACCCGGGCCGGCCAGGCGGACGGCTCCGGGCGCACCGAGGACGACCTGGCGTACTGGCGGGAGGAACACGAGTTCCGCAACGTCCGCCTGGTCGAGACCCCGAACGGCGACTTCGCGTACTCGATCGCCCGGCTGCTCCTGTTCGCCACCGCCCGCGGAGCGCTGTACGAGGCGCTGAGCACGCACCCGGACCCGGTGCTGGCGGCGGTCGCCGCGCGCGGCGTCAAGGAGCTGGCGTACCACCGCGAGTACGCCACCGCCTGGACGCTGCGCCTCGGCGACGGCACGCCGTACTCGTCGGCGCGGATGCAGGCAGGGCTGGACGCGGTGTGGCCGCTGCTGGAGGAGCTGTTCACGGCGCACCCGGTGGAGCTGCGGGCGGGCGTCGACCCGGCGACGCTGCGCGAACCGGTGCTGCGCTCGCTCGCCGCCGTCCTCGCCGAGGCCGGCCTGAAGCTGCCGGAGGTGCCGCCGCTGGCCACCGTCCTTGGCCGGGCCGGCCGGGACGGCGTGCACACCGAGGCGCTCGGTCCGCTGCTCGCGGAGCTCCAGGTGGTGGCCCGCGCACACCCGGGGGCGACGTGGTGACGCACACGGTGACGACCCGTGACCTGGCCTGGGAGACCGCCGCGGCCGTCCCGGACCCGGAGCTGCCCATGCTCACCCTGGCCGACCTGGGCGTGCTGGCCGGCGTCGAGGTGGACGACGGCAGCGGCACCGTGACCGCCTGGCTGACCCCGACCTACTCGGGCTGCCCCGCCGTCGCCGAGATGGCCGCCGATGTGGACCGGCGGCTGCGCGCGGCCGGCTACCGGGACGTCCGGGTCCGGCTGCGGCTGGACCCGCCGTGGTCCACCGACCTGATCACCGCCGAGGGCCGCCGCAAGCTCGCCGAGGCGGGCATCGCCCCGCCGCGCCCCACCTCCGCGGTCGCCGCGGCCGGGCCGGTCCCGCTCACCCTGAGCCCCACCCGCGCCGCCGCTCCCTCTGCCACCCCGGCTCCCGCCGCCGCCCGCGTCGCCGTGCCCGTGGCCGCTGTCGCCCCGGTGGCCTGCCCGCACTGCGGTGGCACCGACACGGAGGAGCTGTCCCGCTTCGGTTCCACCGCCTGCAAGGCGCTCTGGCGCTGCCGCGCCTGCCGCGAGCCGTTCGAACGCGTCAAGGAGATCTGAATGTCCGCCGCCCGCCCCGCCCGTCGCCCGAGCTTCCACCACCTGCAGATCGCCGAGGTGGAGCGGCTGTGCGAGGACGCCGTCGCGGTGACCTTCGCGGTGCCGGACGATCTCGCCGCGGAGTACGCCTTCCAGCCGGGGCAGACGCTGACGCTGCGCCAGGAGGTGAACGGCTGCGACGAGCGTCGCTCGTACTCGATCTGCGCCCCCGTCGGCGGCCCGCTGCGGATCGGCGTCCGGGAGGTGCCGGGCGGCCTGTTCTCCCGTCGGCTGGTGCGGGAGGCCCGGGTCGGTGACGAACTGGAGGTGCTGACGCCCTCCGGTCTGTTCACCCCCGAGCTCGGCGTCTCCGCCGACCACGTGCTGCTCGCGGCCGGCTCCGGCATCACCCCGATGCTGTCGATCGCCTCCTCCGTGCTGGCCGCCGACCGCGCCTCGACCGTCACCCTCATCTACGGCAACCGGCGCAGCGACACGGTCATGTTCGCCGACGAGCTGGCCGACCTGAAGGACCGCTACCTCGGCCGCTTCCAGCTGGTCCACGTGCTGTCCCGGGAGACCAGGGACGCCGAACTGCTCAGCGGCCGCCTGGATCCCGAGCGGGTGCGGGCGCTGCTGGGCGCGCTGGTGGACGTCGAGACGGTCGGACACTGGTGGCTGTGCGGGCCGTTCGGCATGGTCGCCGGGGCGAAGGAGCTGCTCGCCGGTCTGGGCGTGCCGGCGGAGCGCGTGCACCAGGAGCTGTTCCACGCCGAGGACGAGCCGATCGTGGAGCGCGCGGACGAACGGGACGCGGCCGACGCGGCGGACGGCGGCGCGCACAGCGAGGTCACCGTCGTCCTCGACGGCCGCGGCAGCACGCTCACCCTCCCGTGCGACCGCTCGATCCTGGACGGTGCCCAGCGTTCCCGGCCCGACCTGCCGTTCGCCTGCAAGGGCGGGGTCTGCGGCACCTGCCGCGCGCTCGTCACCGAGGGTGAGGTGGAGATGCGCCGCAACTTCGCGTTGGAGGAGAAGGAGGTGGCCGCCGGCTACGTCCTCACCTGCCAGGGCCCGCCCGCTGACCGACCGGGTGACCGTCGACTACGACCGCTGACATGCCGCCGGTGCTGCCCGCGTTCCGCGCGTCGCCCGCGTCTTCGGACAGGTCGGGCCGGCGGATGATCAGGCCATGACCGGGGCCGGGAGCTTCGCCGGATCGCCGAGGAGGCGGACGAGGTCGTTGACGGCGGCGCGGCCGGCGCGGTTCGCGCCGATCGTGCTCGCCGACGGACCGTAGCCGACCAGGTGGACGCGAGGGTCGGCGATGGCCCGGGTGCCGGTGAGAGCGATCCCGCCGCCCGGGGAGCGCAGTCCGAGCGGAGCCAGGTGTCCCACCTCGGGGCGGAAGCCGGTGGCCCACACGATGGCGTCCACGGCCAACTCGTCGTCCTCCCAGGCCACCCCGCGCTCGGTGAGCCGGTCGAACATCGGGCGGCGGTGCAGCGCGCCCAGCTCCTCCGCGCGCCGGTAGGCGACGGACGGGCCGAGCCCGGTCACGCTCACCACACTGCGCACAGGCAGGCCCTGGCGGACCCGCTCCTCGACCTTGGCGACCACCGCGCGCCCGTACTCGGGGGTGAACGGCCCGTCATGGTAGACCGGCGGCGTCCGGGTGACCCAGACCGTCTCGCCGACCGCCGCGACCTCCGACAGCACCTGGATCGCAGATGCGCCGCCGCCCACCACCAGGACCCGCTTGCCGGCGAACTCCTCCGGGCCGCGGTACTCGGCGTAGTGCAGCTGCCGGCCGGCGTAGTGGCCCGGGCAGTGCGGGACGAAGGGGCGGGTCCAGGTGCCGGTGGCGTTGATCAGCGCCCGGGTGGACCAGGTGCCGTGGTCGGTCTCGACCAGCAGCCGGGAGTCCGGGCGGTCCGACTCGGCGCGCACCGTGCGGACGCTGACGGGGCGCACGACGGGGAGCGCGTGCCTGGCCTCGTACGCCTCGAAGTACCCCGGCACCACCTCGCGGGCGGGGGCCTGCGGGTCGGGCGCGGGCAGGACGGCGTCGGGCAGGTCGTGGAAGCCGTGCACGGTGGCCATCCGTAGCGACGGCGCGCGGTGCGCCCAGGCGCCGCCCGGGCCGGTACCTGCGTCGAGCACCACGAAGCCGCCGTCCGTGCCGGCCCGGTAGGGGGCGAAGCCGCGGCGGCGCAGGTGGTAGGCGGCGGACAATCCCGCCTGCCCTGCGCCCACCACCAGCACGTCCACCTGCCGCTGCGACCTGTCGTTGGTTGCACCGTAAACAGTCACGCCGATGAAACATCAGGGGTGCGGCACGTGTTCCCGTGTCGAAGCGCAGGGCCGGGGCAGTCGGAGCGGAAGGCAGACGGGGCCGTCAGGCGGCCGGGGAGATCACCACGGCCGTGCCGTACGCGCAGACCTCCGTACCCGCGTCCGCCGCGTCCGTCACGTCGAAGCGCATCATCAGCACCGCGTTTCCGCCACGCGCCCGGGTCTGCTCGACCAGCCGCTGCATCGCCTCGTTCCGGCTCTCCACCAGGGTCTTCGTCAGACCCTTCAGCTCGCCGCCGACCAGCGACTTCAACCCGGCGCCGATCTGGCTGCCGATGTGCCGGCTGCGCACGGTCAGGCCGAACACCTCGCCGATCACGTGGTCGACCCGGAATCCGGGGATGTCGTTGGTGGTCACGACCAGGACGTCGGCGTTCGGGCCCTGCCCGCCGCCGTACTCGTTGATGTCAGCCATGGGCCCATCCTGCCGGTGTCGTGGGTGCGGGTGACCGAAGCGTGGCCGGGGCGTGGCCGAGAAGGGATCGGGAAGCTGCTTCAGACCGGTGATCGGGCGGCCGAAAAGCCGTACCGTAGCCCCATGGGCGAGCGAAGTGATCATCCACAGGGGCCGGGCGCGGCGGAGGACTCCGGTGCGCAGGAGATCGAGGCGACGGTGGTGCTGAGCCTGCGGATCACCGACTGGCCGGCGCTGCGCGCCGCGGCGATCGCGGCCGTGGAAGAACTGGACCTCGACGGCATCGACCCGGCCGGCCAGCGCCGCGAGCTGCTGCGCGAGGTGGCCGAGGACGCCAACGCGGCGCTCGGCGCGCTGCTGCACCCGGACCGGCTGGTGGCCGCGATCCCGGGTGTCGAGGCGATCGGCGGCACGTTGGAGATCAGTGTCACCGAGGACTTCGCGCCGGACTTCGCCGAGCTGTTCCCGCTGGACGGCGACGAGGAGGACGGCGGCGGCGCGGGCGCGGACTGGACCCTCACCCCGCGCACCGCCTGCCTCCTCCACGCGCAGCTGATCGGCCTGGCCGACGCCGCCTACGACGACCTGGACGAGCACGGGGACGACCCCGTCCTCGAGGGCGAGGACGCCGACTGGACGGTCTTCGCCCGGCTGCCCCAGCGCACCTGGCGGCTGCACCGCGGTTGGCGCCGCGCGATGGCCCGGACCTTCGACGACCTGGCCGACGACCTCGCGCTCGGCGAGTGGCCGCTGCCGCGCTGCCTGGCCGAGGAGATCGCGCTGCGGATGGCCCTCCTCGACGCCCGCTCGCTGCTCGGCGCGCAGCCCGAGTCGGTGGCCGACATGATGGGCGACCTGCCCGCCGACCTCTACGACTACGACTGGGACGGCTGCCACGACGAGCTGTTCGGCGTCTACGGCCCGGACGACGGGGACCCGGAGCTCGACGCCGAGCAGCGCACCGAGCAACTGCTCGCGGCGACCCATCCGGAGGGCTGGTTCCTGGCCTACGAGGACGCGGAGGAGCGCGACGCCCAGCGCGGCTACCGGCGCTGACCGTCGTCCGGCGGGCCTCCGGGGCGACGGCTAGGCTGCGGGCATGTCCGATGTACCTGATGTGCGTGAGATGTCCGGCAGGTCAGGCCTGCAGTCGGGCGCGGACGACCCGGTGCTCGCCCGGATCGCGCTCGGGCTGGACGGCGTGCAGGCGGCGCAGCGCGGACGGACGGCCGAGGCGCGGGCCAGCTTCGAGGCGCTGTGGGAGGCGCTTGGCGAGCGTGGCGACGTCTTCCACCGTTGCGTACTCGCCCACTACCTGGCCGACCTGCAGGACGACCCGCGGGCCGAGCTGGAGTGGGACCGCCGGGCGCTGGCCGCCGCCGACTCGCTGACCGCCGAGCGGGCCCAGACGTACGAGTCGGCCCATCAGGTGCGGGCGTTCTACCCGTCGCTGCACCTCAACCTGGCGTCCGACCACCTCAAGCTGGGCGAGCCCGACCTCGCCCGCGAGCAGCTGGAACGTGCCGTCCGCAGCCTGGACGTCCTGCCGGAGTACGACTACGGCGCGGGTATCCGCGCGGCCGTCGACGAGCTGCGGCAGCGCCTGCGCTGAGCCGGACCTGCCGTGATCACGGACCCGGGCAGGCTGGCATGCTGGACGGGTGACTTCTCCGTTCGATGCGCCGGCCGCCGGCTCCGCTTCCGTTTCCGCTCCCGATTCTGTTCCTGCCCCCGCTCCCGCTCCCGCTCCCGATGACCGCGATGCGCGGGAGCAGTACGTACTGCCGCTGGTCGTGCGGCTGGAGCGGGCCACGCCGCCCGGGCGGACGGACGCACTGGAGACGTCGGCCCGGGCGGTCCTCACGCTGCTGGCCGACCCGCGGGTCACCGAGCCGGACGGCGAGTGGGCCGAGCGGGTCGCTGCCTGGGAGGACGCCCGCATCCGCAAGGTGGTCCGGCGAGCCCGGGGCGGGGAGTGGCGGCGCGCGGGCGAATTGCCGGGGATCACCGTGCGGGGGCGGGAGGCCGAGGTACGGGTGTTCCCGCCGGTCCCGCTGGACGGCTGGCCGAAGGACCTCGCCAAGCTCCAGGTCTCCGGGACGGACCTGGAGGAGACCGCCGAGCTCGGGGCCCCCGAGCCAGGTGTCCCGGTGCTCTGGCTCAACCCGGAGCTGGAGATGAGCGCCGGCAAGACGATGGCCCAGACCGGCCACGCCGCCCAGCTCGCCTGGTGGCGGCTGGACGAGGCGCAGCGCAAGGAGTGGGCGGAGACCGGATTCGCGCTCGCGGTCCGGACGCCTGCGCCGGAGGTGTGGGCGGAGCTTGAAGTGAGCGGTCTGCCGGTGGTCCGGGACGCGGGCTTCACCGAGATCGCGCCGGGGAGCTGCACGGTGATCGCGGAGCACCCGGGGCTGCGGTAGGTGTGCGTCGCGTAGAGGCCCGCCCGGTCGGGGAGGAACTGGCCGGCCTCGCGAACTCCCGGCATCGCCGCCAGAAAGGTGGTGCCGAGGAACAGCATCGGCGGGAGCACCCCGAGGGCGGCGCCGCACGTGAGCAGCGTCCTGGCGAAGCTCGGTGCGCGGGACCGCACCCAGGCGGTGATCGCCGCGTACGAGTCCGGGTTCGTCGAACCGTCGGAGTAGTGCCGCCCGGAGTGGCGCCTGGTCGAGCCGGGTCCGATGTGCCTGCTCAGGGCTGCGTCGGTCGGTCGGTGGGCAGGTCAGGTCAGGCCGGATAGGCGTGCGTCTGGGCGGCCTTGACGGACGCCCACACCGTCGTGCCGGGCGCCAGGTCGAGCTCCGCGACGGCGGCCGGGGTGACGTCCGCGGTCATCGGCAGGTCGCCGGTGAGATCGGCGCGGACCTGGTCGCCGTGCAGGTCCAGGCCGGTGACCTTGGCCTCCCACACGTTGCGCGCGCTGGAGTCGGGCCGCTCCCGGTGCAGCGTCACCGCGGACGGCGGGAAGGCGACGAACGCCGGGCCGGACAGCTCTTCGGTGGTGGCCAGTGCCGTGCCGTCCGCCAGCGTGACCCGGCGGCCTTCGGCCTGCCCCTGGTACAGGTTGAGGCCGACCAGGCGGGCGATGTAGTCGGTGCGCGGCCGCCGGGCGATCTCCGCCGGGGTGCCGGACTGCACCTCGCGGCCGCCCTCGATCACCACCAGCCGGTCGGCCAGCACCATGGCGTCCAGCGGGTCGTGCGTGACCAGCACCGCCACCGCCTCGAACTCGGTGAGGTGGCGCCGGAGTTGGGAACGCACGTCGAGGCGGGTCCGGGCGTCCAGGGCGGCGAGCGGCTCGTCCAGCAGGAGCAGCCGGGGGCGGACGGCCAGGGCCCGGGCGAGGGCCACCCGCTGCGCCTGGCCGCCGGAGAGGCTGCCGGGGCGGGCGCCGGCGTGGTCGGCCAGGCCCATCCGCTCCAGCCAGGCGGCGGCCTCGGCCCGGGCGGCGCGCCTGGGGCGGCCCTGGCAGCGCGGGCCGAAGGCGACGTTGTCGAGCGCGCTGAGGTGGGGGAAGAGCAGGTAGTCCTGGAACACCACGCCGACGGGGCGCTCCTCGGCGGGGGTGTGAAGGTGCCGGCGCGGGTCCGCCAGGAGCCGGCCGTCCAGGCGCAGGTGGCCGCCGGTGAGCGGGAGCAGCCCGGCGAGGGCGCGCAGGGCGGTGGACTTGCCGGCGCCGTTCGGGCCGAGCAGGGCGATCACCTCGCCGGGCGCGGCGGTGAGCGCGAGGTCGAGCGTGAACGCGGCGCGGTCCACCCGGAGCCGGGCGTCGAGGGCGGGGGCGGTGCTCATGAGGCGTGCGTCCAGGGGGTCGGGGCGGTCGCGGTCGCGGGGTCCGCCGTTACGCGGGTGGGCCGTCGCGAGGGTCGGCCGTTACAAGGCTCGGCCGTCACGGTGTCGACATCCAGCGGTCGCGCAGGCCGGCCAGGACCGCGACGGAGACGACCAGCAGGACCAGGGAGAGCGCGATCGCCGCCTCCGGGTCGGACTCCATGGCCAGATAGACGGCGAGCGGCATGGTCTGCGTCCGGCCCGGGAAGTTGCCCGCGAAGGTGATCGTCGCACCGAACTCGCCGAGCGCCCGGGCCCACGCCAGGACGGCCCCGGCGGCGATGCCCGGGGCGATCAGCGGCAGCGTGACGCGGCCGAACGCGGTAAGCCGGGACGCGCCGAGCGTCGCGGCGGCCTCCTCGTAGCGGGGGTCGGCGGCCCGCAGGGAGCCCTCGACGCTGATCACCAGGAACGGCATCGCCACGAACGCCTCGGCGATGACCACTCCGGTGGTGGTGAAGGGCAGGGTGACGCCGAACGTCGAGTCCAGCCAGGAGCCGACGATTCCGCGCCGGCCGAGGACCAGCAGCAGCGCCACACCGCCGACCACCGGCGGCAGCACCAGCGGCAGCGTGACCAGGGCGCGGATCACCCGTCGGCCTGGCAGCTCGGTGCGGGCGAGCAGCCAGGCCAGCGGGACGCCGAGGACCAGCGACACCGCGGTGGCCGCCGTCGCGCAGACCAGCGACAGGCGCAGGGCCTCCCACACGGCGGTGCTGGTGAGCTGGTCGGACAGGGTGCTCCAGGGGGCCCGGACCAGCAGACCGACCAGCGGGAGGGTCAGGAACGCCAGCCCGAGCAGCGCCGGGAGCAGCAGCGTGACCGGGACGCGTTGCGGATGCCGCCGTCGGCGTGGCACGGCTTTCGGGGCTCGTGTCCGGCGGGGCTGGTGGGCGTCGGGGTTGTCGAGCCTGTCGGGGGCGTCGGTTTCACCCCGGCTGCTGGGGTCGCCGGGGTGGCCGGGATTGTCCGGGGGGCTGGACTTGCCGGCCCCGGGGGCGCCCCCACGGTCGTCCCCGGGGCCGGTGTCGGTGCCCGTGCCGGTGGTGCGGTCGTTCACGGGGCCTGGAAGCCCGCCGCGCCCAGCACCTGCTTGGCCTCGGGTGACTGGACGTACGCGACGAACGCGGTCGCGCCGTCCTTGTTCGGCGCCTTGGCCAGCGCGGCGATCGGGTAGTCGTTCACGGCCTTGTCGGCCTCGGGGAAGTCCACGCCGTCGATCTTCCCGGCATCGGCCTTCACGTCGGTGCGGTACACGAGCGAGGCGTCGACCTCACCGAGCTCGACCTTGGTGAGGGCGCCCTTGACGTCCTGCTCCAGGGTGACCGGGGTGAGGTTGACGCCTGCGGCCTTGAGCGCGGTCAGCGCGGCGGCGCCGCAGGGCACCTCCTTCGCGCAGAGCGCGACCTTGACGCCGGAGGCGGTGAGGCCGTTCAGGCCCGTGATGTGCTTGGGGTTGCCCTTGGGTACGGCGATGGTGAGCGTGTTCTTGACGAAGGTCGCCGGCTGACCGCTCGCGCCGCCCGCGTCGGTGACGGTCTTCATGGTGGCCGGGCTCGCGGCGGCGAACACGTCGGCCGGGGCACCGGAGTTGATGCTGGTGGCGAGGCTGGAGCTGCCGCCGAAGTTGAACGTGACCTTGGCGCCCGGGTTCGCGGCCTCGAACCTCTTGCCCAGCTCGGTGAAGGTCTCCTTGAGCGAGGCGGCGGCGAAGACGGTGATGTCGCCGGAGGCCTTCGGGACGCTGCCGCCGGCCGACCCGCCTGCGGACGGCGAGGCCGCCGAGCCGGACGGCGCTGAGGATGTGCTGCCGGAGGCAGTACTACCGCCGTCGCTGCCGCAGGCGGTGACCCCGAGGCTGAGGGCAAGGGCCGCAGCGGCGGCGACGGCGAGTCTGCGGGTGGTGGTCGTGCGGTGGCTCATCGGTGCTTCCCCTCCTGGGCGCGCGCCGGAAGGGGCGCGGGGACGAACCGCAGGTGCGGCCATTACGGCGATCATAGTGCCGCAAATGCGAGTGAGAAATCGCCTGTCGCATTGCACAGGCGCGGTTGATCGCGGTGTTTGCCCGGCTGTGGGAAGGCTCAAACATGCCCGGACGGGCAGCGCGGGGGCGCGGACCGGGGTGCGAGCTGGGCACGGGTCGACCGTGAGACGGAACGGCCCTGCGCGCCCGGCAATCGCGTCGTCGGATTCGCCTCGCCGGAAATTGCGTCGCGCCGGGCGGCCCGAGCGGACAGAGTGGTGGCCGACCGTGTTCAAGCCGATCGGCTGTGCTCAGGCCGACGGCTGTGGTTCAGGCCTACCGGCGGTGAGCGCCGAGCCGAGCCAGGGGGAGGAGTCCATCCGTCATGTCCACACTTCGAGTCACCGCCGAGAAGTTGATCATCCTGGAGCACCCGAATGCCGACGCCCTTGAGCTCGCGCAGGTCGGCCTCTACCGGGCGGTGGTCGCGAAGGGCGTGTACCGGACCGGCGACTACGCCGTCTACATCCCCGAACAGTCCGTCCTCCCCGCTGAGTTGATCGATGAGCTGGGCCTGACCGGCAAGCTGGCCGGCAGCGGCGCGGACCGGGTGAAGGCCGTCCGGCTGCGCGGCGAGCTGTCGCAGGGCATCGTCTGCCGCCCGTCCGCGCTGGCCGAAACCGACCTGGCCGCCGCCGCCGAGAGCGGCGAGGACTTCGCCGAGACGCTCGGGGTCGTCAAGTGGCAGCCGCCGATCCCGACGTCGATGAACGGCGACGTAGTCAGCGCGCCCGACCTGCTGCCCTGGGTGGACATCGAGAACCTCAAGCGCTACCCGGACGTCTTCGAAGCCGGCGAGCCGGTCGTCCTGACCGAGAAGCTGCACGGCAGCTGCTGCCTGGTCACCTACGTCGCCGCCACCGGTGAGGTGCAGGTCTCGTCCAAGGGCATCGGCGCGCAGGGGCTCGCGCTGGCCGAGGACGAGCGCAACCTGTACTGGCGTGCGGTGCGCGCCCACGACATACCGGCCGTTGCGGCCCGGCTGGCCGAACGGCTCGGCGCCGAGCGGGTCGGCATCTTCGGTGAGGTCTTCGGCGCCGGCGTCCAGGACCTGACGTACGGCGCGTCCGGCCGGGTCGAACTGCCCGGCTACGCCGCGTTCGACGTGTCCGCCGTCGTCGACGGGCAGCTGCGCTGGCTGCCGGCCGCCGAACTGCTGGAGGGCGAACTGCCGTTGGTGCCAGAGCTGTGGCGCGGGCCGTTCGACCCGGACACCGTCCTGGCACTCGCCCAGGGCAAGGAGACCGTCTCCGGGCGTGAACTGCACCTGCGGGAGGGCGTGGTGATCCGGCCGGTGACCGAGCGCTGGAGCATGGTGGTCGGCGGCCGAGCGATCGCCAAGGTCGTCAGCGACGCCTACCTGACCCGCAAGGGCGGGACCGAGTACGAGTAGAAACACCCGGATCCGCCGGCAAGGGCGGGGCGGAGGGGCGGGCGCGATCCGATCGGTGTCCGCCTCTCCTGAGCCCTTCCGCCGCTGATCGAACGTCAGTTAGGTTGGTTGGCCTCCCCGCGCAGAAGGAGACCCGATGACCACCGCCATCGCCACCGCCCCCCGCTCGATACCCGGCCCGCCCGGGCTGCCCCTGATCGGATCGGGGCTCGACCTCGGCCGCCGACCGCTGCGCACCCTGCGCGCCGCCCGCCACGACTACGGCGACGTGGTCCGCTTCCGCGTGGGGCCGGTCGGGCTGGGAATGGACCTCGTCGCGGTGTTCTCCCCGGAGGGCGCCCACCAGGTGCTGGCCGGCGAGTCCGCCAACTTCCGCAAGGAGAACGCCTTATACGACGAGCTGCGGACCAGCGTCGGCAACGGCCTGCTGACCAGCCAGGACGGCGAGTACCAGCGCCAGCGCCGGCTCATCCAGCCGCTGTTCACCCGCCGCCGCGTCGACGGCTACGCGGACGCGATCGCCCTGGAGACGCAGGCGCTCGCGGAACGCTGGCACGCGGTGCCCGAGGGAGTCGTGGACGCTGCGGACGAGATGTCGCGGTTCGCGCTGCGCACGGTGTCGCGGATCCTGTTCGGCGCCGACGTGGAGGAAGCGGTGGCGGTCGTGCACCGCAGTTTCCCGGTGCTCGGCGAGTACGTCCAGGACCGGGGCGTCGCCCCGATCCGTCTGCCACGGCACTGGCCGACCCGCGCCAACCGGCGTGGCACCGAGGCCCAGCGGGCGCTGTACGCGGTCTGCGACCGGATCATCGCCGAGCGGGCCGCGCGCGGCGAGGCCGACGACAAGGCGGACGACCTGCTGGGGCTGCTGCGCCGGGCCCGCGGCGAGGACGGGGAGCAGCTCGACCCGGCCGAACTCCGCGACCAGGTCCTGGTGTTCCTGCTCGCCGGGCACGAGACCACCGCGACGTCGCTCGCCTTCGCCCTGCACCTGCTCGCGGGGCACCCCGAGCAACGCCGCCTCGCCCAGGAGGAGGCGGACGCGGTGCTCGCCGGCCGCGCGCCGATCGCCTCGGACCTGGAGGCGCTGCCGTACGTCACCCGGGTGCTGAAGGAGGCGATGCGCCTCTATCCGGCGGCGTCGCTGATCGGGCGGCGCTCGGTGGCCGAGACGGTCATCGGCGGGCACGTCGTCCCGGGCGGCTCCCAGGTGCTCGTCGTGCCGTGGGTCACCCACCGCCACCCCGACCACTGGGAGGAGCCGGACCGCTTCGACCCGGACCGCTTCCTGCCCGAGCGGGAGAAGGCCCGGCACCGGTACGCCTGGTTGCCGTTCGGCGGCGGGCCGCGGGCGTGCATCGGGCAGCACTTCTCGATGCTGGAGGCGGTGCTGGCACTGGCCATGCTGCTGCGGGACTTCGATGTGGACGTGGTGGACCGGCGGGTGGCGATCGGCCAGGGCATCACGCTCCGGGCGGCGAGCCCCATGCGGATCCGGGTGACGGCGCGGTAGGCCGGCGACAGATTTCAGCGGACAGATGACGGATTTCAGACTCTGTCATCTGTCCGCTGTCATCTGTTCGTTGAAACCTGTTCGCCGGTCATGACCCGCACGTGTGCCTCGCGCGGATACACGACTGCCCCATTCGAGCACACCGCCCTCACATTGCGGGTAGCTTTTCGGATCTTCAGGTGGCCGATTCCGGCCGCTCGATAGCGTCCCACGCGCCCCAGACCGGAATTGCACGTGCGGCTGGCATATGACGGATGATCGGTCTGCATGGACCTGCCACCGTCGCCGGCGGCCCTGAGTCCGCCCGGCCCGGGGAGCCCGGGCACAGCGCGAGCCGCCCCGGGCCCGACCGGTCGACCGGAGGTCCCATGGGCACCCTGAACCACTTCGGCTTCGGCTGGCTGATGCCCACGCTCTCGTACGTGGTCGCCTGCGCCGGCGCCGCGCTCGGCCTGCGCTACACCCTGCGAGGCTTCGCTGCGAGCGGCGCCGCCCGCCGGAACTGGCTGCTCACCGCCGCCGCCGCGATCGGCTCGGGTATCTGGACGATGCACTTCGTCGCCATGTCCGGCTTCACCGTCGACGGCACCGAACTGCGCTACGACGTCCCGCTGACCGTGCTCAGCCTGCTGGTCGCGGTGCTGGTCACGTGGCTGGGCCTGGCTGCCGTCGGCTGCGGCGGACACCGTGGTCTCGCCCTGCTCGCCGGCGGACTCACGACTGGTGTCGGCATCGCCGCGATGCACTACCTCGGTATGACCGCCCTGCGGTTGCATGCCGGCATGCGCTACGACCCCGGCACTGTCGCGCTGTCCGTGTTGATCGCCGTCGGCGCCGCCACCGCCGCGCTCTGGGCCGCAGTCACCATCCGCAACGTGTACGCGGCAGCGGCCGCCTCGCTGATCATGGGTCTCGCCGTGAGCTGCATGCACTACACCGGCATGGCCGCCGTGCACATCCACGTGGAGCCCACCCGGACCGGGCTCGACGGTGCGAGCCCGATGGAGTTCATCTTCCCGATCGGCGTCGGCCTCGGCTCCTTCCTCTTCCTCGCCTCAGCGTTCGTCGCGCTCTCCCCGACCGCAGGGGAACGCGTCGGCCACCGAGAGACGGGCGAGCTCACCATCGAGGAGTTTCCGGCGACGCGTGAGCCCGTGACCATGCCGGTGGACTCCGTTCCCGGCGGGTCCGACTGCGCTGCCTGATTCCCCCATCCCCCCGTCCGAAGGGCTCCCCACCCGTGGGCGAAGGCCGCGGTGCCGCCTCCGGTACTCGTCGGGGTGCCAACGCCGGGCCGCCCGCCCCTACCGGTCGGCTGCACGTCCGCCAACGGCGTGTCGGGCGACGGTCTGTCTGGCGACCAGTTTCCGGCGGCGGGTGGGCCGCCGCCGGAGGGTTCGGCGTTGCTGCCGGTCGGCGTCCGGGGCGGCGACCCTGGGCTGCTGCGCCGCACCCACTTCCGGGCCTCGGCGCAGCCGGCGGGCCGGGAAGCGGAGGGGGAAAGGGGTGACGCCCGGCGGGCGTCACCCCCGGTCGGGCGGTCGTCGGGCTATCCGGTCATCCGCGGGTCTGGAAGACGATCCTGGTCCAGCTGGAGCCCGGGCAGTTGCCCCACACGTCCCACGCCTGCGGCCGCGCGCCGATCCACAGGCCGGTGGTGTGCGAGCCGTCGGCGCAGTAGGTGATGGTGCGCAGCTGGCCGGAGTAGACGTTGCACTCGCCCTCCCAGCGCCAGCCGTAGTCGGCGGTGATCACGCAGTGGTAGGAGGCGGTGATGGAGTGCTTCCCGACGCTCTGCCCCGCGATGACGGTGTGGTCGGCGATCGGGTCGGCGGCGGCGGGCAGGGTGGTCGTCCCGAGCACGCCGAGGGTGGCGGCGGCCGCGACCCCGAACGCGGCGATCTTCCTGGCGATGCAACCTCGCACGGTGGTTCTCCCTTGCTCAACGGTTCTCGTCCTGCGGTGCGTCCCGGTCGTCCGGAGCCGGTGATCGGTGGTGAATTCCCGTTCCCCGTACGGCCCGTGCGCCGGTGACGTATTGCATACGAATGACTGCTCACAGTGAGACGACGAACTATGATGTGACCTGAGTCACAGCTGTGCGCCTGGTTGGGAGAGGCCTCAACTGGGCCTTCGGGGTGCCGATTTACGGGGAGAGCGGCATGGTGGAATTCAGCAGTCGATGTACGGGCGGGCGCGAGCCGGGCGGTGAACCGGCCGATTTCGACCGGGTGTTCACCGAGATGCTGCCGAGACTCCATCGGGCGGCCGTCTCGCTCGCCGGAAGCCCGTTCACGGCGGGCGACATCGTCCACGACGCGTACCTGAGAATCGCCCGCCGCCCGGAGCGGTTCCTCGGCCATCCGCAGCCGTACGCCTACGTGTTCACGACGATGGCGAACATCCTGCGCGACCAGTGGCGGCGGGAGCGCCGTCGAGCGACGCTCCCCGAACCGGTCGGGCGGGAGCAGGAGCGGGCGGCGGTGGCCGACCCGCTCGGTGGGGGGATGGCGGAGCTCCAGGCGCGCTGGGAGGTGGTCCGGCTGCTGCGCTGCCTGACCGCCAAGCAGGCCCGGGTGGTCGTGCTCGTGGACCTCGACGGCTACAGCGTCGACGAGGCGGCGGAACTGCTGGGACTGCACCGCAGCACCCTGGCGGTCACCCGTCGGCGCGCCCACCGGCGCCTCCGTGCCGTCCTCGAACGCGAACGCAGGGGTGAGGGCGAGGGGCGGCGCAGGGGCGGGAGCGGGTGCGGGCGGGCTTCGGGCGGTGCGCCCGACGACGCACCCGACGCACCGAACTGACGGCATGTCAGCTGATGTGCCGCCCCGGCCCGTACTCTGCGAATCGTGATCACGTACGAGGACCGCCGCCTGCGCGCCCTGGCCGACGACGGACGTTGGCCCGAGCTGCTGGCCGCCTACCGGCGGGCCCGCGCGGGCGCGGCGGCGCGCGCCGGCGAACTGCTCGGGGCGGCGGAGGTCGCGCCGCTCGGCCACCTGATCGCGTACGCGGCGCCGCCGGAGCTGGCCGTCCGGCTGTTCGACCGGGACGGCGGCCCGGGCACCGCCGCCGGGGCCGGCGACCATGACTCCGGACCGTTGTGGGAGGTGCTGGCGACCCGGCACTCCTGGCTGCGGCTGGCTCCGCTGCTCGGCCCGGCCCCGGTGCGGCGGCTGGTCGCGCACACCCGGGTGCTGATCGGCGAGGACCTCTCCCGCGGCGCCGAACCGGACCCGGAGGGCGTGCCGATGCGGCTGGAGCCGTGGGAGGCGACCGGGTGGGGCGAGGGGGCCAGGGTGCGCGACTACCTGCCGGCCGGGGGAGCTCGCAGTGCGCTGCTGACCCTGCCCGCGAGCCGGGAAGGCCTCGGCCCGGTGGCGCTGCCCGAACCGGGCCTGCGGCTGCGCGGGCAGCGGGCCACCCAGGCGCTGGCCGTGTTGGCGGACTGGGCTGAGGTGGCCTGCGTCCGGGGCTCGGCCCCACAGGCGGCGGCGCAGCTGGCCCGTGGCTCACTGGTCACCGGTGGGTACCTGCCGTTCGCGCTCGCCGTCCCGGCGCTGGTGCAGGCGGGTGCGGTGGACCGGGCGCGCGGCGGCGCTCACGGACGGCTGGCGCTCTGGCGGGCGCTGGGCGCGATGGCGGGCGCGGACGGACCGGACCGGGCCGAGGTGAACGCACTGGTGGCCCGGATGCGCTGCTTCACCTGGTGCGAACCGGCTGCCGGGCTGCGGCATCTGCACGTTGCACTGGAGGATCCGGCGAGCGGGCTGGCCTGGGCGGTCAGCGGGTCCGAGGACCTTTGACGGCCGATGGGTGGCGAGCAGCCGGTGGATGACGACTAACAGATGACAGATTTCGAAATCTGTCATCTGTTAGTTGTTCGCCCTGGTCTCCCTGCCGTCGGCAATGACGTGGAACCCCCGCTCCGGCGCCATTCCGGGTTGGGTGGGCGGCGCCGGAGCGGGGGAGTAAGAGGAGGGCGTCAGGCGGCCGTCGCCGCGCTGCCCTGGACGGGAACGACCTCGGGCGAGGGCGCGGGCGAGACCGTCGGCCCGGAGGCCGGGGCCGTCACCGCGTGCGGCCCGTCGTGCGTGTCGATCAGCGTCCGCTCGTCGAACGGCAGCTCGCCCGCCAGCACCCGCTGCGCCCGCGCCGCGTCGAACTCGCCGGTCCAGCGCCCGATCAGGACGGTGGCGACGGCGTTGCCCGCGAAGTTGGTGAGCGCCCGGGCCTCCGACATGAACCGGTCGATGCCGACGATCAGCCCGACCCCGTCCACCAGCGCCGGCTTGTGCGACTGCAGCCCGCCGGCCAGGGTGGCCAGCCCGGCGCCGGTGACCCCGGCCGCGCCCTTGCTGGCGATCACCATGAAGACCAGCAGCGACAGCTGCTCGCCGAGCGACATCGGCTTGTCCATCGCCTCGGAGATGAAGATCGACGCCATCGTCAGGTAGATCGCGGTGCCGTCGAGGTTGAAGCTGTAGCCGGTCGGCACGGTGATGCCGACGACCGGGCGGCTGACGCCCAGGTGCTCCATCTTGGCGATCAGTCGGGGCAGTGCGCTCTCGGAGGAGGACGTGGAGAGGATCAGCAGGAACTCGCGGCCGAGGTAGCGCAGCAGCGCGAACACGTTGACCCCGGCCACCAGGCGCAGCAGTGTGCCCAGCACCACGACGACGAACAGGGCGCAGGTGACGTAGAAGCCGATCATGATGACGGCGAGGCTCTTCAGTGCGGCCGTGCCGGTCGCCCCGACGACGGCGGCCATCGCCCCGAAGGCACCGACCGGCGCGACCCACATGATCATCGCCATGACCCGGAACACCAGTCGCTGCACGTGCTCGACGCCGCGCAGCACCGGGGCGCCGACCGGGCCCATCGCCTGGAGGGCGAAGCCGACGAGCAGCGCGACCAGCAGGGTCTGCAGCACCTTGCCCTCGGTGAGGGCCGAGAACATGGTGGTCGGGATCATCCCGAGTAGGAAGTCGGTGGTGGACTGGGCGCCGCCCGCCGCGGCCTGGGCGTGGCCGGACTTGGCCAGCGCGGCGGTCAGGTGCAGCCCGCCGCCCGGTTCCAGCAGGTTGCCGACCGCGAGGCCGATGGCCAGGGCGACGGTCGACATGGTGAGGAAGTAGCCGAGGGCCAGTCCGCCGACCTTGCCGACCTTGGCGGCCTTGGTGACCGAGCCGATGCCCAGCACGATGGTGCAGAAGATCACCGGGCTGATCATCATCTTGATCAGGTTGACGAAGCCCGTCCCGACCGGCTTCAGCTCGACCGCGAAGCCGGGCGCGGCAAGACCGACCACCGCGCCGGCGATCACCGCCGCGATGACGGCGAGGTAGAGGTAGTGGGTGCGGTCCCGCTTCGCGGGCGGCTGCGCGCCCGGCCCCTCCGGGCGGTGTCCGTCGCGGTGTCCGTCCGAGGTCTCCTCGGGTCTGCCCCCCGTCGGCTGTGCGGCTCCAGCGATCGACATCTGCGGCTCCTTCGCCCTGCAGTCCTGGCGGCCCCGGGTGGTGGGCCGCTCCGACTATCGGCCCCGGGCGTGACGGAGGTCACGTTTGCGTTCATAGAGTTCACGAGCCGGTCGCGGTGCAGACCGGCCTTCGCACGTCCGGGGGTGCTCGCGGGCGTGGTGCACACTGGCAGGCATGTCCGTGCGCACCCCCACCGCTCCGCGCCGGCTGCTTGCCGCCCCGCGCCGGCTGGTCCGCAGTCTGGCCGGCCAACTGTTCGTCGTCCAGGTGGTCATCGTCGCCGCCGTGGTGGCGGGCGGTGCCGTGCTCGCGTACCTCTTCACGGCCGACCGCACCGAGGCCGCGGCCCGCCGCGAGGTCACCGCCGTCGCCCACGCGGTCGCCGACTCGCCGACCGTCCGGACCGCCGTCACCGGGCCGGACCCGACCGCGGTGCTCCAGCCCTACGTCGAGCAGGTGCGCGTGGAGACCGGGGTCTCGTTCATCACCGTCATGAACACCGACGGCGTGCGCTGGACCCACCCGCTGCCGGACCAGATCGGCAAGCGCTTCCTCGGGCACATCGACTGGGCGCTCGCCGGGCAGACCCGCAGCGAGACGTACACCGGCACGCTCGGCCCCTCGGTGCGCGTGGTCACCCCGGTCCTGGACGACCGGCACCGGGTGATCGCGCTGGTCAGCGCGGGCATCACGGTGGACAGCATCTCCGAGCAGCTCAGCGGCCCGCTGCTGGCCCTGGCCGGGGTGGCGGTGGCCGCGCTCGCGGTCGGCGGCGCCGGCACGTATCTGGCCAACTCCCGGCTGCGGCGGCACACTCACGGCATGGGACCGGCCGAGCTCAGCCACCTCTACGAGTACCACCAGGCGACCCTGCACTCGGTGCGCGAGGGTCTGGTCCTGCTCGACCGCGCGCACCGGGTGGTGCTCTGCAACGACGCCGCCCGTGAACTGCTCGGTCTGGCAGGGGAGGTGGACGGCCGGACGGTCGCGGAGCTGGGCCTGCCGGAGGCGCTGGTGACCTCCGTGCTCGGTGACGAGCCGGTCCGCGACGAGGTACACCTGACCGCCGAGCGGGTGGTGGTGCTCAACACCTCCACCATCGGCACCGGCCTCGGCCGGGTCGTCACCCTTCGCGACCACACCGAACTTCAGTCGCTCAGTGGCGAGTTGGACTCGGTTCGGGGCTTCACGGAGGCGCTCGGCGCCCAGGCGCACGAGGCCGCCAACCGGCTGCACGCGGTCGTCTCGCTGATCGAACTCGGCCGCCACGAACAGGCGGTGGAGTTCGCGACCGCCGAACTCGCGCTCGCCCAGCAGCTCACCGACCGGGTCGTCGCCGCGGTCACCGAACCGGTGCTGGCCGCGCTGCTGCTCGGCAAGGCGGCCCAAGCGGCCGAGCGGGGCGTGGAGTTGACCCTCACCGAGGACAGCCGTATCGACGACGGCGTGCTGCCGCCCGGCCTCTCCGCCCGGGACCTGATCACCGTCCTCGGCAACCTGATCGACAACGCCGTGGACGCCGCGATCGCGGGGGCCGCCGAGAGCCCCGTCCCGCCGGAGGTCACCGTCACCGCCCGGATCGAGGCGGCGAACGGAAGCGACACGGCAGACGGCACAGGCGCGGCGGGCGGAGCCGACGAGCCGGACGGCGGCGGGCACCTCCTGCTCCGCGTCGCAGACACCGGGACGGGCATCGACCCGGCCGCCGTCGAGGACGTGTTCCGGCGCGGCTGGAGCACCAAGCAGGACGGGCGCGGCCACGGCCTCGGGCTGGCGCTCGTCGCCCAGGCCGCCCGGCGCAACGGCGGCACCGTCGAGGTCGGCCGCGACCGGGGCGCCGTGCTCACCGTCCGGCTGCCGCTCTCGGGCCGGACCGGGCCGGGGATGCCCCGACAGCGGGCGGAGGCGGCGTCGTGACCGGAGGGCCGACAGCCTCGGGCGCCGCCGAGTCCGGGATCCCGGTGCTGATCGTCGAGGACGATCCCGTCGCCGCCGCCGCGCACACCCTGTACGTCGAGCGCGAGCCCGGCTTCCACGCCGCGGGGACGGTGCACAGCTGCGCGGACGCGCTGCGCTTCCTGGAGCGGGCCCGCGCCGCCGGGGCGCCCGTCGGCCTCATCCTGCTCGACCTCTACCTGCCGGACGGCCACGGCCTCCAGCTCTGCCGCACGCTGCGCGCCGCCGGCCACACCACCGACATCATCGCGGTGACCTCGGCCCGCGACCTCGGCATGGTCCGGCAGGCGGTCTCGGCGGGAGTCGTCCAGTACCTGCTGAAGCCCTTCAGTGCCGCCGCACTGCACGACCGCCTCGAACGCTACGCCCGCTACCGCGACAGCCTCGGCCGGACCGGCGAGGCGACCGGCCAGGACGAGGTGGACCAGGCGCTCGCCCTGCTCCGTACGCCCGAGCGCAGCGCCCTCCCCAAGGGGCTCAGCGCGCCCACCCTGGACACCGTCGCCAGCGTGCTGCGCGAGGCCGCGACCGGACTGTCGGCCGCCGCGGCGGGGGCCGCCGCCGGGGTCTCGCGGATCACCGCGCGGCGATACCTGGAACACCTCGTCGACACCGGGCTCGCCGTGCGCGAGCCGCAGTACGGGAGCGTCGGGCGGCCCGAGCTCTGCTACCGCTGGAAGGGGGACGGGCCGGTCGCGGGCCGGCGGGGGTGACGGGTCGATGTGCCGGAGGGCGTGACCTTTTGGGTCGGTGCTCGTTGGGATAACGGGGGATATTCACCCGGTCGGGTGGTTCTGGGTGCCCACGGGGCATTCGGCCAGGTCAGAGGCGATAAAGTTAGGCTTTCCTAACTTCTTTTTGGGGGTTCGTCTTGTCGCTCGCCGCCGTTCCCGCCCAGGCCCCCTCCGGAGCCCGGACCCCCTCCGGAGCCCCGGGTGCCGCCGGAGCCCCGGTCGCCGGCGAGGCCGTCCTGCGCCGCCAGCGCATCCGCGAGTCCGGCGCCCGGACGTACGCCCGGTCCTTTCCGATCGTCCCCGTCCGGGCCAACGGCATGACCGTGGAGGGCGCGGACGGCCGGCGCTACCTCGACTGCCTCTCCGGCGCCGGGACGCTCGCCCTCGGGCACAACCACCCCGTGGTGCTGGAGGCGATCCGGCGCACCCTCGACAGCGGGGCGCCGCTGCACCTCCTCGACCTCGCCACCGCCGAGAAGGACGACTTCACTACCGCCCTGTTCGAGAGCCTCCCCGGCGAGTTCGCCGCCCGCGCCCGGGTGCACTTCTGCGGCCCGGCCGGGACCGACGCCGTCGAGGCCGCGCTCAAGCTGATGCAGACCGCCACCGGCCGCTCCGGCGCCCTCGCCTTCACCGGCGCGTACCACGGCATGACCGCCGGCGCCCTCGCGCTCACCGGCAACGTCGCCGTCAAGGAGCCGCTGCCGAGCGGCGGCGAGGTCGTCCGGCTGCCCTACCCCTACGCCTACCGCTGCCCGTTCGGCGTCGGTGGCGACGCGGGCGCCGACCTCGCCGCCACCTACGTCGAACGGCTGCTGGACGACCCCTCCGGCGGCGTCGTCGCCGCGGCCGCGATGATCCTGGAGGCCGTCCAGGGCGAGGGCGGCGTCGTGCCCGCACCCGACGGATGGCTGCGCGAGATGCGCCGCATCACCGCCGAACGCGGCATCCCACTGATCGTTGACGAGGTGCAGACCGGCGTCGGCCGCACCGGCGCGATGTGGGCCGTCGAACACAGCGGCATCGTCCCGGACGCCATGGTGCTCTCCAAGGCCATCGGCGGCAGCCTCCCGCTCGCCGTCGTCGTCTACCGCGAGGACTACGACGGCTGGCGGCCCGGCGCCCACACCGGCACGTTCCGCGGCAACACCCTCGCCATGGCCGCCGGCGCCGCCACCCTCCGGTACGTCGCCGCCCACGGGCTCGTCGAGCGCGCCGCCACCGTCGGCGACCGGATGGCCGCCCGGCTGCGCGACCTCGCCGCCGAACTGCCGGTCATCGGGGACGTCCGCGGGCGTGGCCTGATGCTCGGCGTCGAACTCGTCGACCCCGCCGCCGAACCCGATGCCTGCGGCGCCCGCCCGGCCGACCCCGCGCTCGCCGTCCGGGTCCGCGAGGCCTGCCTGGAGCGCGGCCTGATCGTCGAACTGGGCGGCCGGCACGACGCGGTGCTGCGGCTGCTCCCGCCGCTCACCATCACGGACGAGCAGGCCGCCGCGGTGTTCGACCGGCTCGCCGACGCGATCGATGCCGCCGCCCGGGACGCCGGGTGAGCGGCGCGGGCGCCGGATCCGGGCCCGAACTGCCCGGGGAACCAGTGCCGTTGGACGCCCTCGCGGGCGGGGCCGGCGGGCCCGGCGCGCTCGGCCCGCTGCTCGCCACCGTCCTCGACGCCCTCGACGCCGGCACCGGCATGCGCGCCGGACCACTGCCCGCCGGCAGTCCCGCCGAACTCGCCGCCCTGGTCGCCGACGGTCTCGCGGGCACCAACGGCCGCAGCGCCCTCGCCCGCCTCACCGAACTCCTCGCCTACGGCGCCGCCGACCCCGCCGACCCGGCCTGCGCCGCGCACCTGCACTGCCCGCCGCTCGCCGTCGCCGCCGCAGCCGACCTCGCCGTCAGCGCCCTCAACCCCTCCCAGGACTCCTGGGACCAGGCCCCCGCCGCCACCGCCCTGGAGACCGCCCTCCTCGCCGAACTCGCCGCCCTCGTCGGTTACGACCCCGCCCGCGCGGCCGGAGTCCTTACCTCCGGCGGCACCGAGTCCAACCTCATGGGCCTCATGCTCGCGCGCGACCAGAAACTCGACGGCATCGTCGAGTTGGACGGCATCCCGGCCGGCGCCGACCCGCGCATCATCGCCTCCGAGGCCGCCCACTTCTCCGTTCAGCGCGCCGCAGCCCTGCTCGGCCTCGGCGAACGCGCCGTCGTCGCCGTCCCCGTCGACCGCCAACTCCGCATGGAGCCCGACGCGTTGGAACGCACCCTCGCCGAGACCAGCTGGGCCGGGGCCACCTCCGTCGCCATCGTCGCCACCGCCGGTACCACCGACACCGGCTCCATCGACCCGTTGCACATCGCCGCCGACCTCGCCGCCCGCTACGGCGCCTGGCTGCACGTCGACGCCGCGTACGGCGGCGGCGCCCTGCTCTCCGACCGGCTCGCCCCGCTCCTCGACGGCATCGCCCGCGCCGACTCCGTCTCCCTCGACTGGCACAAACTCGGCTGGCAACCCGCCGCCGCCGGCGTCTTCCTGGTCCGCCGGGCCGAAACCTACGTCTCCCTCGCCCGCCGCGCCGAGTACCTCAACCCCGTCGACGACGAACGCGCCGGGTACCCCAGCCTGCTCGGCCTCTCGCTGCGCACCACGAGGCGCGCGGACGCCTTCAAACTCGCCGTCACCCTGCGCACCCTCGGCCGCGACGGGCTCGGCCGGCTCGTCGACGCCTGCCACGACCTCGCCCACGCCGCCGCTGACGCCGTCCGCGCCGAACCGCTCCTGGAACTCCACGGCGAACCCGTCCTGACCACGGTCGTCTTCCGCTACCGCCCGCAGGAGGCGGCGGACGAGGCGGCGATCGACGAACTCAACGGCCAGCTACGCCGGTTGCTGCTGCGCACCGGACGAGCCGTGGTCGGGCGCACCGAACTGCCCGGGGAGGGGCCCGGTCGGGTCCGGCTGAAGCTGACGCTGCTCAACCCGCACACCACGACGGGGGAGGTCGGCGCGCTGCTGCGCGAGGTGGTCAGGGCGGGGCGCAAGGTCGCGGGGGAGCGGGCGGGTTAGGCCGTTGGCCGTTCGCGCGCAAGACCGTTCCCGGGCAAGGCCGTTTGCTTCGCGTGGTTTCTCTCTTCGAGCTTCCAGAACAAGTCCACGCGTCCTCCATGCGGTGAGATCTCCGCTATCTCCGGGTGAACTCCGCCTGCCCACAGTGCACTTCTACAGACGACGGATGACAGATAACAGATGACAGATTCCGAAATCTGTCATCTGTTATCTGTCGCCTGCGATCTGTTCGTCGGCACGTGAGCTCACGGTCCCCCTGCGCTCCCTATGCCTCCTGGAACTCGCTCCCGCCTGTCAGCCGCCCAGGTAGTGGAAGCCCGGGCGGGGGTGCATCAGGAACTCGTGGTGCGAGATGTTCCACGCGTACGCGCCCGCCATCGTGAACAGCACCCGGTCCGCCGCCCGCATACCGTCCGCACCATCGGCCGCCCTGGCCAGGACGTCCTTCGGGGTGCAGAGTTGGCCGGCCAGGGTGGCGCGGCCGGTGGTCACGGCGGGGCGCGGCCACGGGTGCGGCCAGGCGTCCACCGGCAGCACCTCGAAGGGCTGGGAGTGGCCCCGGGTGGCCGGGGTGCGCAGGTGGTGGGTGCCGCCGCGGACGACGGCGAAGTCCTCGCCGTGGCTGCGCTTCACGTCCAGTACCTCGGTCGCGTACCAGCCGCAGTACGCCGTCAGTGCGCGGCCGGGCTCGATCCGCAGGGTCAGCCCCGGGTATGCGTCGAGCAGTTTTGCCAGCCCCTCACCGAAGGCCGTCCAGTCGAAGCGGGCGGACGGGTCCTCGTAGTCCACGGCCATGCCGCCGCCGACGTTGACCTCGTCCAGCGGGAAGCCGAGCCGCTCGGCCAGTGCCGCCGACCAGTCCACGATCTGTTCGGCGACGGCGAGTTGCTCCGTGGCGGCCAGCCCGCTGGCCAGGTGGGCGTGCACCCCGCGCAGGCGCAGCTGCCGCCCGAGCGGGCTGTCGCCGGTGAGCAGGCGGGCGCACTCCTCGGCGCGGTCCGGGTCGAGCCCGAACGGCGTGGGCCGCCCACCCATCGCGAGCGTCACCGCGTCCAGGGTGCCGGCGCCGAGGGTGAGGTTGACCCGCAGCAGCACGTCGACCGCCACGCCCGGCCGCTCCGCGAGGACCGCCGCGAGCCGGTGCAGTTCCTGCTCGCTCTCGACGTGCCAGCGGTGTACGCCGGCGTCGACCGCGGCGGCGATCTCGACGGGGGTCTTGCCCGGTCCGCCGAAGGCCAGCGGGGCGTCCGGCACTGCTTGCCGTACGTGCGCCAACTCGCCGCCGCTGGAGACCTCGTAGCCGTCCACGGCCTCCCGCAGCGCGGTGAGCACAGGCGTCTCCGGGTTGGCCTTGGCGGCGTAGTACAGCTCGACCCGGTCCGGCAGCGTGGCCCGGACGGCGGCGGCGTGTTCGCGAAGCGCTGCCAAGTCGTAGACGTAGGCGGGAAGTTCGTCGGGTTTGAGTGCGGCGACGTGCCGGCGGACGGACACGGTCATCGGGCGCTCCCGACAGTGACGGGGAAGGGGAGCCGGGCGGCCTCGGCCAGGACCGAACCGGCCAGTGGCGAGGGCAGCCGGACGTAGCCGGCCTCGCGGTCGGCCTTGCGCTCCCAGCGGGTGAGCAGGTTGGCCTTGGCGGGCAGCGGGACCCCGGCGAGGAGTGCGCGCAGGCGCGGCGTGCGGCCGTGCGCGGCCGCGTACTCCTCCAGGGTGTCCCGGACCGCCTGCCACAGGCTGCTTTCCAGCTCGGGGTGGCGGTCGGCGAGCGCGGCGAGCAGTTCGGCGACGTGGTTGACCAGCAGGCAGTAGACCACCCGGTCCCAGCCGCGCTCGGCGTCGTACGTCATCGGGCCGGCTACCTCGGGCGGCAGGGACGTGAGCAGCGCGGCGTTCTGCTCGGGGACGAGCTTGGTGCCTTCCAGGTCGCGGAAGAGCACCTGCGCAGGGTGGCCGGAGGCGTCGACGCCGATCAGCACGTTCTGCAGGTGCGGTTCGAGCACCACGCCGTGGTCGAAGTAGGCGGCCAGCACCGGCGGGATGAGCAGTCGCAGGTAGGCGCGCCACCAGTCCAAAGCCCGCCGGCTGTCCGAAGTCCCTTCCAGTAGGCGGGAGATGTGCGCCGAGCTGGTCGGGTGCTCGTCGGCGACGGCGGCGGCGAGCAGCGGGGTGACGCCGGGCCGGAGCACGCCCGCGAAGCCCTCGCGGACGATCAGGCCGAAGCCCTCGAACAGCGAGAGCTCCGGGCGGCCGTCCGCGCCGGGCAACGCCAGTGTGCGGAAGGCGGGTTCGCGCAGTATCGCCGCGTCGGGGAAGCGCCGGGCGAGGTCGGCGAGCGCAGGGGCGAGCAGCCGGGTGAGCGTGACGGCGCCGGTCAGCTCGTACGCGGCGTTCTTGCGCAGGCAGTTGGTGATGCGGACGTTGAGGCTGAACTTGAGGAAGGCGTCCGCGCCGTGGAGGGTGCGCACCGAGGCGGTGGCGGCGAACTCCTCGCCGCGCGGGCCGAGGTCGAGAACGTCGCCGCTGGCCAGGGCGCCGAGCAACAGCGGGTGATCGCCGATGAGTTGGTACTGCCAGGGGTGCGCGGGCAGCAGCCGGTACCCGGCCGGCACTTCGCCGAGTCCGTCGAGGAGGTCGGTCGCCGTGTCGTCGAGCGAGCGCTCGGCGAGCAGTTCCTCCCGTACGGCCAGGTGTCGCAGCCGGAAGCCGGCCCGCGCCTCCGGTGCGTACCGGCGCCAGTTGCCGCGGGCGGCGGAGCGCGACTTGGGTGCGGGGTGGAAGCGGTGGCCGAAGAGCAGGGCCTGCTCGGACTCGAGGTAGCGGTGCGGTCCGGCGGCCGGCCGGCTCTCCAGGCCCTCGCGCACGCCCTCGTGGCTGGAGGCCACCTGGTCGAGGAACTCCTCGTTCACCGTGCCGGTGCGCAGCTCCAGTTCGTCCTGGACGTGGCCGGCCAGCTCGCGCCAGTCCAACTCCTGCCAGCCGCCGGACCGTTCGATCTCGACCGGGCCGGTGAACCGGTGCGCGCCGAGCAGGGAGGTGCGGCGCAGCGCGACCCGCAGCAGGACGCCGCGGCGGGGGAGGCGGATCTGCAGCCGGTTGTCGGTGACGGCGGTCTGGTGCTCGGGCGCGGAAACCTCGCGCAGCAGGCAGTTGAGCAGGGTGTGGGCCACCGCGTCGTCGGCGGTGGGCAGTTCGTGGGTCATCGGCGACTCCAACGCTGGCGGGCGAACGGGACAGTGAGTGCGGTGGCCGCGAGGGCGGCCAGGAGGGCGGCGGCGGTGCCGGCCACCACGGGTGCGGCGGCGCCGAACCGGTCGTTGGCCAGCGCGGCGACGGCGCCGGCGGCAACGGCGCCGCCCTTGGAGACGAGTTCGAGGGTGCCGAACATCCGCCCGGGCGGGCGGCCCTTGGCGGCGCCGGCGGCGAGGACGGCGAGGCTGACCAAGCCGAGCGTGAGCCCGGCCCCGAGCAGCAGCCGGACGGCGACGAACACCGGCAGGGAGTGGGCGACGGCGTGTCCGGCGAGGGCGAGGGTCACGAAGCCGAAGCCGAGGGCGATCCCGGTGTGCGGGCGGGCGTGGAAGACCGCGTGGGCACGGGCCGCGGACACCAGGTAGCACAGGTGCGGCAGGGCGAACAGAACCCCGGTGGTGATGCCGGAGACGCCGGGCAGACGGTGCTCGGCGAGGGTGATCAGATAGGGGAAGGATATGACGGTGGCGAAGACGAAGGTGAACTCGAAGGCGTAGAGCGGAAGGAGCGGAGCCAGCCGGGTGGCCTCGGGCTCGTTCTCCGTGGTCGCGGCGGCTGCCGGGAGGGGCCGGGGTTCGGGCAGCAGCGACAGCAACACGGCTGCGGCGAGCGGCAGTACGGCCATCACCAGGTACTGCCGGTGCGGGTCGATCCACGGGGACAGCGCGCCGACCAGGATCGGTGCGGCCACCAGTGCGGCGCGTGCGCTGCCCTGCATCAGGGTGAGCGCGCGGGAGAGCCGGGGTCCGTCGAGGGCGGCGGCGAGGTAGCCGTTGGTGGCGGCGAAGGTGCCGCCGAGGAATCCCTGGAGGACCAGCGCGAGGGTGAACGCGGGCAGGCTGTCGGCCGCGCCGGCGAGCAGGAACGAGACGGTGAGTCCGAGTTGGGCGCGCAGCAGCAGCCGCTTGCGGCCGAAGCGGTCGGCGAGACGGCCCCACAACGGGGCACCGAGCGCGCTGAACACCGTCGGCACGATGTACAGCACGCCGGCCCAGTGGGCCTGCGGGTCGCCGAGCGCGGGCAGGATGGCGGTCAGGTACGGCGGCAGGCCGAGTGCGGCGAAGGAGGCGACGAAGTAGCAGGCGGCGACGGCGTGTACCTGGCGGCGGTCGAGCCCGCTGGGGCGCGCGGCCCTGCCGGCGGACCGCTGAAGGAGGGTCTCCACGGTCATCGCGTACGGCGGTTCGGCAGGAGGTAGTTGGGGCCGCTGGTGTAGTGCTTGTTGATGTCGGCGGCGCCCGAGCGCTGCTTGGTGAGCAGGGTTCCGGCGGTGACCATGGCCTTGACCGGAAGCCGCTCGGCGTCCAGCAGGTCCGTCCGCAGCGGGTCGCCCACCGGGCCGATGCGGTCGACGGCCTCGGTCAGACGCTTGCGCAACAGGGCGAGGGCGTCGGCGAGTTCGGCGCGGCCGTGGTCGGCGAGGCCGAACGCGAGGGACGCGGTGCAGAGGTGGCCGGTGATGGTGGTGAACAGGTCGGTCAGCGCCCGGTCGTCATCGCCGAAGATCCGTGCGTCGTCGAACTCGTCGGGGGAGGGAGCGAGTTCGCCGAGGGTCGCGGCGAGGCGGGCGGTGTGGACACGAGGCCCGTCGTCGTCCTTGTAGAGCAGGCGCAGCCCGTCCGCGTCGAGGACCAGCGAGGTGTTCTGCTGGTGCGACTCCAGTGCGATGCCGTAGCCGAACAGCGTGGTCTGCCAGTCGAGCAGCAGCTCCAGCAGAGCGTCGTAGAGGGCGAGCGGGTCGCCGTGGTAGAACCGGTCGGCGAGGTCGTCGAGCACGAGGCGGCCGCCGGGCGCGGGCGCCAGCAGCGCGGCCAGCGGGACGGTGACGGCCCTCTCCAACCCGGCGGGGTAGCGGCGCAGCAGGACGGCGAGCAGCTCGTGCCCGGCGTGGGCCCAGCTCTGTTCGTCGGCGTGCAGGATCCGCCCGGCGAAGCGCGGTTCGCGGTCCAGCACGGCCTCGATCAGGCGCTGGCCGGCGGCGCCGTCGACCAGCGTGCCGGGCTTGATGGTGCGGCGGTTGAGCCGGCCCAGGCTGGCGGTGGCGAGCGGGAGCTTGAGGTGGCAGGCGGGGTCGTCAGCGACGGCGACGGTGCGCATGGAGAGCGTGGGCACGACCGTCAGGTAGCGGCGATCGGCGAGCATCGCGCGACCGGCCAGGCCGGTGGCCGCCAGTGCCTCGTCGAGTGGTGCGCCGACGGTGAGCGGGTGGACGGGCAGGGTGGTCCAGCCGTCGCCGGGGCAGGAGTCGCCGAGGCCGAGCCAGGCCGGGGTGGGCCACCAGCTGGGGAGCGGTTGCTCGCCGTGGGTCGTGAGGGCGTCGGTGGGCACGGCCAGCCAGCGCAGTTCGAAGGCCGGGTGGAACTCGGGTGCGTAAGAGCGCAGTTGGGCGTCGGTGAGCCCGGCGCGGCCGCGCGCGGTCGGGTAGACCGGGTGGTCGAGGTAGGCGGCCAGGGCGTCGTGGCCCAGGGCGGCGGAGGGGCCGGCCCAGCTGGCGGGGTCGGCACCGTACAGGTCGGTGAGCCGCGCGTGCACCTCGGGCTGGACCTGCTCGTGGAGTTCCATGGTGGCGAGGGTCTGGCGGCACTCCTCGGCGAGGGCGGCCCAGCCGGGCAGGTCCTCGGGGTCGGCCAGCTCGGCGAGGTTCGCCACGATGGCGTCCAGTCCTGCGGAATCCCTTCCGGCGAGCTCGCGGCCGCGGAGCTCTCGTCCGGCGAGCTGGTGTCCGCCGAGCTCCAGCAGCGGCAGCCGGGCCGCGTACTCGGACTGGAACCCCTCGGGCGTGACGGGCACGGCCAGTCCGGCGTCGGCGAGGACGAGCCACGGGCCGTCGGGCCGCTCCTCGACGGTGCCGCGCGTGCGCAGGCCGAGGACGTCCTCGCGGACCAGGGCGGAGAGCAGGCGCAGGGTGAGCTGCTCGGCGGCGGTCATGGAGTGATCTCCCAGCGGTTGGCGGCGAGGAAGCGGGCGACAGCGGCGTCCACGGCGGTCTGGACGGTGCCGACGGCCCAGATGACGCCCAGGTAGTCCCGGTTGGTGCGGTAGCGCTCGTGGCGCTCGCCGAGCGGGCGCAGCGGACGGTAGGCGAGCCGGACGCCGTCGCGCTCCTCGTCGTACGGGCCGGGGGCGGCGGTGAGGACACCGGCCCGGTCGGCGCAGATCACCTCGTTGCGGGCGCGGCGCGGGGTGGCGGCGCACTGGTCACCGAGGTCGGCGGGGAGTTCGCGCCCGAGGTGGACGCCGAGGATGTGCTCGAAGAGCGGAATGTGGAGGATCTCGGCGAGCATCAGGTCGCACTGGTCGCCGATGGCGCGGTAGTTGACCTCGATGATCCGGGCGCGGCCGTCGGGCTGGAGGACGAACTCGGTGTGGCAGGCGCCGAGTCCGACGCCGAGCGCCTCGAGCTGGGCGAGGACCTGGGCGACGGCGTCGGCGGGGTGTGCGGGGACGAACTCCAGGACCTCCTCGATGAAGTCCGGGGGAGGGGAGAGCCGGGTGCGGAACCCGCCGAGGACGTGGCGGCCCCGGCCGTCGCCCAGCGTCTCCAGGGTGCACAGCTGCCCGTCCAGGAACTCCTCGACGACGAGCGTGGCGCCGGCCCGGCGGTGCTGGATCTCCTCACAGCGTAGGGCGAGTTCGGCGGCGTCGGTGACGAGCGTGACGTCCTCGCTCGCGACCCCCTCGCGCGGTTTGACCACGCACGGGAACGGCGGGTCGAGTTCGGCAGCGTCCTGGCCGGGCGCCAACTCGGCGGACCAGACGGTGTCCTGGCCGGTCAGGGCGAGGTGGCGGCGCAGCTGCCCCTTGTCCTTGGCCCGCAGCGCGGCCTTCCAGTCCTTGGCGGGCAGACCGAAGTAGTCGGCGGCCAGGGCGGTCTGGGTCTGCAGGTGGTCGCTGTTGCTGAACACCGCGTCGGGCGCGTGGTGGCGGGAGATCAGGCTGATCACCGCGCGGAAGTCCCGGACGTCGCACTCGAGCACCTCGGGGGCGGTGAACGGGAGGGTGGCGTACGCCCGACGGTGGGGCTCGGCGCAGTCGGTGAGGACGGTGACGTCGAGCCCGAGCCGGGCGGCGGCGGGCAGGAAGCCGGCGGTGACCGAGTCGGTGGGATTGAGGGCGAGCAGGTAGAGCCGCATGGGGTGTGATCCTCGGGGTGGTCGCGGACAGGTGACGGCGGACAACTGACGGATGACAGATGTTGAAATCTGTCAGTTGTCATCTGTTCGCCGTCATCCGTCCGTCGTCAACTGTCGGCGGATACTCGGGCGCCTCGACTACTTGGGCACCTCGACGCCCGCGGCCTTGGCGATGTCGCCGAGCATCGCGTCGGCGGCCTGGACGCCGATGCCGGACATCCAGGTCTCGTCCGGGACGTTGAACACCTTGTTGTTCTTGACGGCGTTCAGGCCCTGCCAGACCGGGGTCTGCTGGACCTCGGTCTCCTTGGTCTTGGAGGGGTCGTCGGCCGTGGTGACGAACACCAGATCGGCGTCGGCCTGGTTGATCTGCTCGGCACTGACCTCGAGGATGTTCTTGTCGACGTCCTGGGAGGCCGGGCGGGCCAGGCCGACGTCCTTGAGTACGACGCCGCTGTAGGAGGACTTGGCGTAGAGGCGGGTCGGGCCGGCCACGAAGCGGACCACGGACGCGGTGGGCATGGTGCCGCCGTTCTTCGCCTTGATCGCCTCGCCGAGCTTGGCCGCGCGCGCCTCGTAGTCGGCGAGCGCCTTCTTGGCCTCGTCCTCCTTGCCGAGCGCCTGGGCGTAGAGCGCCAGGTTCTCCTTCCAGGGGAAGCCTGTGGTCTCGGCGAGCACGGTCGGCGCGATCGCGTTCAGCTGGTCGTAGACCTTGGCGTGGCGGACCTTGGAGGAGAGGATCAGGTCGGGCTTGAGGGAAGCGATCAGCTCCAGGTTCGGCTCGTTCATCGGGCCGACGTCCTTGGTGTCCTTGATCTTGTCCTTGAGGTAGTTCGGGAAGCCGCCCTCGGTCTTCATGTGCGGCGAGACGGCGCCGACCGGCGTGATGCCGAGGAGGGTGACGTCGTCGAGCTCGCCGCTGTCCAGGACCACGACACGCTTCGGCTGGGACTTGAGATCGGCGGTTCCGGCGGCGTGCTTGACGCTGCGCGGGAACCCGGCGGAGGCGGAGGTGGACGCGGAGCTGCTGGCGGTGTCGCCGCTTGCCTTCGAGCCGTCCCCGTTGCTGCCGCAGGCGGCGAGCAGAGTCGTGGAGAGCGTGACGGCGAGGACGGCGACGGGGAGTCGGCGGTTCATCGGTGTTCCTTGGATCGGCTTGAACAGGGGGACGGAGGAAGGGAGTTCAGGCGAATGGGCGTCAGGCGGAGGCGCGGGTACCGGTCCGCACCCGGGCCCGTGGCACGACCAGCGGCGTGCCCGTCTCCGGGTCGGGCACCACCCGGCACGGCACCTGGAACACCCCCTCCACCAGCTCGGCGGTCAGCACCTCTGCCGGCGGCCCGGCCGCGGCGAGCCGCCCGTCCTTGAGGACGACCAGGTGGTCCGCGTACCGGGCGGCCTGCCCGAGGTCGTGGAGCACCATGACGACGGTGCGCCCGGCCTCGTCGTGCAGGTCGGCGACCACGTCGAGGACGTCGAGCTGGTGGCGCAGGTCGAGGAAGGTGGTCGGTTCGTCGAGCAGCAGCAGGTCGGTGTCCTGGGCCAGCGCGAGCGCGATCCAGGCGCGCTGGCGCTGCCCGCCGGAGAGCCGGTCGACCTGCTGGTCGCGCAGTTCGGCGGTGCCGGTGCGGGCGAGCGCGTTCTCGACGGCGGCCTGGTCGGCCTTGGACCAGGGGCTGAGCATCCGCTGGTGCGGATACCGGCCGAGCCGCACCAGCGACTCGACGGTGATCGCCTCGGGGGTGACGGGCTGCTGCGGTAGCAGGCCCATCCGCTTGGCGAGGGCCCGGGCGGGCATCCGATGGATGTCGGAGCCGTCGAGGGTGACGGTGCCGGCGACCGGGGCGAGCAGGCGCACCAGCCCGCGCAGCAGGGTGGACTTGCCGCACGCGTTGGGCCCGACGATGGCGGTGACGGCGCCGCCGGGCAGTTCGAGGTCGAGCCCGTCGACGATCACGCGGTCGCCGTAGCGGAGGCCGAGCCCGTGGGCGGCGAGGCGATTGGCGTTCGTGCCAGCGTTCGTAGCGGCGTTCGTAAGAGCGCTCATGACGGCACTCGTGGCAGCGGTCGCAGCACCACTCGCGACAGCACTCGCAGCAGCGCTCGCGGCAGCGGTCGATTCAGGCGTCATCAGCTGTTCCTCTGGGGAAGCCGGCCCTGGCGGATCATCAGCACCAGGAGCCAGGGCGCGCCGAGCGTGGCGGTGACGGCACCGACCGGCAAGCCGTGGACGGGGATCACGTGGAGCACGAGGAGGTCGGCGCCGAGCAGCAGCAGGGCGCCGGTGAGCGCGGTGAGGCCGAGCGTGCCGAGGGTGGGGGGCCCGGCGAGCAGCCGGACCAGGTGCGGGACGGCGAGCGCGACGAAGGCGACCGGGCCGGTGAGGGCGGCGGCGAGCGAGGCGAGGGTGATGGTGAGCAGCAGCAGCCACATCCGGTCCCGGGCGGGGTTGAGGCCGAGGCCGCCGGCCGAGTCGTCGCCGAGGTCGAGGATCGCGACGCGCCGCTGGCAGAGCAGCACGGCGACGGTGGTGAGCACGATGGCGGTGCCGCCGATCCGGACCTCGGTCCAGTTCCGGCCGTAGAGCGAGCCGGTGGTCCACTGCATCGCGGAGGCGGCCAGCTCGGCCGGGAACCGTACGATCATCAGGTTCACGGCGGCGGCCAGGCCCTGCTGGACCGCCAGGCCGACCAGGACCAGCCGGGTGACGGCCATCCGGGACCGCCAGGCGAAGCCGCCCAGCAGTAGCGCGGCGAGCAGTCCGCCGCCGAGGGCGGCGAGCGGGATCAGCTGCTGGGAGGCACCGATGGCGAGCATCAGCACCGCGCCGAAGGACGCGCCGCCGGTGATGCCGATGGTGTCGGGGGCGGCCAGCGGGTTGCGGAAAAGGCGCTGGAGCATGGAGCCGGCCATGGCCAGCCCGGCGCCCGCGATCAGCGCCGACACCACGCGCGGGGCCCGGAACTGCTGCACCACCAGGACGTTCCCGGGCTGGCCCTGCCCGATGAGGGCGCGCAGCGCGTCCCACGTGGAGATGCTGACCCGCCCGGTGCCGAGGGCGACGCCGGTCAGGAGCACCAGCAGCGCGGCGGCCAGTACCGACCAGGCGGCAGTGCGGGCCCGGCGGCGGGCGATCGTGCCGACGGGGGCGACGATAGCGGTCACCGGGCCACCCTCCGCGTCAGGACCGCGAGCAGCGGCGCTCCGAGGAACGCGGTCACGATGCCGACCTCGATCTCGGACGGGCGGGCCACCAGCCTGCCGAGCACGTCGGCGGCGAGCAGCAGCAGCGGACCGGCGATCAGGCAACCGGGCAGCAGCCAGCGGTGGTCGTTGCCGAGCAGCGGACGGACCAGGTGCGGAGCCGCCAGTCCGATGAACGCCACGGGTCCGGCGACGGCGACCGCGCTACCCGCCAGCAGGACGACGGCGAGCCCGCCGGCCACCCGGATCCGGGCCACCGGCACGCCGAGCGACTGGGCGGCCTCGTCGCCGAGGGCCAGCGCGTTCAGGGCCGGCGAGATCGCGAGCGCGCCCAGCAGGCCGACCGCGAGGAACGGCAGGACGGGGGTCAGGGTGTCGAGCTGCCGCGCGGCGATGGACCCGGCCAGCCAGAACCGGGCCTCGTCCAGAGTGCGGTGACTGGCCAGCATCAGCGCGGACGTCCACGACGTGAGCACGACGGTGAGCACCGTGCCGCCGAGCGCGAGCCGGACCGGGTCGAGGTCCCCGTCGCGCCGGGACATCGCGTACGCGGCCACCGCGGCGACGGCCGCGCCGGCGAAGGCGAACCAGACGTATTCGGCCGGCCGGGTGAGGCCCAGCGCGTAGATCGCGGCGACGACGGCGAAGCCGGCGCCCGCGTTGATGCCGAGGGTGATCGGCGAGGCGAGCGGGTTGCGCGTGACGCCCTGGGCGACGGCTCCGGCCACGCCGAGCGCGGCTCCGACCGCCAGGCCGATGACCGTCCGCGGGACGCGAAGGCCCGTCACGACGTCGGCGTCGCCGCCGTGGACGGCACCGGTCAGGGCGTCGGCCACGGTGGACAGCGGGATGGATCGGGAGCCGAGCGCGAGGCTCAGCGCGGCACACAGCACGAGCGCGCACACTCCGGCGACCAGCAGCAACGGCTGCCGTACCGCCGAGGGGCGAGGTGTCGCCGGGGCTGTGGTGGCCGGCAGGTCGGTTCTCAACACGTTCGGCATCTTAGGTTAGGCTTGCCTAAGTTTGTCAAGTCTTTGCAATTCGAACGAATCCGCGATGGGGGTGAGGCGGAGGCCGGTGGGGCCGTGTGTCGCGCGCATTCTGAAGGTATGTAAGGTGAGCCTCACCTTATCCGATCTCGGGAAACCGTCTCGGGAGTGTCGATGATCTCCGGACCGCCCATGCCCGCCGCACCGCCGGTGTCGCCGCCCGTGTCGCCTCCTGCTCCGGTGGCTTCACCTCCTCCGTCACCGGCGCTGTGCGAGGACTACCGGCGCCTGCACGAGCTCTGCCCGGTACTGAACCTGCGCGTGCTCGGCCCGACCGAACCCGGTCCGTCCGCTGCCGACGGCTGGTACTGCGGCGCCCAACTGGCAAGCGACGAGCGCGCCATGGCCGCCGCCCTGGCCGGCGAGGAGGCGCGCATCGCCGCCGAGCACGGCCGCGCCCCGCGCCCCCACGTCACCGCCTCCCGCCTGCTCCACCACTACCTCTGGTCCGCCTGCCTGCTCATCGCCGGCCCCTGGCACCTCGGTTGGCGCGTCCCGCGGATCGACCCCGCAGACCTCTGGCTGCACGCCCCCACCGGCGACCTCGCGCTGCGCCCGCGCGAGCACGTCGGCCTCCCGGCGCTCCCCGGTGCCCACTCGACGCTCCCCGGCGAGGACGAACTCCGCGCCGAACTGCGCGCCGCCGTCGTCGCCCACGTCGAACCGCTGCTCGCAGCCTTCGCCGGACCCACTCGCCGCCGGGAGCGCGCACTCTGGGGCATGGTGACGGACGATCTGGCCTCCGCCCTCTGGTACCTCGGCCGGATGATCGGTGAGGAGGACGCCGCGGTCGCCGCCGCCGAAGCCGTCCTGCCCGGCGGCACCCTCCCGCTTCCCGGCGCCGCCGACTTCCGCCGCCTGCGCACTCCCGACGGCCGCAGCCACCCCACCCGCACCCGGCTCGGCTGCTGCCTCTACTACGCCGTCAAGCCCGAGGCCATGGCCTGCATCACCTGCCCGCGAACCTCGGACGAGGAGCGCCTGCAACGGCTCTGACGGCCGGTCCGGACGTCCGGCCGGCAGTCTCGATGTCAGTGGCACCTGCTACGTTCACGCACATGATCGATGCGACGACGCGAGTGCGGATCGCCCGCCCCTCCCGGGACCTCGCGGCGGCCGAGCGGTTCTACGTCGGCGGCCTCGGCCTCGACGTGATCTGGCGGACCACCGAGCGGGTCTCCGGCGAGCACGACCTGCTGATGGTCGGCCCGCCTGGCGGCGCCTGGCACTTCGAGCTCACCCACGACCCGGAACACCCGCTGGAGCCCACCCCGACCGTCGACGACCTGTTCGTCGTCTATCTCGGCGCGCCCGTGGACGACGCACTCGTCGCCCGGCTGGCGGCCGCCGGTGGCACCCGGGTCAAGGCCAACAACCCTTACTGGGACGAGCACGGCGTGACGATAGCCGACCCGGACGGCTACCGGCTGGTGCTCTGCTCCCGCACCTGGGGCGTCTGACCGCCAGCGCCCGCCCGCTGCCGTCCGGGACCTCACCGCCGGTCGGTGTCCTGCCCGCCGGTCGGTGCCCTACCGGCGCCACTCGGTACTACTGGCATGCCCGGCAGCACCGCCACGCCCGCCTCCAGGTCCACACCGAAGTGCGGCGGCGCCCCGGCCTGCGCGTCGTCGCGCAGCATCAGCTGTTCCTGCCGCTGCTCGATCTGCACCTGCTTGTCGGCGCTGAAGAGCGCGTGCAGCTCCTCCAGCCCGGCGGTGCTCAGACCCGTGCCGCTCCCGGAGCGGCGCTCCGGCCGGCGCCTACGCATCGTCTCGCCCTGGATCTGCCACACCGCCAGCAGCACCAGCCCCGCCACCACCGCCGCCGCTCCCGCGATCATCCCCATGCCCGCTGAACGCGCTTCGGCCGTACGGGTGTTCCCGCATGACAGGCTGGCCGTCATCGCCTCGCCCGTTCGCTGGCGAGGTCACGCAAGGTGGGCGGACGGCCGAGCCGTGAGCCGCATGCCGCCTGCCTGATCGCTTTCCGGTAGCGGAAATTCGCGCGCCGAATCCGGTCCCGCCAGCTACCCTGCCGCGCGAAGCCGACAGAAAGAGTGATCACCATGACCGTGCGCGGCACCACCGTTGACATTCCGACGGCGGACGGCATCGCCGACGCCTACCTCGCCCACCCCGACGACGGCCGGCCCCACCCCGCCGTCATCCTGCACATGGACGCCATCGGCCTCCGGCCCCACCTGGCGGCCAAGGCGGACCGCCTCGCCGAGGCCGGCTACACCGTCCTCGTCCCCAACGCCTACTACCGGCACGGTCGGGCGCCGGTCATGGCCTACCCGGACGTGATCGACCCGGCCAACGACCCGAGCTTCTTCGAGCGCCTCGGCCCGCTGCTCGCCACCCTCACCCCCGAGGTGACCGACCGCGACGCGGACGCCTTCCTCCGCTGGCTCGCCGACTCCCCGCTCGTCGAGGCCGGCCCGGTCGGGCTCCTCGGCTACTGCCGCGGCGCGGTGCACGCGCTGCGGATGGCAGCCACCCACCCGGAGCGCGTCGCCGCCGTGGCCGGCTTCCACGGTGGCAACCTGGCGACCGACGACCCGGACAGTCCGCACCTCGGGGCCCACCGGATCACCGCCGAGCTGTACTTCGGCCACGCCGACGAGGACCCGTCGCTGCCCCCGGAGCAGATCGCCCGCCTCGCCGAGGCGCTCACCGAGGCCGGTGTCCGCTACGAGGCCGAGGTGTACCAGGGCGCCCTGCACGGTTTCACGCAGGGGGACACCACCCGCTACGACGCGGCCGCCGACGAGCGCCACTGGGAGGCCCTGCTCGCCCTGCTGAAGCGCACGCTGCCGGCCTGAGCCGTGAGCCGTGAGCCGTGAGCCGTGAGCCGTGAGTCGTGAGTCGTGAGCCGTGGGCCCCCGCCGTCCACGGTGACGCCCCGGGGCCATGTCGTGGCCGCCGTTCGGGAGCTCGCCGAGCACGCCCGGCAGGGACTCGCACGCCTGACTGAACCGCCCGCCCGGGACTTGCCAAAACAGCTCTGCACCACGGGTGCTGAGTCCACGGCACCCTCTGGCACACTGTGTGCCGAAAGGCCCGCTGGGGAGGGTCATGACATCGGGGGGCAGGGCATGAGGGGTCGGGGGGCCGTGCTCGGCGGGCGGTACGCGCTCACCGAGCGGATCGGTGGCGGCGGCATGGGCACCGTCTGGCGGGCCGACGATGCGGTGCTGGCGCGGAAGGTCGCCGTCAAGATCCTGCACGCGGCGCTGTTCGAGGACGGCACGTTCGTCCAGCGCTTCCGGCGTGAGGCCCAACTGGTCGCCGCGATCGACCACCCGGGGATCGTCGACGTGCACGACTACGGCGAGAGCCCGGACGGCGGTGAGGGCGGGGGCGACGACGAGCGCTGCGCCTACATCGTCATGGAGCTGATCGACGGCCGGCCGCTCGACCAGGTCCTCGCCGCGGACGGCCCGATGGCCCCCGAGCGCGCCCTCACGCTGATCGCCTCCGCGCTGGACGCCCTGCACGCGGCCCACCAGCAGATGATCGTCCACCGGGACATCAAGCCGTCCAACCTCATGGTGCGCGCCGACGGACGGGTCACCATCACGGACTTCGGCATCGCCCGCGCGATCGCCAGCACCAAGATCACCGCCTCGCACGCGATCATCGGCACCGCGCTCTACATGGCGCCCGAGCAGGCCGAGGGCAAGGGCGGTGTCTCCCCGGCCTCCGACCTGTACTCGATCGGTGTGGTCTGCTACGAACTGCTCACCGGGAAGCCGCCGTTCGTCGGCGAGAGCGTGCTGGAGGTGGCGCTCAAGCACGTCCGCGATCCCGCACCTGAGCTGCCGGACGAGTTCCCGCCGGCCGTACGGGAGTTGGTGGCGAAGGCGCTCGCGAAGAAGCCCGAGGACCGGCACGCCGACGCCGCCGCGATGGCCGCCGCGGCGCGGGCGGCGATCGGTGCGCCGAGCGCGGGCGCGGGCGTGGGCGTGGGCGAGGAAGTGGCCGGTGACGGGAAGGCCAGAGCCGTGGTGGCGGACGCCTCGGCGAAGGACGGCGGTACGGCGGTCGAAGGTGAGCCGGCAGGCGGGGGCACACCGAACGAGGTCGCGAAGGTCGAACCACAGCCGGTCACCGATCCGGGCCGCCGTCGGTCGCGGCGCGCGCTGCTCGTGCCCGTCATCGTCCCGATCGTCATCTCGATCGGCACGGCGACCGTCCTGCTCATCGACCGCGGGCCGGGCAGCGGTGGCGCGGACGCCAAGATGCCGCCGGGTGCGCAGCCAGCCGTCGTCACGACGGCCCCGGTGACACCGGGCACCGGCGCCCCGGCGACCCCGTCCACGACGGCCCCCGCCACCCCGGCCCCGGGCGACACCGCGGCGGCCTCGACCGCCGCCGACCAGCCGGCGGGAACCCCGAACCAGCCGCCGCAGCAGGGCCAACCGCCCGCCACGGGTGGCAACGGCGCAACGGCGTCGGGTGCGGGCGGCGCCGCCGTCGCGGGCGGAAAGGGCAACGGCGGAGCGGCAAGTGGTGGCGGCGGAGTCGCAGGAGGTCAGGCGAATCCGGCGGGCGGCGGAGCCGGCGGCGGCGGCAATCCGCCCGCTCCCAACAACAACCCGCATCCCCCGCAAGGCGGTAACGCCTCCGGTGGCGGTTCGGCCTCCCAGGGAGGTTCCCCGTCGGGCGGCGGCTCGCCCGTCGGCGGCGGCAACCCGCCCGCCCCGCCGACGCAGCCCCGGCCCGCGGACTGCGGAGGCAACAGCTGGAGCAGAATCGTCAACGAGCAGTACGGGCTTCCGCTCGGACTGGCGAACGACAGCCTGTCCGCCGGCAACCCGGTCGTTCTGGGCGGCGCTTCCCAGTACGGCTGGGTGGGCACCCTCGGCCCGGGCGACTACACCGACTACAACGCGTGCAACAAGGGCGGCCCGTTGCTGGTCCAGAACACGGACGGCACCGTGTCACTGAACCCCGGTTTCAGCTTCCTGACCGCATGGGTCGTGCGGCCCGCGGGGGCATCGGGCACGTACACGCTGGCCGAGAACGGCAGCGCGCGGTGCATGACCGCCAACGGAGTTGGCAACGTCGTCACCATGACCACCTGCACGCCCGGTCTGAAGACCCAGCAGTGGCGGCTCACGAGCGGCTGACGACGCGGACAGGAACGGGACCGTGCCGAACGATGACCGTCGCTCGGCGCCCGCCGGGGAACCCGTCGCAGCGTGAACTGCCGGCCGCCGTCCGCGCCCCTCATCGCCGCGTAGGACATATGCTCAACTCGACGACTGCACAACGGAGTCAGGCGAACACGCGAGTTCCCTTCGCTAGCAGACGCATCGACGGCGAACAAGTGGGGTCGGTGGCGGGACCTCGCCAGGCGGACGTCAAAACTCCGCTTAGGAGTTTTACAGGCATGTAAAATCCGGCCGGGCGCCGATCTCCTGTAAGCGCTCTGACGGTCAATCAAGTATCGGCGCAGGCCGAAGAGCTTGGTTCGCGTGGGAACTCACTGCAAGAGCGGGTGTATTGCCCCAATTTTCCCATCTCTCCGAGGGCTTGTTGAGCTGGCGGGACCTGGCCACTTGATGAACTAGACCTGTCAAAATGGCTGTCGGGTTGTCATTCTTTTGACCAGCCCCCTCCGGTAGTCCCCACCCCCACCCCTCGGTGGTCTGCCGCTCATCGCACGGGGCTTCAGCACGTCAGTGCCCGTCCCGCCCCACAGGTGCCGACCCCGGCCCCCGGGACGCGGTGCGACCGCGCACAGGCGCGGTTTCGCGGAAGGACTCGTACGTGAAGCGAAAGCTCGCAGCCGTCGCCGTGCTCTCGGCCACGGCCCTGCTGACCGGCGTGATCCAGGTGAGCACCACGGCCGCCCAGGCCGCCCCGACGCCTGCCCTCCAGGCGCAGGCGGCCCAGCAGCACGCCGCAGCGATCGCGCTGGCGAGCGGCCAGTCCGAGCCGCTGGCCAAGGCGCTGGCCCTGGGCGACCAGGAGCGACTGGTCGCCAAGGACGCCGTCGTCGACGCCGACGGCACCCGTCACCTCCGCTTCGAGCGGACCTTCGCCGGCCTGCCCGTGATCGGCGGCGACCTGGTGGTCCACCAGAGCTCCGACGGCGCCGTGAAGTCCGTGAACAAGGCCATCGCCGCGCAGGTCGGCGTGCCGAGCCTCACCCCGAAGATCCCCGCCGACCGGGCCGCCGCCGACGCCGCCGGCGCCGTCCGCGCCACCGTGGGCGTCACGCTGGACGCCGACGAGTCCCCGATGGCCGAGGTGCACCAGGCCGGCGCAGCCCAGCTGGTGGTCTGGGCGAGCGACGGCAAGCCGCGCCTCGCGTACCGGGTCCAGGTCGAGGGCACGCGCGCGGACGGCACCCCGAGCCGCCAGGTGCTGGTCACCGACGCCGCCACCGGACAGGTGCTGTCCACCCACGAGAAGGTGCAGACCGCGGCGGGCACCGGCACCGGCGTCTTCGTCGGCAACGTCCCGCTGGACACCACCCAGAGCGGCTCCTCGTTCCAGCTGAAGGACGCCTCCCGCGGCGGTCAGTCCACCAGCGACATGAACAACGGCACCGCCGGCAGCGGCACGCTCTTCGCCAACACGTCCAACACCTTCGGCGACGGCACCGTCTCCAACCGCGAATCCGCCGCTGTGGACGCCCAGTTCGGCGCCGCGAAGACATGGGACTTCTACAAGAGCACCTTCGGCCGCAACGGCATCCGCAACGACGGCGTCGGCGCCGCCAGCCGGGTGCACTACGGCTCGAACTACGTGAACGCCTTCTGGAGCGACGACTGCTTCTGCATGACGTACGGCGACGGCTCGGGCGACACCCACCCGCTCACCGCGCTGGACGTGGCCGGCCACGAGATGACGCACGGTGTCACCGCCGCGACCGCCAACCTGAACTACTCGGGTGAGTCCGGTGGCCTGAACGAGGCCACCTCGGACATCCTCGGCACGATGGTCGAGTTCTACGCCAACCTGCCCTCGAACCCGCCGAACTACCTGATCGGCGAGCTGATCAACCTGCGCGGCGACGGCAGCCCGCTGCGCTACATGGACCAGCCGAGCAAGGACGGCGTCTCCGCCGACAACTGGTCGGCCGATGTGGGCAACCTGGACGTGCACTACTCGTCCGGCGTGGCGAACCACTTCTTCTATCTGCTGTCGGAGGGCAGTGGCGCGAAGACGATCAACGGGTTCGACTACAACAGTCCGACGGCCGACGGCTCGACGGTCACCGGCATCGGCCGGGACAAGGCCGCACAGATCTGGTACCGCGCGCTGACCGTCTACTTCACGTCCACCACCGACTACGCGGGCGCCCGTGCGGCCACGCTCAGCGCGGCGACGGACCTGTACGGGTCGGGCAGCGCCGAGTACAACGCGGTCGCGGCGGCGTGGACCGCGGTGAACGTCAACTGAGGCGCTTCCCAGGGCTGCGGGCGAAGCGGTGAGGCACTGACGCGGTGAAGCACCAAGGCGGTGCTGCGGCGGGGGCGACGGTGGGTGGACCACCGTCGCCCCCGCCGTGTGTGCTCAGGTGTTCGGCCGATCGCCTTCGGCGCCGTTCTCCGCGCTGCTCTCCCGTCGCTGGCGCAGCAGTTCGTCGTATTCGGCGTGCACCCGCCGGTCCATCGCGAGCGTGAACTGGGCGTCCGCGACGGTTCGTGCCAGCGGTCGGACCCGCAGGATGCGCTCGGTGAGCCGGGCCGCCTCGCCGGGCGGCAGCGGGGCGTCCGCGGACAGGGCGCCGAGCAGTTGCGTGCTGACCAGCTCGATGAAGATCTCGGCGATGGCGTCCACGTGTTCCCGGGTGCGCCGGCTGGCGTCCAGGACGGCCGAGAGCGGCACACCCTCCGCGACCAGGGCGGTGGTGGCGTCCATCAGGCGCCGGCTGATGTGGGTGATGCCGTCGTCGTCGACGGCGATGTAGCCCTGCGCGATCGACTCGGCGGTGTTCTCCTCGGTGAGCTGGTCGCCGAAGGTGGCCTTCAGCTCGTCCCAGGTCAGGCGCAGAGGGGTCTCGTCCGACCAGGGCGCGACGATCGCGGCCTCCAGCCCGATCAGCTCGGCGACGTCCCGCCCGCTCTCACCGGCGCCGATCAGCTCCGCGATGCCGCCCAGGGTGTGCCCGCGTTCCAGCAGCTCGCCGATCACCCGGAGCCGGGTCAGGTGCTCCTCGCCGTACCAGGCGATCCGGCCCTCCTTGCGGGGCGGCTGGAGCAGCTTGCGCTCGCGGTAGAAGCGCAGCGTCCGGGTGGTGATGCCGGCCGCTTCGGCGAGTTCCTCCACCCGGTACTCGCGTTTTCTGTCGCCCGCAGCAGCTCTGACCTTGTCCACGGCGTTCAGCATAGGACCGTCGGCTGTGGGCGCCGGGCCGCCGCCGGGGTCGGGGTGGTGGGCCGTCTTCCCTCCGGTGCCGGCAGGGGCTACCCTGCCAACCATGCCAGTGATTGCTGGCATTGTTAATCGGAGTCCCGGGCAGACTGCCCGGGAGAGTTCCTCTTGGCGGCGCGCACACCACCGCCCCCCACCTCAGGAGGACGCCGCATGGCATCCAGCAGCAAGCGCCCCCGCCCCGGCGCGTCCGACGCCTCCGATACGTCCGGGGCCGTCGACACCCCCGGAGCCGGTGACGCCCCCGGGGTCGCCGAGGCCGTTCCGCATGTCCGGGTGGCCGTCATCGGCTCCGGCTTCGGCGGACTCGGCGCCGCCGTCCGGCTGCGCCGCGCCGGGATCACCGACTTCGTCGTCCTGGAGCGCGCCGACTCGGTCGGCGGCACCTGGCGCGACAACAGCTACCCCGGCTGCGCCTGCGACGTCCCCTCGCACCTCTACTCCTTCTCCTTCGCGCCCAACCCCGAGTGGCCGCGCAGCTTCTCCGGCCAGGCCGACATCCGCGCCTACCTGGAGAAGGTCGCCACCGTCTTCCGCCTCCGCCCGCACCTTCGGCTCAACACCGAGGTGCTGGAGGCGCGTTGGGAGAACGAGCACACCCGCTGGCGGATCACCACCTCGGCCGGGCAGTGGACCGCCAACGCCATCGTCTCCGCGTCCGGCGCGCTCGCCGACCCGCAGATCCCCGACCTGCCGGGCCTCGGCGGCTTCCCCGGCAAGGTGTTCCACACCTCCCGCTGGGACCACGACTACGACCTGACCGGCAAGCGCGTCGCGATGGTGGGCACCGGCGCGTCCGCCGCCCAGATCATCCCGTCGATCCAGCCGCAGGTCGGCAAACTGACGGTATTTCAGCGAACCCCGGCGTGGGTCCTGCCGCGCCGGGATCGCGAGATCACGCAGCTGGAGAAGTGGCTGCACAGCCGGCTCCCTATCACCGGCAAGATCCGCCGCGGCGCGCTCTTCGCACTGCGCGAACTTCAGGTCGATGCGTTCGTCCGGAGGCCAGGGCTGTTGCGCGCCGTCCAGCAAATCGCCGAACGCCACCTCGCCCAGGGCGTTTCCGACCCCGTCCTGCGTGCGACGCTCACCCCGGACTACCGGATCGGCTGCAAGCGCATCCTGCTCAGCAACACCTACTACCCGGCGCTCGCCGCCGCCAACACCGAGGTGGTCCCCTCCGGCCTGCGCGAACTGCGCGGCTCCACCCTGGTCGCGGCCGACGGCAGCGAACACGAGGTGGACGCCATCGTCTTCGGTACCGGGTTCCACGTGACCGACATGCCCATCGGCACAAAGGTCTTCGGGGTCAACGGCACCAGCCTGGCCGGCGAGTGGAAGGACGGCATGGAGGCACTGCGCGGCTCGACCGTGCGCGGCTTCCCGAACCTGTTCTTCGTGATCGGCCCCAACACCGGCCTCGGCAACAACTCGATGATCCTCATGATCGAGTCGCAGCTGAACTACGTGATCGACGCGCTCACCACGCTCGGCTCGATCGGCGCCGTCGCGATGCAGCCGACCGCCCGTGCCCAGCGCCAGTGGAACCTCGAACTCCAGCACCGGATGGACCGAACCGTCTGGACGACGGGCGGCTGCCGGAGCTGGTACATGGATTCGAGCGGCAAGAACACCGTGCTGTGGCCCGGCTCCACGACCGCCTTCCGCCGCGCCACCCGCAAGGTCGACCTCGGCGAGTACGAGCTGATCATGCGTGCCGCCCCGGCCGTGGCACGGGTCGCCCAGGGGGTGTCGGCATGAGTCCGCAGCTTCCGGCCGACTGCGTACCACCCGCGCCCGTCGAGGAGTTGAGCGTCCGCTCGGCCGACGGGGTGCGCCTGCACGTCGAGATCCACGGGCAACCCGGCGCACCGACCGTCGTGCTCGCCCACGGCTGGACGTGCTCAACCGCTTTCTGGGCTCCGGTGATTCGCGAACTCGCCGACCGCTACCTGGTGGTGGCCTACGACCAGCGCGGCCACGGGCATAGCGAGATCCCGCCGAGCAGGGCCCGCTACTCCACCCGGGCGCTCGCCGAGGACCTGTCCGCCGTGCTCGCCCGGACCGTTCCGGCGGGCGAGAAAGCCGTCCTGGCCGGCCACAGCATGGGCGGGATGACCATCATGGCCGCCGGCGGACGCCCCGAGATCGCCGAACGGACCGCCGCCGCCGTTCTCATCTCCACCGGCGCCGGGCGCCTGGTGGAGGAACTCGCCGTGGTTCCGGAGGCGGTGCGCTCCGCAGGGCTGCGCCGCTTCCTGCACCGGCGGCTGCTGCACTCCCGGATGCCCCTCGGGCGGGTGTCGGCGGTCAGCCGCGCTGCGCTCAAGTACGCCACCATGGGCCCGGATTCGCCCGCCGGACGGGTGGAGGCGACGGCCCGGATCGTCCACGCATGCCCGACCAGCGTCCGCGCGCGCTGGGCGAGCGTCCTCGGGCGGCTGGACGTCCATGCCGGGCTCGCCCGGCTCGCCGCTCCCACCGCCGTGATCGCGGGCACCGCGGACCGGCTGACCCCGCTGGTGCACGCCCACCGCATCGTCGCCGAACTCGCTGATCCTCAGGGGCTGTTGCTGCTTCCCGGGGTCGGCCACATGGCGCCGCTGGAGCGGCCCGTCGAGGTCGCCGCCGAGATCCACCGGCTGGCCGCCGCGCACCTGAGCGCCGATCCTGCCGCTGTCCGCGCCCCCGCCCCCGCCCCCGCCCCTGCCTCCGCTTCCGCTTCCGAGAGGACCGTCGTCGCATGAACGCCATTCCGTCGCTGTCCGAGCAGGTCGTCGTTGTCACGGGGGCCGCCCGCGGGATCGGCGCGTCCCTCGCGCGCAAGCTCGCCCGGGGTGGGGCCAAGGTCGCGCTGCTCGGGCTGGAACCGGCCGAACTCAAGGACGTCGCAGCCCAGTGCGGCCCGTCCGCGACCACCTGGGAGGTGGACGTCACGGACCTCGACGCGCTCACCAACGCCGCCCGCCGGATCCAGGAGCACTACGGCCGGATCGACACCGTGGTCGCCAACGCCGGGATCGCCATCGGCGGACCGCTGACGGACAGCGACCACCGGGCGTTCAGCCGGGTGATCGAGGTCAACCTGCTCGGCAGCGTGGCCACCGCGCGGGCGTTCCTGCCCGCCCTCACGGAAAGCCGCGGTTACCTGCTCCAGATCGCCTCGCTGGCCGCACTGACGCCCGCGCCGTTGATGAGCGCGTACTGCGCGAGCAAGTCCGGGGTGGAGGCCTTCGCCCACTCCCTCCGCGCGGAGGTCGCGCACCAGGGGGTCAAGGTCGGGGTGGGCTACCTGAGCTGGACCGACACCGACATGGTGCGCGGCGCGGACGAGGACACCGTCCTCAAGCAGATGCGCAGCCGCCTGCCGTGGCCCGCCAACAAGACGTACCCGCTGGAGCCGGCCGTGGACCGGATCGTGGCCGGCATCGCCCGCCGGTCCGTCCACGTCTACGCCCAGCCTTGGCTGCGCGGCATGCAGCCGGTCCGCTGGCTGCTGCCGAGCCTGATCGCGGTGGTCGGTTCCCGTGACGTCGCCAGGATCGCCCCGCAGCTCGCCGCCACCGCTGCCTCCCGCCTCCGTGCGGTCGGCGCCGGTGGAGCGGCGGACACGGCGGCGCGCGGCAGCGGGGCGCGGGCCGACGGGTGACGACGGACGGGTAACAGCTGACAGATAACAGATTTCGAAATCTGTTATCTGTCAGCTGTCATCCGTCGGCTGTTCCCCGTCACCCGCCCGCGGTTACTCGAGCAGTTCCTCCGGCGAGCTCCGCGCGATTCGCGCGAGCGTCTCCAGGGCGCGGGTCAGGTCGGGAAGCGGTGGCGAGGCGAGCCCGACCCGGACGGCCGACGGGGATACCCTCGGGTCGACGGCGAAGGCTGCGGCGGGCGTGATGGCGATGCTCTCGCGCGCCGCAGCCGCGACGAAGGTCTCCGCCCGCCAGGCCGCCGGCAGCTCCCACCAGACGTAGTACGAGCACGGGTCCGACCGCACCTGTTGCCCGGCCAGCAGCTTCCGGGCGAGCAGCTGACGCTCCGTGGCATCCGCACGCTTCGCCGCCTCCACCGCCGCGACCGCGCCGTCCCCGATCCAGCGCACGACCGCCTCCAGTGCGAACCCACTGGGCGCCCAGCCGCCGGATCGCAGCGCGGCGGCCATGCGATCGCGCAAGGCGGCCGGAACGACGGCGAACCCGGTGCTCAGGCCAGGGGCGAGGCGCTTGGAGACGCTGTCGACCAGGATGGTCCGCTCCGGCACGAGAGCCGCGAGCGGCGCGAGGTCGGGCCGCAGGAACGACCAGATCGCGTCCTCGACGACGGGCAGGTCGAGCCTGCGCAACTCGTCCGCGAGCGCCGCCCGGCGCTCGGCCGGAAGGCTGCCGCCGAGCGGGTTCTGCAGCCGCGGCTGGAGGTAGACGGCGCTGAGCGGAGCGGACCGGTGCACGGCCGCGAGGGCATCGGGCAGAAGGCCGGACTCGTCCATGGGCAGTGGCACGAGCGCGATACCCAGACGCTGCGCGACGGCTCTGACCACCGGATAGGTGAGCGCCTCGACGCCGAGGCGCCCGCCGGGCGGTACGAGCGCGGCGAGCGCCCCGGCGATGGCCTGCCGACCGCTCCCCGCGAACAGCACGTCCTCCCGGGAGACCTGCCACGAGGACGCGCCGCCCGGCCCGGACGCCAGCTCCGCGAAGGCGCGCCGGGCCGCTGCCGTCCCGGCCGCGCCCACCGGGCGCAGCGCGGCACCCAGTGCGTCTGCCCGCAACAGCGGCGTCAGCCCGGCGGCGAGGAGCGCGGACTGCTCGGGGACGACGGGGTAGTTGAGCTCCAGGTCGATGGGCGTACCGGCGGGCTCGGCGAGCGGTACGTGAGGGCCGGGCGGCCGCCGGTCGGCTCGGACGAAGGTCCCGCGCCCGACCTCGCCGGTGGTGAGCCCGCGCCGGACCAGTTCCCGGTAGACGCGTCCCGCCGTCGAGGCGGCGATGCCCCTGCTGCGGGCGAAGGCGCGCTGGGTGGGGAGCTGTTCGCCGGGTCGCAGCCGCCCCTCGGTGATGGCGGTGGCGATCTCGTCGGCGATCAGCCGGTAGTCGTCCATCGGCGGGCCCTCCGGGGTGGGGTCGCGGGAGTCGGCAAGCGTCGGCAGGACTCGGTGGGGTTGCCGCAGATTGCACCGAGTGCAAAGCCATCATTGCATTGAGATCGGCCCGCACCCTAGCCTCCTCGCATGAACGCGCTCACCTCCGTCGTCGACGTGCACGCCATGCTCGGAATCGCCGCCGTGGCGCTGGGCATGGTGCTCACGCCGGGGCCCAACATGATCTACCTGGTCTCGCGCTCGATCGCCCAGGGGCGCCGCGCCGGAATGCTGTCGCTGGTCGGGGTCGCGACCGGCTTCCTGGTGTACCTCGGCGCCGTGACGGTGGGGGTCGCCGCGGTGTTCACGGTGGTACCGGTGCTATACACCGCGATCAAGCTCGCCGGCGCAGGCTACCTGCTCTGGCTGGCCTGGAAGGCCGTCAAGCCGGGCGGTGCGGCGGTGTTCGCTCCGCAGCAGCTGCCGCCGGACCCACCGCGCAAGCTGTTCGTGATGGGCTTCCTGACCTGCCTGCTCAACCCCAAGATCGCCATCATGTACCTGTCCCTGCTGCCGCAGTTCGTGAACCCGGAGCGCGGTCACGTCGCGGCGCAGAGCCTGCTGCTGGGCCTGACCCAGATCGCGGTGGCGGTGAGCATGAACGGGCTGATCGCGATGAGCGCGGGCAGCATCGCCTCCTTCCTCAACCGCCGCCCCGCCTGGCTCCGGATCCAGCGCTACGCGATGGGCACGGTCCTCGGGGGCCTCGCCCTCCACATCGCGGCCGACCGCGCCAAGGCCGTCGCGGTCTGAGCATCCGCACTCCGCCGAGCAGGGTGTCGCATTCGGTGTGGGCGTGGTCGCGGCGAGTCGGTACGGTCGGGGGTATGACCACAGCCTTGATCACCGGCGCTACCGCCGGTATTGGAGCCGCGTTCGCGCGTCGGCTGGCCCGTGGCGGCTACCGCCTCGTCCTGGTGGCCCGGGACGCCGAGCGCCTGGAGCGAGCGGCCGCCGAGCTACAGGGGAAGTACGGCATCGAGACGGAGGTGCTGACCGCCGACCTCGCCACCGACGAGGGCATCGGCGCCGTCGAGGCGCGGCTGGCCGACACCGCGCGCCCGGTGGACCTGCTCGTCAACAACGCGGGCTTCGGCAACAAGGGCGCGTTCCTGACCGTCCCGCTCCAGGACGAGCTGGACATGCTGAAGGTGCACGTCGAGGCGATCCTGCGGCTGACCACGGCCGCTCTGCCGGGGATGAGGGAACGCGGCCGGGGCGCGATCGTCAACGTCGCCTCGGTGGCGGCCTTCCTGCCGCGCGGCACGTACGGCGCGAGCAAGGCGTGGGTGGTGAGCTTCACGCAGGGGGTGCTGCGCGACCTCGGCGGCAGCGGGGTGCGGATGATGGCGCTGTGTCCCGGCTTCACCCGTACCGAGTTCCACCAGCGCGCGGGCATGGGCACCGGCAACATCCCGTCCTGGTCCTGGCTCTCGGCCGAGCGCGTGGTGGACGAGGCGCTGCGCGACCTGGGGCGCGGCCGGTCGGTGTCCGTGCCGGGCAAGCGGTACAAGCTCGCGGTCGCGCTGGCGAGGGTGCTGCCGTCCGGGAAGCTGGGCGGTCTCTCCTCGAAGGCGGCGCGCACCTACCGCACGAACTGAGCTGCGCCGACCGGACCAGACGAACTGAACCGCGCGAACTGAACAGCGTGAACTGAACCGGACGATATGGGGAGGCGGTCGGGCGGCCCGCGGCGTGCGATAACGGGAATAGAGCTAGTCTCACTATTAGCTTGTCTAACTATGAGCTATTCTCGCTATGCGGGCGCCAGCCCGACCGCCATGCCGGCCGTGCCGGCCGTACCGGTGGTGACAGCCGTGTCGGCCACGCCGGCCACCCTGGCCGCGCCCGCCGCATTCTCCGCACTCTCGCCCGTCCGCCCCAGCGCGCCCTCGCGCGTCCGACCCAGGGAGGCCCGCTTTTGAGGCCCGACTCCATCGACTGGACCCCGCCCGAGCACGCCGAGGGCATGCCCCACCCGCCGGCCCAGTGGCGGCGCATCCTCGCGCTCTTCCGCCCCTACACGGGCCGCCTCACCACCGTCGGACTGCTGGTCGGCGCCTCCGCCGTCGTGTCGGTCGTCTCGCCGTTCCTGCTGAAGGCCGTCCTGGACACCGCCGTCCCGCAGGGCCGCACCGGGCTGCTCAGCCTGCTCGTGCTCGGCATGATCGCCGCCGCCGTGGTGAACAGCGTGTTCAACGTCCTGCAGACGCTGATCTCCACCACCGTCGGCCAGCGCGTCATGCATGACCTGCGGACCGCCGTCTACGGGCACCTCCAGCGGATGTCGCTGGCCTTCTTCACCCGTACCCGCACCGGCGAGGTGCAGTCCCGGATCGCGAACGACATCGGCGGCATGCAGTCCACGGTGACGTCGACCGCGACGAGCCTGGTCTCCAACTTCACCGCCGTGATCGCCTCCGTCGTCGCCATGGTCGCGCTCGACTGGCGGCTCACCGTCGTCTCGCTGCTCCTGCTCCCGCTGTTCGTCTGGATCAGCCGCCGGGTCGGCAACGAGCGGAAGAAGATCACCACCGAGCGTCAGAAGCAGTTGGCCGCGATGAGTTCGGCGGTCCAGGAGTCGCTGTCCGTCAGCGGCATCCTGCTCGGCCGCACGATGGGCCGCTCCGACTCGCTCGCCCGGGAGTTCACCGAGCAGTCCGACCGCCTCGCCGACCTGGAGGTGCGGTCCAGCATGGCGGGGCGCTGGCGGATGAACACCATCCAGATCGTGATGGCCGCGATGCCCGCCGTCATCTACTGGGCGGCCGGGCTGGCGGCGGCCGACGGCGCGCCGATCGTCTCGGTCGGCACCCTGGTCGCCTTCACCACGCTCCAGCAGGGCCTGTTCCGCCCGACCGTCAGCCTGCTCTCCACCGGCGTGCAGGTGCAGACCTCGCTCGCGCTCTTCCAGCGGATCTTCGAGTACCTCGACCTGCCGGTGGAGATCGCCGAGCCGGCGGAGCCCGTCGTCCTGGCGGACATCCGCGGCGAGGTCCGGTTCGAGGGCGTCGACTTCCGCTACGACCCCGAGCAGGAGCGCCCGACCCTGTCCGGCGTCGAACTCAAGGTCCCGGCGGGGAGTTCGCTCGCCGTGGTCGGCGAGACGGGCTCGGGCAAGACCACGCTCAGCTACCTCGTCCCACGGCTCTACGACGTCACCGGCGGTCGGGTCACCATCGACGGCACCGACGTGCGCGAGCTCTCCTTCGACACGCTCGCCCGCGCGGTCGGCGTGGTCTCCCAGGAGACCTACCTCTTCCACGCCTCCGTCGCGGAGAACCTGCGCTTCGCCAAGCCGGAGGCCACCGACGACGAACTGGTCGAGGCCGCCCGCGCGGCGCAGATCCACGGCACCATCGCCGCGCTGCCGGACGGCTACGACACCCTGGTCGGCGAGCGCGGCTACCGCTTCTCCGGCGGTGAGAAGCAGCGCCTCGCGCTCGCCCGCACGATCCTGCGCAACCCGCCCGTGCTGATCCTCGACGAGGCCACCAGCGCGCTCGACAACCGCACCGAGCGCGCCGTCCAGCAGGCCGTGGACACCCTGGCGGCCGGCCGCACCACGATCACCATCGCGCACCGGCTCTCCACCGTGCGCGGAGCCGACCAGATCGCCGTCCTGGACCACGGCGAGGTCGTCGAACTCGGCACCCACGACGATCTGGTGGAGCTGGACGGCCGGTACGCGGCGCTGCTGCGCCGGGAGGCGCCGGAGGCGGCCGCGACCGTTCCCGAGCCGACGGCGGCGGCGCTGGGGCACGCCTGAGCCCGCGCGCCTGACGCCGCGCCGGCTCGGGCCGCCTTCGGGCACACCCGGCGGCGCAGGCGGCTCAGGCTGCCTTCGGGACCTCGTTGTAGCTCTCCACGACCTCCTGGCCGGAGAGCCGCTGGATCGCCGCCATCACCTCGTCGGTCACCTGCCGGCGGGCCTTCAGCGACCGGGCCTGCCCGTGCAACTCGTCGAAGTGCAGCGGCTCGCCGAACCGGACGGTCACCTTCTTGATCCGCGGCACCCGCTTGCCCAGCGGCAGGATCCGCTCCGGCCCCTCCAGCGCCACCGGCACCACCGGCACGCCCGCGGTCAGCGCCAGCCAGGCGACGCCCGTCTTGCCGCGGTAGAGGCGGCCGTCCAGCGACCGGGTGCCCTCGGGGTAGATGCCGAAGGCCTTGCCGTCCTGCAGGATCTCCAGCGCCGACTCCAGGGAGGCCTGGGCGGAGCGGTACGTCCCGCGCTCGACCGGCACGGCGCCGATCGCCTCGAAGAAGGCCTTGGACAGCCGGCCCTTGAGGCCGGTGCGGGTGAAGTACTCGGCCTTGGCCAGGAAGTGCACCCGGCGCGGAGTGGTCAGCGGGATCACCACACTGTCGATGAACGACAGGTGGTTGCTGGCCAGGATCACCGCGCCCTTGCGCGGCACGTTCTCGACACCCTCGATGACCGGCCGCCAGATGCCGCGCGAGACGGGCTTCAGCACCAGCCTGGTGACGAGATCGAGCATGGTCCCTCCCTGGACGAATGAGCGCCCGGGAGGTGCCCGGGCCGGTATCGGTTCCGCAGACTACGCCACCGGCCCCGCCGCCCGTCCACTCCTGCCCGCCGTGGCCCACACCACGGCCGGGTAGGGTACGCCCGTCCGAACATCGCACAACCCGCAGTACCAGGAGGGCAACCATGGAGACCACCGAGGCGATCAAGGCCATGTTCGACCGTTTCGACAAGAACGGCGACGGCAAGATCACTCCGGCCGAGTACGCGCTCGTCGCGAACGAGATGGGCGACCACGACGTGACGCTCTCGATGGCCGAGGCGCTGATCCACGCCATGGACACCCGCCACCAGGGCTACCTGACCTTCGACGAGTTCCTGGCCGCCCGCCGGGGCTGAGCCCGTGCCGGCGGGGCCGGTCGCCGTACCGGCGGCACCGGCCCCATCCGGACCCCTCCGGCCAACCCCTCCGGCAACCCGGAGACGGCAGGCCGACCCGGCTAGACCGGGAACACCCGGCGTACGACCCGCTCCGCCGCCCCGCCGTCGTCCCACGGGCAGAACCTCGCCCGGAACCGCGCCCGCGCCGCCGGATCGGCGTCACCCGCCAGCAGTGCCTTCGCCAGCCCGTCCACGTCCACCGTGACCGCGCCCGGCGGCTCCGCGAACAGGTCGAAGTAGACCCCGCGCACCCGCCGGTACTCGTCCCAGTCCGGCGCGAAGACGACGATCGGGCGGTCCAGCACCGCGTAGTCGAACATCATCGACGAGTAGTCCGTCACCAGCACGTCCGCCGCGAGGTACAGGTCCTCGACCGTCGGGTGCGCCGAGACGTCCACGATCTCCGCCGCGTCCTCGCCCGCCGCCAGGTCCCCCGGGCCGCCGGTGTGGAAGTAGTGCGTGCGCACCAGCAGCGTGTACGACGGGCCGAGCCGCCGCGCCAGCTCCTTCACGTCCAGCAGCGGCACGTAGCCGCCCTTGGCCTCGCGGTGCGTCGGCGCGTACAGCACGGACGTGCGGCCGGGCCGCAGACCGATCCGCTCGCGCATGGCGCGCACCTCGTCCGGGGTGGCGTTGGCCAGCCGGTCGTTGCGCGGGTAGCCGGTGTCGAGCATCTCGTACCGGCCGGGGAAGGCGCGGGCGAAGTGCTCGCTGGTGTGCGGGTTGGAGGAGACCAGGAAGTCCCAGCGGTCGATGGCCTCCTGGAGCCGGCCGAAGTCCATGCCGTCGGCGGCCTCGGGGCGGTCCCGCAGGTCCATGCCCATCGCCTTCAGCGGGGTGCCGTGCTGGGTCTGGACGTGCACCGTGCCGGGCCGCTTCGCCATCGTGCGCGGGAAGTTGACGTTGTTGACGAAGTACTTGGCGGTCGCCATCACCTTGAGGTAGGCGGGGGTGTTGACGATCACGTACGGCACCCCGGGCGGCATGGTGGCGGCCTGCGCGCGGTTCTCCACCACCCACACGCCCCGGATCCGCGGGGCGAGTTCCTTCGCCTTCTCGTAGATCGCCGCCGGGCTGCACGCGTAACCCCGGTGCCAGTAGGCCGCGTAGACGGCCAGGTGCTCGTCCAGCGGCAGCCGGCGGAAGGCGTTGTACGCGGTGAACCGGGCTCCGCTGCGCACGCCCTTCTTCACCGCCGGGGCCACCGCCCGCGCCCCGCGCTTGAGTTCGCGCGGCAGCCGGCCGGTGCGGCGCAGCTCCGCGTACGCGATGCGCGCGCCGCGCGCGGCCAGCCGGTACTGCACGCCGCGCACGCCGCCGGGGAACTGGTAGCCGTCCGGGCGGTGCCGGGCGAAGTGCTGGGATATCCGGCGGAAGAACTCCTTGCGCCGGTCGCCCGGGACCAGCCCGGGGGTGTCGTAGACGTTCAGCGCCTGGCGGACGGTCCGGTCGAAGACCAGGGTGCGCAGCGCGGCCGGGACGGGCTGGCCGGGGCGGTCCGGGCGGTCCAGGAAGGCGAAGATCGCGTCGTACTGGGTGAACACGTCGGCGTGCTTGGGGGACGCGGTGGCGGTGATCGCGCCGTCCCGGCCGCGCCGGTAGACGTAGCAGGGGCGGTCGAGGTAGCGCAGCCGCCCGGCCGCCAGCAGCGCCGGGTAGGTGACCGAGATGTCCTCGTAGTAGCCGCGCCCGAAGGAGACGCCGAGGCCCTCCAGGTAGGCGCGGCGGAACACCTTGTTCCAGACCGACATCACGGTCTGGAACAGCTCCGGGTGCTCGGCCAGGGTGCAGCCGTCGACGAGCGGGGAGCCGAGCAGCACGTGGCGCCACGGGTTGGGCTCGGTCTCGCCGTCCGGGTAGACGTGGGTGAAGTCGGTGATCAGCACGTCGGCGGGGACCGGCTGGCGGCCCTCGTGGCGCAGTTCGTCCAGGACGACGCTGACGGTGCGCTCGGGCAGCCAGTCGTCGCTGTCGACGAACCAGACGTACTCGCCGCGCGCGTGCGGCAGGGCGGCGGCGCGGGCGCCACCGAGGCCCTGGTTCTCGGTGAGGTGCAGGACCCGCAGCCGGGGGTCGCGGGCGGCGTACTCGTCCAGGATCGCGCCGGAGCCGTCGGGGGAGAGGTCGTCGACCGCGATCACCTCGAAGCGGGACTCCGCGGCGGGGGTGTCGCCGAGGATCGAGTCGAGGCAGCGCGGCAGGAACCGCTCCACGCCGTGGACCGGGAGCACGATGCTGAGGAGGAGGGACACGCTGGCCGATTCTACCGATCCCCGGATGCGACCTGCGGGGACGTCCTGTCCTGGGGCCCTCGCGGACCGGAGCCCGCGGACTGGGGCCTCCGTGGACCTTCGCGGACCTTCGTGGACTGTTGTGGACCAGGGTCTTCGCGAGGCGGGATCGCCCGCCGCCGGGAAGTCTTCGTCGGCCGGAGGCCGGAACCGCCGGTGCCGGGCCCCTGATCGGGGCGGCACCGGCAGTCTGGTGGCGGCCCGGCCGACCCTCGACGGCCGGCCGCCGGTCCGGGCACCCTTCCGAGCCTGGCCGCCGCAGCGTCGAGGCGGCCGGGCAGTGGCTCGGGGGAGCCGGAGTTATTCACCACTCGAACGCACGCTCGGGCAACGTGCGGGCCCATGCGCGGTGCGTGCGGTAGAAAGAGATATTGCTTGGAGGTTTCGCCCGAGTCAATCCCTCGAATGTCTTCACTTCATGAATGATCACTTGGCGGATTCGCCGAGGAAGGGTGACCCCTATATCAACCCCTGTCTCTGTCGCCGACCCGATCGCCGGGGTCATCCCATGCGCCCGGCGCGTGCCTCGGAGGGCGGGCGCCGGGCCCGTGCCTCCGAACTCCGCTGACGGACAGCCGGTCGTGCACCACCATTGATGTCCAGTCGTGACCGTCCGAGTGCCCCCTGGTGCATCGTCAGTTGACGCCGCACGATACGGTGGCACAAGACCAAGGACGGTTGCGCGAAGGCCGTCCCTCACGGATAGTCTTCGCCTCACGGCCCTGGCGCCTCGTAGGGGTGGGAAAACTGATGGAACACATGCAAGTGCGGACTCGGCCCCGCGTGCCGGCGATCCAGTGCGGTGTCGGCGCGACCGGCCGCCGGATCGACCGACACCTGGCCGTGCTCGGCGCGCCCGCACTCCCGGCGGTGGACACCGCCGAGGCGCTCGGGCTGATAAGGGAGCTGACGCCGCGCGGCGTCGGCGCCCCGGCCGCGCGGCGCCGCCACGCGCGGGTGTCACTGCTGGCGCCGCTGCGCCGGCTGCGGCGCAGCCTCTTCGGCGGACGCGGCTAGGCCCCCGGGCCTACCCCCGCATGCCCCGGCACCGGCCCGGCGGACCTTCTGGACCGTCGGGTCTTCGGCGTGCCCGAAACGCGTACGGGTGCCGTCCCGGCCCGAACCGATCACCCTACGCCAGTTTGCCTCCCGGGCAGGCGGAGTCGGCGAGGCAGTGCGCCGGGCCCCGTGACGTGGGCCAGGATGACGCCATGGCGGACAACATCCACTCCCACCCCACCGGTCTGTTCCAGACCGCCACGTTCGAGATCACCACCGGCAGCCGTGAGGTCGCACTCGACATCACCGACCGCTGCGCCGCGTTCCTCACCGACCGGGCCGCCGGACGCGACGGCCTGCTCAACGTCTTCGTCCCGCACGCCACCGCCGGGATCGCCGTCCTGGAGACCGGCTCCGGCAGCGACGACGACCTCCTCGCCAGCCTGCGCGAGCTGCTGCCCGCCGACGACCGCTGGCGCCACCGGCACGGCAGCCCCGGACACGGCCGCGACCACGTGATCCCCGGTCTGGTCGCCCCGCACGCCACCCTGCCCGTGATCGGCGGCCAACTGACGCTCGGCGTCTGGCAGTCCGTCGTCCTCGTCGACACCAACGGGGACAACCCGCGCCGGACGGTCCGGCTCTCCTTCCTCGGCTGACCGGGCCGGCTTCCTCAGGGGCGCTGCGCGCCGGGGCCGGCAGCGACGGTGGCCACCGCAGCGAGGTAGCGCTCGATCGCCAGGTACTGGCAGAGCGCGGCGACCGGGCGGCCGAGGCGGGCGTACCACGCGGCCAGCCGGGAGAACGCGGCGACCTCGAACCACACCTCGCCATCGGCGTCCATGCTCACGAGGAAAGACTCCTCGCCGCACTCGGGGTGCCCGGGGAGCGTCCCGTACGCGAAGCCGATCCGGTCCGGCTCGTCGACCGTCCACACCACGCGGCAGGGGATGACGATCCGTGGCCAGCGGCTCCCCGGAAGGCTCAGCCGGATCAGGACCGTCGCCCCCTCCTGGGCGGGCGCGCCCGGATGGACGGCGAAACCGGTGCCCAACTGGCTGCCCCAGCCGAGGACGTACCGCCCGGCGCGCTCCAGCACCTCGGGGCCGTGGCCGAGGTGCACCCGCCGCCGCAGGTGCGCATAGCCGTCCGGCAGTCGGCCGCCCCTGGTTGCCCCGACCTGGGGGTAGGTCGGCGTGGCGGCGCGGGCGGCGAGGAGACGCTGATGGAGGTCCTGGCGCATGCCGCCACGGTAGTGGGGGTGGTCGCGGCGGAGGAGGGTGGGGCGGTGCGGATGACAACGAACAACTGACAGATTTCATCATCTGTCATCTGTTTGCTGTCTTTCGTCACCCGTCATCTGTCGCGCGGGCTGTCAGTGGTCGAGCGCGAACGCGTTCTTGGCGTGCTCGACGGAGGCTTCGGAGGCAGGTCCGCCGGGGTTCTCGGTGGCCAGAGCCTGATTGAGGTCGACGAACGGACGCAGGCGCCGTTCGACGATGCTCGACCTGCACGTCCTGCTCTACTGCTACGTCCAGGGGGTTGCCGTCCACGTGGAGCGGGAGGCCCGGGCGCAGGCCGACACAGGTCTGACCGAGGAGCAGTGGATGGACCAGCAGACTCCGGCCCTGGCGGCCCTGGTGAACGCGGCTCGCTACCCGGTGTTCGCCCGGACCATTGCGCGTGCCGGGGCCGCCGAGGGTGGCTACGACCTCGATCTGGACGCGCTGTTCGCGTTCGGGCTGGGGCCCCTGCTGGACGGCGTCGCCGCCATGATCGAGGCGGCGTAGCCGCCTTGCGATACTGCGGGGGCGCGGAGTAGGAAGACGGCATGACCGAGAGCACGACCGACGAGATTGAGCCGAACGAGGCCGAGACGAGCGAAGCCCCGGCGGTCTGCACCCTGCCTGCCGGGGACGACGCCGAGGCCGCGCTGGTGCACGACCCCGCGCTGACCGGGCCGCGGGCGGACTGCGTCCTGTGCGGGGAGCCGACCGAGCTGCCCGCCGACCACCCGGGCAGCACGCTTTGCCCGGTGTGTGCCTGGCAGCAGGCGCAGCGGATCGCCTGCTCGGGCTGAGCCTCGAGCAGCGGTCCCGAGCAGCGGCCCCGGGCCAGCGACCGGAACGCGGCCGGACGTTCGAAGGCGGGCCCTACGCGTCCTCCCGTCCGGCCAGGGCCAGGGTCGAGCCGTGCCGGCCCTTGCGGACCAGGAGCTGGGCCGGGATCCGGCTGCGCAGGTCGGCGACGTGGCTGACGATGCCGACCGCCCGGTCGCGCTCGCGCAGGCCGTCGAGGACGTCCATCACCTCCTCCAGCGAGTGTTCGTCGAGCGTGCCGAAGCCCTCGTCGATGAAGAGGGTGTCCAGCGGCATGCCGCCGGCCTCGTCGGTGACGACGTCCGCGAGGCCGAGGGCGAGGGCGAGGGAGGCGAAGAAGCTCTCGCCGCCGGAGAGGGTCGCGGTGTCCCGCTCGGTGCCCGTCCAGGCGTCGACCACGCGCAGGGCCAGGCCCGAGCGCTTGTTGCCAGTGCCGCGGTCGTCGCTGTGGACGAGGGTGTAGCGGCCGCCCGACATCCGGACCAGCCGGTCGCTGGCCGCCGCGGCGACCTGCTCCAGCCGGGCTGCCAGGACGTACGACTCCAGGCGCATCCGGAGCCGGTTCTCGGTGGAGGTGCCGGCGGCCAGCGTGGCGAGCCGGTTGATCCGCCCGTACCGCACCAACGCGGGGGCGAGTTCGGCGGTCAGGTCGGCGAGCTGGCGACCGATCGCGGTCAGCGACTCGAGGCGCTCGCGGGCCGCGGCCTGGGCGGCGTGCGCGCGGCGCAGCCGGGCGGTGGCGGCGTCGAGTGCGGCTTGGGCGGCGGGCAAGTCGGCGGCGGGACGGGCCGCGGCCTCGGCGAGTTCGGGCAGCGCGAGCTCGTGCCGGACGGCGGCGAGCTCGGCGCGGTGCCGGTCCAGCCGGTCCTCCAGCTGCTCGCGCTGCTCCCGGGGGAGCAGGACGGCGAGTGCGTCTTCGGCGTCCGGGAAGCCGGCTGCGGCGGCGGCCTTGCCGAGTTCGTCCTCGGCCTCGGAGAGTCGGGCCGCCGCCTCTTGGCAGACCCGCGCGGCGCCGGCCACCGCGGCGACGCCGTCGATGAGCCGGGTGAGGTCCGCGGCCCGCTCGGCCACGGAGGCCGCCTCGCCCCGGGCGGCGGCCACCCGGGCGGTGAGCTCCCGCTGCTCGGCGTCGAGGGCCTGGAGCCGGTCGGTGAGGACGGCGGCGCGCTCGCGGGCCTCGCGACGCTCGTCGAGTCGGCGGGCGCGGTCGTCGGAGAGGCGGCCGATCTCCTGCTCGACCCGACCGAGCGCCTCCGCGGCCTGCCGTGCCTCGCGGTGCTCGCGTTCCAGTGCGGCGAGGGCGCCGGAGAGGGCGTCCGTGCGGGCGTCGGCGCCGTCCGGCCCGGCCGCCCCGGCAGCCGTCGCCTCGCGGACCCGCAGCGCGGTGAGGGCCTGCTCGGCGTTCGCCGCCGCCTGCTCGGCGGAGCTTTGGGCGGCGCGCGCCCGGTCCTCGTCCGCGGCGCTGACCCGGCCACCGGGGCCGGCCTCGGCGGGCGCCGGGTGTTCGGGCGAGCCGCAGACCCGACAGGCCTCGCCCGCCCGCAGCTGCTCGGCCAACTCGGCGGCCATGCCGGCGAGTCGGCGCTCGCGCAGGTCCTGGCTGTGCTCGCGGGCGTCCAGCGCGGCGGTGCGCAGCGCGTGGACCCTCGGCTCGCCGGCCGCGATCTCGGCCCGCAGTCCGTCTCGCTCCCGGGCTGCGCCCAGGCGGGCGGTCAACTCGGTGCGCCGGCCGTCCAGTTGCTCGACCTTCGCGCTCGCCGCCTGCGCCCCGGCCTGCTCCTTCTGGAGCCGGTTCAACTGGTCCTCGAACTCGGCGAGCCAGTCCTCGGCCTCCTCGGCGAGCTCCTCGGCGTGGCGGCGGTCGTCGGCCGTGGTCCGCTGTTCGCGGGCGAGTTCGGCGCAGCGGCGCTCGTCCGCCCGGGCCGTCTCCAGCCGTACCACCTCGGCCCGCAGGCGCAGTTCGGCCTCGGCCAGTTCCGCGGCGCCGGCGGTGGCGAGGGCCTGGCCCTCGCCGCCGGTGCGGGCCAGCGCCTCCCGGTGGCGGCGCTCGGCGTCCTGCGCGCGCCGGTGCGCCTCGGCGGCGCCCTCACGCAGCCGCAGCGGGGACTCCACCCCGACGGCCGCCTGCGCGGCGGCCAGCCGCTGTCGGTCGCGCTCCACCACGGGTTCGACCTCGGCCAACCGGTCGGCCTGCTGCCGGGCCTGTCGGTGGCGGTGCTGGCGCCCGGCCAGCTCCTCGGCGGCCTCGCGGTCCCTCTGCGCGGCGAGGTGGGCCGCCTCGGCGCCCGCCAGCGCCGCGTCCGCGACGGCCTGCTGCTCGGCCGCGCCGGCGCGCAGGATCGCGGCCCAGCCGAGCACGCCCGCCGTCAGGTCGGCGGACTCGTCCTCGTCGGGCACCCACTGGCCGGCCGGCTCGGCGCCCGGGCCGGCCGCCTGCTCGGCCTTGCTGGCGAGATCGCGCAGTCGGCGCCGCCCCGCCTGGACGGCGGCCTCCTGGACCCGCCGCTGCTCGGCCAGCCACGCCTCGACGTGCTGGAACCGCTCGGTGTCGAACAGCCGCCGCAGCAGCTTGCCGCGCTCCTCCGAATCGGCCTTGAGGAAGCGCGCGAAGTCGCCCTGCGGCAGCAGAACGACCTGGCAGAACTGCTCCCGGTTCATGCCGATCAGCCGGTGGATCTCCTCCCCGGCCTCCTGGTGCGACTTGCTGACCCCGCGCCAACCGGGCGCGCCGTCCCCCGCGTCGGCCGCCCACTCGCGCAGCAGCGTCTGCGGTCGCTCGACCGTCGTGCCGGAGCCGACCTTCTTCGGGCGCCGCTGCTCCGGCAGCCGGGTGATCTGCAGCCGTCGCCCGCCGAGCGTCAGCTCCAGCCGCACCTCCGTCAGCTGGTGCGGGTCGGCGTGGTCGCTGCGCAGCCGGTTGGCCCTGCGGCTGCCGGGAACGTCGCCGTAGAGGGCGAAGCACACCGCGTCCAGCACGCTGCTCTTGCCCGCCCCGGTCGCGCCGCGCAGCAGGAACAGCCCGCCGGCGGCGAGCGCGTCGAAATCCACCGTCTCGCTGCCCGCGAACGGGCCGAAGGCGGTGACGGTGAGCCGGTGCAGCCTCATCGGGGCAGGTCCGCCTTCCGGTCGGTGGTCTCCCGCACGCTCTCGAACCCGGCCCGCAGCCAGCCGAGTTCGTCCCCGTCCGGCTCGGCGCCGGGGCGCACGTGCCGCAGGAAGCCCTCCGCGATCTCCAGGTCGGCCCGCCCGCTGACCCGGGCCGCGTACGACTGCGAGGGCGCCGTCTCCGTCTCCTCCGGGTCGAAGAGCAACTGGAGGGTGTGCGGGAAGCGACGGCGCAGCCGCTCCATCGGCTCGCTCGGGCGGGCTGCGTCGGTCAGGGTGACCTGCACCCAGGAGTGCTCGAACGGCGCGTACTTCTCGTCGGTGAGCAGCGTGTCGAGCTTGTCGCGCAGGGTGGCGAGCGCGCGGGGCTGCGGGCAGTCGACGCGCTCGGCGGCCACCGAGCCGTCGGCGGCGAGATCGACCAGCCACATCGTCTTGCGCTGGTTCACCTCGGAGAACGAGTACGCGAGCGGCGAACCGCTGTAGCGCAGGTGCGGCGCGAGTGTCTGGCAGCCGTGGAGGTGGCCGAGCGCGGCGTAGTGCACCCCGTCGAACACCGAGGCCGGCACCGACGCGACGCCGCCGACCGCGATGTCCCGCTCGCTGTCGCTCGGCGCGCCCCCCGTGACGAAGGCGTGCGCCAGTACCACGGCGCGCGTCCCCGCCGGGCGGGCCGCGAGGTCCTCCCGCACCCGCTCCATCGCGGCGCCCAGCACCGCCGCGTGCCCTCCGCGCTCCAGCCCGAACCGTTCGCGCACCAGCGTCGGCTCCAGGTACGGCAGCCCGTACACGGCCACCGGCCCGTGCTCGTCGGCCAGCAGCACCGGGACGGCGCACTCGCCCGGATCCGTGCGCAGATGGATGCCCGCCTGCCCGATCAGCCCGGCCCCGACGCCCAGCCGGCGGGCCGAGTCGTGGTTGCCGCTGATGAACACCGTCGGCACGCCGAGCCCGGCCAGCCGGTGCAGCACGTCGTCGAACAGCGCGACCGCGTCCAGACCCGGCAACGCCCGGTCGTACACGTCGCCGGCAACCAGCACGGCATCCGCGTGCTCCTCCTCGACCACCGCCACCAGGTGGTCGAGGAACGCACGCTGGGCGTCGTGCAGGCTCTCCCGGTGGAACGAGCGCCCGAGATGCCAGTCGGAGGTATGCAGCAGTCGCATGGTCCCCGACCCTAACGTCCGTCACTGACAATCTCGGGCGGAACAGTGGGCCCGGGGGTTCGGGAGGAGGTGGTCGGCGGGGGAACGCAGGGGCGGGGCGCCAAACAAATGACAACTGACAGATTTCAGATGACAGACTTTGAAATCTGTCATCTGTCATCTGTCAGCTGTCATCCGAAGCCTGTTCGCTGTTCAGTGCTCGGTGCCTGCTGTTCGTGGACCATTGCGTGTCCGCCCCGGGCCACTGGAGCTCCGTGTTCACTCCTCAGAGTGAATTGTCAGTGACGGTGTGTATGTTCCTCGTCGTCGGCCGCTGTGGGCGGTTGGCGAGCGGGCGGTCGTGCCCGTGGTGGGTGACGGAGAGGGGCGTGTCATGTCGGTGCGGGTGATGGTGGCGGAGGCCTTCGGACGGCAGGTGGGCTCGGGTAGGCGGGCGCGCCGGCCGTGGCGGGTGCGGTTGTCGGCCGGGCATTGGGTTCGGCCTGGTGGGACAGGCCCCGGGCGGGGCGGGCCGGGGCCGGGTGGGCCCGGTGGCGGGCGGCCGCCGGGTGCCGGTGACGGTGGTGCCGGGGCCTGGGGGCGGCGGCCCGGTGGGCGGGCGCGGGGCGCCCCGCCCCCGTTGCCGGTGGCCGTGGCGGTGGCGGTGGCCGTCGGAGGTGCCGACTTCGCCAGGCTGTCCCGGTACGGGCTGTTCGGGGGGCTCGGCCACCGGGAGTACCTGCGGCGGACGGAGGAGCAGTTGAGGGCCCTGCGCGGGCAGGGGCTGGAGGTGCACCTGCGGGTCCTGGAGGAGGCCGACTTCGCGGACTACTGCGAGGCGCTCGGCCTCGATCCGGGCACCGCCGCCGCGCGGGTCGCGTACGCGGGTGATCCCGAGCTGGCGGGGGAGCCGTTCGTCTACGCGGGGGAGCGGCTGGCCGAGCTGGTCCCGCTTCTGCTGGACGATCACCGGTCCCGGGTGCGGATGTCCGTCGCCAGCGCGGTCCTGCTGGACACGATCGGCGACGACCTCGCCGGACAGCGGCGGCTGGCGGCGGTGATGAGGTACGTCACCGCCGTGTACGTGGCCCTGGCCGAGGGTGCGGGGGAGGGGTGCCACCTCCTGACGCTGCGCTGCCACGGGCCCGAGGACGGCGAGGAGCTCGCCGCGGCGGCAGAGCTGTGCGTCGAGGCGGGCATGCTGTTCCCCGGCGGACGGGACACGGAGGCCCTCTGCGTGACGCTGGCGGCGGGCGTGGCCCTCGGCGGCACGGGTGCCCTGCTGCTGCACGGCGACGCGGGGCCCGAGGGGCCGCCGGTGCGCGGCTGGGCCCTGGCCGGCGGGCGGCTGCGGCCGATGAGCGCACGCGAGGTGTTCGACGAGCTGGCCGACGGCGCCAGGTGGGGCCTGCCCTTCCCGCCCGGGGCGCTCCCGTGGCCCGGCTTCCCGCTGCCGGGGGTCCCGGCTCCTGCCGGGCCGGCGGACGACACGGACACCGATCCGACGGAAGACGCGGACACCGCCCGCCCGGACGACGCGGACAGCGACCCCGAGGACGGGGGTGGGCCCCTGGCCTGACCAGGCACTTTTGGCCTTCGCGTCCACCAGGCGGCGCTGGGGACTGTTCATCGACCGGCTGTTCGGGGAAGATTTCGGGAAAGATCAACAGCAGGAGCGTGCGGTGCCCCACGCCGCCCTCCCGCCGCTCCGCCCGAACCGCGCTCCGCAGGTCAGCCCCGCGTCCCGTCGGTCCTGGCGAGCCCGACGCCGAAAGGGGGACGCATGAGCCGGATCGAGTACAGCGCGGAGATCGCCGAGCTGCTCGGCAAGGTGCGCCGGCGTCCCTCCGCGGGGTGGCCGTGGCGGCCGGGCGAGCAGGTGCCCGACGGGCTGCCCGTGAAGCAGTCGTGGGGGTGGCTGTTCGCACCTGACGGGCGCGTGCTGACCCTGGTCAACCCCCGGGACGGCATCTGCTCGCTGCCCGGCGGCTCGCTGGAGCCGGAGGACGCCGGCGACCCGGCCTCCGCCCTGGCGCGGGAGGCCGCCGAGGAGGCGCAGGCCGTGATCGGTCGGCCGTACTACCTCGGCTACCTCTACGACCGGGTCGGCTCGGCCAACGGCGGCCACGAGTGCGCCCGGGTACGGATGGCCGCTGCGCTGCGGACGGTCGGGCCGAGCGCGGCCGATCCGGCGTCCGGTCGGCACTACCGGCGGCTGCTGGTCGCGCCCGGGCTCGCCGTCGAGCTGCTGGGCTGGGGCGCGCCCGGGCTGCGGCAGGCACGGGCGGCGGTCGCGTGCGCCGTCCGGTGGCTCGGTGTGCCCGCTGCCGCGAACGAGACGATCGAGGAACTGCCGGTGGAGGGCTGTGAGGTCTTCCCGGGCACCAGCTACTCGGGCTACTTGGGTGGCGCCCGCCCCGCGCGGAGCTGAGGCCTGTCGTCGGGTGCCGGGCACCTGTGCGGTGGCGCCGACCCGGTGATCAAGTAGTCGATATCACTGCCGCCCGCGGGCACAAACGCGCGCCGGGCTCAGCCACTCCGGCGTGCGCGACACTCAGTGAGCACTGGCCGCCGAGCACGCCGCCGGGTGATCGCCGCACGTGAACACCGGTGAGGCGGTGAACCTGATCGACGGTCAGGGACTCGGGGCCGGCGAGATCGTGTACGGCGGAGTACTGGACCCCGCTCGAAGGCTGGCTCGCCGTCCGGCCGTCCGGCGTCTTCAGTCCGCCCGCAGGCGCGCTCACATGGGTGCTGACCGGCGCCAACGCCCCTTAGGTGCACGGTGGTTTACTCCGGCATTGTCAGACGTACCGTCAATATCCTTGGCATGACCACTTCCCGGCTCAGCTGCCGCCTGGTATCACCATTGTGACCCACGTCACGCCAGGAGGTTCCATGCTGCGCCCTGCTCGTGCCATGTCCGTCACCGCGATAGCGGCCCTGCTCGCCCTGACCACGTTCTTCGCTGCCACGTCCGCGAACGCGGCCACCGTCAACTACGTCGCGCTCGGGGACTCGTACTCCGCCGGTGTCGGCGCCGGGAACTACCTCGGCGACAGCGGCAGCTGCAAGCGGAGCACCAACGCGTACCCGTACCTGTGGCGGAACGCGCACTCGCCGTCGTCCTTCACCTTCGTCGCCTGTTCCGGCGCGAGAACCGGCGACGTCCTCAACAACCAGATCTCCGCCCTCAACTCCGGCACCACGCTGGTCAGCATCACGATCGGCGGCAACGACGCCGGCTTCGCCAGCACCATGCAGACCTGCGTGCTGGACTCCGAGGCCGCCTGCCTCGACGCCGTCTCGGCCGGCGAGGACTACGCCCAGAACACCCTGCCCGGCCAGCTCGACCAGGTCTACACGGCCATCCGGGCCAAGGCCCCCAACGCCCACGTGGTGGTCCTCGGCTACCCGCACCTCTACAAGGTCGGCGGCGGCTGCATCTTCGGCATCGGCGACACCAAGCGTGCCGCCATCAACGAGGCGGCCGACGTGCTCGACGACGTCATCGCCAAGCGCGCCGCCGACATCGGCTTCACCTTCGCCGACGTGCGCGGCATCTTCGGCGAGCACGAGATCTGCGGCTCGCTGACCACCTGGATCCACAGCACCACCTGGCCCATCGACGAGAGCTACCACCCGAAGGCGTCCGGCCAGGCCGGCGGCTACCTCCCGGTGTTCTCGCAGTCGTAACGGCGCGTCCGGCACGGCCGTCGGCTCCTCTCCGACCTTTGGGGAGGGCCGACGGATTTCGGCTCGGCCCTTCGGCGGGAACGGCATCCCGGCGATCACGGGTAGCAGTTCGGTTTGCTTGTAGGCGAGATGCTCCTACAAAGCTTGGGCGGTCTCGGTCACCCGGCCGCCCCGCGACATGCGCCTGCGCCTCCTCGCCGAAGTCCCACCGACGGCACGCCCGGCGAGGCGATCAGTCAGGGAGCGTACAGTTCCTCGATGTCCGTCGCGTAGTGCTCGGCGATCGCCGCCCGCCGCAGCTTCAGTGAGGGCGTCAGAAGCCCCTGGTCCACGCTGAACTCCCGTAACAGCAACCGGAACGCGCGGATCGATTCGGCTCGCGAGACCGCCGTGTTCGCTGCCGCCACGGCGCGCTGGATCTCGGCGTGCAACTGCTCGTCCGCGAGCACTGCCCACGGGTCCAGTTGCTCCCGCCCGCCCGTCTTCAGCCAGTGCGCGAGCGCCGCCTGGTCGAGGGTGATCAGCGCGGCCACGTACGGGCGGTCGTCGCCGACCACCATGCACTGGGAGACCAGCGGATGCGCCGACACCCGTTCCTCCAGCGCGGCCGGGGCGAGGTTCTTGCCGCTGCTGGTGACGATCAGGTCCTTCTTGCGGCCGGTGATGGTGAGGTACCCGTCCTCGTCCAGGCGGCCGAGGTCCCCGGTGGCGAACCAGCCGTCGTACAGCGACTCCGCCGTGCAGCGCGGGTGGTTGAGGTATCCGCCGAACACCGGCCCGCCGCGCACCCACACCTCGCCGTCGTCCGCGATCGCGACCGAGGCTCCTGGGAGGGGCTGTCCGACCGTGCCGAGCTTCTGCCGGCCGGCCGGGTTGGCGGTGATCGCGGCGGACGTCTCGGTCAGCCCGTAGCCCTCGTACAGCTGGAGCCCGGCGCCGGTGAAGAAGAGTCCGAGCTCGCGGCGCAGCGAGGAGCCGCCGCACATCACGCCGCGCACCCGGCCGCCGAGCACCCCGCGCAGCCGCTGGTAGACCGTCCGCTCGTAGGCGAGGTGGCGCAGCCGCAGCTTCGGGCTCGGTCCCGGCCCGGCGCCGAACAGTTTCTGCTCCCGGGCCGCCGCCCACTCGACCGCGACCTGCCGGGCCTGCTCGAAGAGTTCGCCGCGTCCGGCGTCCTCGGCGGCCTGCCGGGCCCGCTGGAAGATCTTCTCGAAGACGTACGGGACGACGTGCAGGAAGGTCGGCCGGAAGGAGTCCAGGGAGGGTAACAGGGCCTCGGTGGAGACTTCGGGGATGTGCCCGATCCGGAAGCCGGCGCGGATCGCCGCGACCTGCACGGCCCGCCCGTAGACGTGCGCGAGCGGCAGGAACAGCAGGGTGGCGGGCTGGTCGCCGCCGGCGTCCCGGAAGATGTCGCCCCAGCCGCCGAGCAGGGCGTCGGCCTCGGCGGCCAGGTTGGCGTGGGTGATCAGGCAGCCCTTGGGGCGGCCGGTGGTGCCCGAGGTGTAGACGACGGTGGCGATGTTGGCGGCGGTGACGCCGAGCCGCTGGCGGTGTACCAGCGCGTTGGGCACGCCGCGCCCGTCCTCGGTGATCGCGGCGACGCAGTCGCGGTCCAGCTGCCAGATTCCGCTGAGGTCGGGCAGGGCGTCGCACACCGCTCCGACGGTCATGGCGGCGTCCTCGTCCTCGACCAGGCAGGCCACCGCCTGGGTCTCGGCGAGGATCCAGCGCACCTGCTCGGCTGAGGCCGTGGGGTAGACCGGGACGGTGATCGCGCCGATCGACCAGAGTGCGTAGTCGAACAGTGTCCACTCGTAGCGGGTGCGGGACATCAGTGCGACCCGGTCGCCGTAGCGGACACCGCGGGTGAGCAGGCCCTTGGCGAGGGCGAGCACCTCGTCCCGGAACTCCTGCGCGGTGACGTCCTGCCAGGGGCCGTCGGCGGCGCGGCGGGACAGCTGGACCAGGCCGGGCGTGCGTTCGGCGGTGTCGTAGAGCGAGTCGGCGAGTCCTCCGCTGGCCTCGGGGCCGGCCAGGGCGGGGGTGGTGAACTCGCGCACAATCCTCCCCGTTCGCATCTGCGTGGAGCGAAACTATCGGATCGGTCTGTCGCTGCCCAGGGGTGTGACGGTGGCGCGACGAGATCGGCACCTGTCCGTACGGAAAGTGCCGGGTCGGGGCGCGGGTTCCTGACGTGTGCGGGGCAAGTGCGGGTCTTGGGGGCGGCAGACGGATTCGACCCTCGAACGAGTGGTCAGGGCGTAGTAGGCTCTCGCAGACCTGCGGTCGCGGGCCTCCCAACCAGGCCCGATCCGTCGACGTACCATCCGCGCTCCCCGTCCACGCCCCCAGCTCCACGCCCACCCACGCTCCCCGTCCGCGCCTGGCACTTCCTGACCGAGGACTCCATGCGTCTGCGCAGCAGCTCGATCCGCGCGAAGATCATCGCGCTGCTCCTGGTACCCATCGTCGCGCTCACCGCGATGTGGGCGTACGCGACGTCCGTCACCACCGGAGACGTCTGGAGCCAGCTGGAGATCAGCCGTACGTACAAGGAGTTCGCGGCCCCGGTCGACCAGTACGCCACCGACCTGCAGAACGAGCGCCGCGCCGCCGTCCAGCGGCTCGCCGACCCGAACTCGCGCGTCGCCAAGGACGCCTTCGACCGCACCAAGGCCGCGACCGACCGCGAGCTCGCCGTCCTGCGCGACAAGAAGGCCGGCAGCGACGGCAAGCTCTCCACCGCCCAGCGCGGACGCCTCCTGCAGATCCTCGCCGCCGCCGACCAGATCGGCCCGCTGCGCGCCCAGGTCGGCCGCACCGCGCTCAACTGGGAGTTCGCGCTCGATCAGTACAGCGACCTGATCAAGCCCGTGTTCGGCTTCCGCTCCGCCTTCGTTGCCCAGCAGGCCGGCCAACTGCCGCGCCAGGGCACGATCCTGATCGAGCTGGTGCGCGCCCGCGAGTACCTCGCTCAGGAGGACGCGGCGATGGAGGGCCTGCGCACCGGCATCACCCGGCCCACCGCCGAGCAGTACCAGGTCGCGCTGGACGCCCTGCACAACCAGCAGGCGCTGTTCACCGTCTACGTCGCCGAACTCGACCCCTCCGACCAGGCCGAGTACGTCGCCCTGCACGGCGGCGAGGCCTGGGCCGCGCTCGCCCGCGCCGAGGCCGACTTCGTCGGCGCCGGAGGCCCCGAGCGGGTCGCCCAGGCGATCAACGGCGACTCCTGGCGGGACACCGCCGACCGGGCCCTCGGCGACCTCGCCGCCGTCAACTCCCGGATCGCCGACGGGATCGCCGAACGCGAGCGGTCCTACGAGGTCGGGCTGCTGTGGCGTGGCGGCATCGCCGGCGCGGTCGGCCTGGTCGCGGTCGTGCTGACGGTGCTCATCTCCTTCCGGATCGGCCGCGGACTGGCCCGCGAACTGATCGGCCTGCGCAACGCCGCTAACGAGCTCGCCGGCACCCGGCTTCCGTCCGTCATGCGGCGGCTGCGCCGCGGCGAGGCGGTGGACGTCGCGGCCGAGGCGCCGGAACTGCAGTTCGGGCAGGCCGAGATCGGCCAGGTCGGCCAGGCGTTCAACGCCGTCCAGCGGGCCGCCGTCGAGGCCGCCGTCGAACAGGCCGAGCTGCGCCGCGGCGTCTCGGCCGTCTTCGTCAACCTGGCCCGGCGCAGCCAGGTGCTCCTGCACCGCCAGCTGACCCTGCTGGACACCATGGAGCGCCGCACCGAGAACCCGGCGGAGCTGGAGGACCTGTTCAAGGTCGACCACCTCACCACCCGCATGCGCCGTCACGCCGAGGGCCTGATCATCCTGGCCGGCGGCTCGCCGGGGCGCGCCTGGCGCAAGCCCGTCCGGATGGTGGACGTGGTCCGCGCGGCGGTCGGCGAGGTCGAGGACTACGCCCGGGTGGTCGTCCGCCCCTTCCCAGGCACCGGCCTGCTCGGCAGCGCCGTCGCCGACGTGACCCACCTCGTCGCCGAACTCGTCGAGAACGCCGCGGTGTTCTCCCCGCCGACCACGCAGGTCACCGTCCAGGGCGAGGTCGTCGCACACGGCTTCGCGCTGGAGATCGACGACCGCGGCCTCGGGCTGAGCGAGCAGGCGCTCGCCGAGATCAACGAACGCCTCGCCGTGGAGCAGGAGTTCGACCTCGCCGACACCGACCGGCTGGGCCTGTTCGTGGTCAGCCGGCTGGCCCGGCGGCACGGCATCCGGGTGCACCTGCGGCCCTCCCCGTACGGCGGGACCACCGCGGTCGTGCTGGTACCGCGCGAACTGCTCGCCGAGGCCGAGGACGGGCTGCCCGAGCCGCCGCCCGCCGGGCAGCGGCCGGCGCCGGGCCGGCGCGGGCAGCGTGACCTCGTGGCGGTGCCGGCGCTCGGTACGGAGGGGAGATCCTCTTCGTCTGCCGCATCTGCCGGATCTGCGGCGTCGGACGGGGGCCGGAAGGCGACCGCTGCAAGCGGGCGGCACCGGGTCACCGGCGGGCCGCGGCCGTCCGTGTCCGAGCCGGCCCGGACGCCGGGCGGTCTGCCGCGGCGGGCGTCGCGGACCAAGGACGGGCCCGTGCTGGTGCCGCCGCCCGCGCCGGACGACGACGCCGGGCCGGGGACCGGTCGGCACCGGCGGGATGAGGCCGGGGCGGCTCCGGTGGAGGTGCCGACCGTTGGCCAGGGCGACGGCTCCCCGGTGGACGCTGCTCCGGCGGATGCCTCTCGGGTGGATACTGCTCCGGCGGATGCTGCTTCGGTGGACACGCGCGTGGACGCCGGTGCGCGGACCGCGGGAGGACTGCCCCGGCGGGTCCGGCAGGCGAGCCTCGCGCCGCAGCTGAAAGAACAGATGAAGCAACGGATGGAGGATCGGCTTCGAGGCCGCACCGAGGACGGGCTCGAGAACCGGGCCGCGCGGGGCCTCCGGGCCGTCGGCGACGCCGAGCAGGCGCGGGAGCGCTCGCCCGAGGAGGCGCGGGCCGCCTTCACGTCCTTCCAGCGCGGCTTCACCCGGGGCCGCGGGGCCTCCGCCCCGGTGGCCCCGGCAACCCCGGCGAGTGACCGGCCCACCGCCGTCCCCGCCTGGCAGCCGCCGGACACGTCCCGGCGGGCGATCGGCCCGGCGCCCGCCCCGGCGGCGCTGCCCGCACCGCCCGACGGCACCGGGGCGCCGCTCGTCAGGCGGGTACCGCCCGGCCCGCCGGTCCGCCTGGTGCCGCCGCCGTCCGACACGGCCGTGCCCCCGGCACCACCCGCAGCGTCCGCAACACCCGCACGATCCGACACACCTGCACGACCAGCGTCACCTGTACGACCAGCATCACCGGCATCACCCGCACCAGCGGAAGGAACTGATTCATGACCATTTCGACGCAGCCGTCCGGAGATCTCAACTGGCTCCTGGACGACCTGGTGGGGCGCGTCGCGGCCCTTCGGCACGCGGTGATCCTCTCCAGCGACGGCCTGGCCACCGGTGCCTCCCGCAACCTGGAGCGCGAGGACGCCGAGCACCTGGCCGCCGTCGCGGCGGGCTTCCACAGCCTCGCCAAGGGCACGGGCGGGCACTTCAAGGTCGGCGGGGTCCGGCAGACCATGGTGGAGCTCGACGAGGCGTTCCTGTTCATCACCGCCGCCGGCGACGGCAGCTGCCTGGCCGTGCTGAGCGAGGCCGAGGCGGACATCGGCCAGATCGCCTACGAGATGGCCCTGCTGGTCAAGCGGGTCGGCGAGCACATGGCCGCCGAACCGCGCACCGAAACCGAGCCGCCGGGGAGATGAGCGGTCCGATGGCGGATCCGAAGGCGGAGACGGCGGGACAGTCCGAACCGGGCGCCGGGCCGGCCGAGGCGGTCGCGGCCGAGGCGGTCGTCGTTGAGGGGGGCGCGGCCGAGGCGGTCGTCGTTGAGGCGGTCCTGGACGGGGCGAGCCCGGACCCGGCCGGCCCGGACTCGGCCGGCCCCGACTCGGTCAGCCCGGCCGAGGCGGCCACGGCGGACGAGTCAGGTACCGCGGACGAGGCCGAACAGCTCGTCCCGGACGAGCCCGAGGTCGACCTGTTCCGGCCGCGCACCCCGGTCGACGACCGCTGGTTCGACGACGACGCCGGGCCCGTGGTGCGGCTGTACTCGATGACCCGCGGCCGCACCCGGCCGGTCGAGGACGGCCTGTTCGACCTGATCTCGCTGATCACCGCCGCCGAGCCCGGGCCGGCCGCGGGGGCCGTGCCGGCGCAGGTGCTCGACCCGGAGCATCAGACCATTCTGGCCTGGTGCCGCCGGGAGCCGCTGTCCGTCGCCGAACTCGGCTCCTACACCGATCTGCCGGTCAGCGTCGTCCGGGTGCTGCTCGGCGACCTCTACGACGCCGAACTGATCAGCGTCACCCGACCCGTTCCGCTCGCCGAGCTGCCGGACGAGCGCCTGCTGCGAGACGTGATCAATGGACTCCGTGCGCTCTGACCACCACCCCGCGCCACGGCGGGGCGATTCCAACGACCCGAGCTGGCGCGGCGGTCCGGCCGTCGCGCTGAAGATCCTGGTCGCGGGCGGCTTCGGCGCGGGCAAGACCACCCTGGTCGGCGCGGTCAGCGAGATCCGTCCGCTGCGCACCGAGGAGGAGCTGAGCGAGCTGGGCCGCCCGGTGGACGACACCTCGGGCGTGGAGGCCAAGCGCACCACCACGGTGGCGATGGACTTCGGCCGGATCGACCTGCGGCCCGGGCTCGCGCTCTACCTGTTCGGCACCCCCGGTCAGGACCGGTTCTGGTTCGTCTGGAACGAGTTGGCGCGCGGCGCGCTCGGCGCGGTGGTGATCGCGGACACCCGGCGATTGGCCGACTGCTTCCCCTCCGTGGACTTCTTCGAGCAGCGCGGGATCCCCTTCGTCGTCGCGGTCAACTGCTTCGACGGCACCGAGCGGTTCGCCCCCGAGGAGGTCCGGGACGCGCTCGACCTCGACCCGGACGTTCCCGTGGTGCTGTGCGACGCGCGGCTGCGCGAGGACGGGAAGGCGGTGCTGGTCGCCCTCGTCGAGCACGCCGCCGCCCGGCGCCGGCCCGCCGCTGTCCGGGCCTGATCTCATTCGGGCCTGATCTCATTCGACTGTCCGCATCCCGGACGTTCGGCGTGCTGAGGGTTGCCTGGACCGGGTCGGCATGGAAGGCTCTGTAGCCGAAGGCCGCCCGGCCATGCCGTCGGGACGGCCGGGCGTGGCTCCGTGCGGACGCCCGTCCGGCGACAGGCCTTTCGAGCACCTACCTTCGGCGCGCACCCTGCGCCGCCGAGGACGGACGGACCAGGGGGAGGGCGGCAGGATGGCCATTGGCTGGCGACGCGCTGTGGCGGTACCCGCCCCGGTCGCACTGGTGCTCACGGCCCGCCGTTACATCGATCACGCGCTGACTTGCAGCGCGTGCTGTCGCTGACACCGCCCGGCCCCTTCCTCGGTACGCCCGATCTGCCTGCGGCCCGCCCGGCCGCCGTCCGGTGTGCCGTCAACCCGTCGACCAGGCCGGAGCGGGACGCCGGTAGCCGGTGTGTCCGTGACCGGCGATCCGACCCCGCCCCGCGGAGAAGACCACTTGTGATCCTTGCCCTTCCTGACCACGCCCCCGGAGCCGCCGGGGCTTTCACCGCGGTGCGCCACGGCGCGCCGTCCGGGCCGTCGAGCGGAAGGCCGGGCGGGCGCTTGCAGGCAGCGAGTTGCAACGCCGTGAGCCCGGGCCTCGCCGACCTGGAACCGTTCTGGCCCTCGCGGCAGCCGCACCTGTTCGATCAGACGTGTCCGGGCTCGCCCAGCGCGTCCCGGCCGTCCGCCCGCTGACTTCGGGTCAGCCCCGGCAGTACGCCCGGTCGACGCGCAGACGACTCCATCCCGTCCGTCACGCGCGAAATGAGCGGCACATCATGTCTTCTTCCTCCACGGCCACCCTGCCTCTGCCCGCCGCGACCCCGCACCTGCGCGCGGTCCGCTCTGCTCCGTCCGGCCCGTCCGGTTTTGCCAACTCGGGGGGCCGTCCCGTTCATTCGGTGCCGCCGCGGGTGGCCCCGCCCCTGTCGAGCGGCACCATCCCGCCGGTGCCGCAGTCGCTGCTGGCCGCGCTGCCGGAGGGGGCGACCGTCGTCGCCGGGCTGCCGCAGGGCACGCTGCCGGAAGCTCTTCTCGCCCAGTACGGTGCGCAGTTCGGCGGCGCGACCGGGCACCCGATGGTCGGGTATCTGGTGCTCGTACCGGCGAAGAGCCCGGCCGCGACCGTCCACCCGGTGCAGCCCGCCGGCCGCGGCGTCACCGTCGACACCGAGCGGCGCAACGCCTACGTGGACGGGCAGTTGCTCGATCTCACCTACCTGGAGTTCGAGTTGCTCGCGCACCTCGTCGAGCATCCGCAGCGGGTGCACACCCGGGACCACCTGGTCTCCGCCGTCTGGGGCTACGGCCACATCGGCGACGGACGCACGGTCGACGTGCACGTGGCGCGGCTGCGCCGCAAGCTCGGGTCGGTCTACCGGGACAGCATCGTCACGGTTCGTCGGGTCGGCTACAAGTACACCCCGATGGGGTGATCGTCCGGTCGGGGAACGGGTGACCTGCGCACAGCGCGAACAGATGACAGCCGAACAGATGACAAATGACAGCCGACAGATGACAGAGTCTGAAATCTGTCATCTGTTATCTGTTGGCTGTCACTGCCTTCAGTCCTCGGCCCGCCAATCAGCGGCTCAGTCGGTCGATCTCCGCCAGCTCGTCGGCCCTCAGCGGCCCGCCGTTCAGTGCGTCGATGTTCTGGTCCAGCTGGGCGACGCTGCTCGCACCGATGATCACCGACACCACCCGCGGGTCGCGCAGCACCCAGGACAGCGCGAGCTGCGCGAGCGTCTGCCCCCGTCCCTCGGCGACCTTGTTCAGTGCCCGCAGCTGCTTCAGCCTGGGCCCGCTGATGGCCTTCTCGTTCAGGAACTTCCCGATCGACATCCGCGAACCGGCCGGCACCTCGCCCGACAGATAGCGGTCCGTCAACAACCCCTGCGCGAGCGGCGAGTACGCGATCAGGCTGGTCTGGGTGTCGCCGACCGCGTCCAGCACGCCCTCCTCGACGTGACGGTTGAGGATCGAGTACGCGGACTGGTTCATCAGCACGGGCGTGCCCAGCTCGCGCAGGATCGCCACCGCCTCCCGGTGCTGCTCCGCCGGGTAGTTGGAGATGCCCGCGTACAGCGCCTTCCCGGAGCGGACCGCGCTGTCCAGTGCGCCCATCGTCTCCTCGATCGGGGTGTCCGGGTCGTAGCGGTGCGAGTAGAAGACGTCGACGTAGTCCAGCCCCATCCGCCCCAGCGACTGGTCCAGGCTGGCCAGCAGGTACTTGCGGCTGCCGCCGTTGCCGTACGGGCCGGGCCACATGTCCCAGCCGGCCTTGGTGGCGATGAACATCTCGTCCCGGTACGGGCGGAAGTCCTGCGCGAACAGGTACCCGAAGTTGCGCTCGGCGCTGCCGTACGGCGGGCCGTAGTTGTTCGCCAGGTCGAAGTGGGTGATCCCCCGGTCGAAGGCCCGGCGCAGCACCGCCCGCTGCACCTCCAGCGGTTGGGCGTCGCCGAAGTTGTGCCAGAGACCGAGTGAGACGGCGGGCAGTCGCACGCCGCTGCGCCCGGCCTTGCGGTAGGTCATCGAGGCATAGCGGTCATCCGAGGCGAGGTAGTTCATGCCGGACATCCTGCCAGCCGGGTGCTCGGATCAAGACGAGTGCCCGAGCGCTGATATGACGTGAGGTGATGTGACGTGATGTTCGCCACCGGCCGCGACGGAATGCGGCCCGGCGGTGTGGGGGAGACGAACGATCGACGGGCCGTGGCCGCCGGGGGGCGGCGCACGGCCCTCAGTAGTTCCGGTCGGTACGCCGTCGGGGAAATCCCTGGCCTTCTGTACCTACTGGTATGTACAGTGATCGGCATGGCAACCCAGGACCGTCTCATCGAGAGCACCCAGGAACTCCTCTGGGAACGCGGCTACGTCGGCACCAGCCCCAAGGCCATCCAGCAGCGTGCCGGCGTCGGCCAGGGCAGCATGTACCACCACTTCACCGGCAAGCCCGACCTCGCGGCCACCGCCCTGCGCCGCAGCGCCGAGCAGATGCGGGCCATCGCGGCGGCCGACCTCGCCGCCCCGGGCACCGCGTACGACCGCATCGCCGCCTACCTGCTCCGGGACCGCGACGTGCTGCGCGGCTGCCGGATCGGCCGGATGGCACAGGATCCGGACGTCATCGCCGACCCTCAGCTGCGCGCACCGGTCGAGGAGACGTTCGACTGGCTGCGCGGGCGGATCGCCGAGTTGATCGCCGAGGGTCAGGCGGCGGGCGAGCTCACCATGGGCGTGGACCCGGCCGACACCGCGGCCGCCGTGGTCGCCGTCGTCCAGGGCGGCTACGTGCTCGCCCGCGCGGCCGGGCGCGCCGAGCCCTTCGACCAGGCCGTCCGCGGCGCTCTCGGCCTGCTCGCCGCCCAGCGAACCGTCGACCGGACCGCCTGACGACCCGCTCACGGAACTGCCCACCGAACCGCCCGCCGACCCGCCGGACCTGCCCGCCGACCCGCCGGACCTGCCCGTCCGACCTGACGGTCCGGTCGCCGACCGCCCAGCGGAGGAGAACCGCCCGTGCACGCCATGCAGTACGAGATCACGCTCCCCGCCGACTACGACATGGGGATCATCCACAAGCGCGTCGCCGAGAAGGGCCATCTGCTCGACGCCCATCCGGGCCTCGGTCTCAAGGCGTACCTGGTCCGGGAGCGCGGCCGCGACGGTTCGCCGGTCAACCAGTACGCGCCCTTCTACCTCTGGCGCACCGCCGAGGGCATGAACAGCTTCCTCTGGGGCCCGGGCTTCCGTGGCCTGAGCGCCGACTTCGGCCGTCCCGTCGTCCGCCACTGGCTCGGCGCCGGACTGTCCCGCGGCACCGCGCCCACCGCAGATGCACCCGACGCACCCACCACCGCCATCCGTCGGACCATTCGCCTCCCCGAGACCGCCGACCCGGCTGAGGCCGTCGAGCGAGCCGTCGCCGAACTGCCCGGCCACCCCGCCCTGCACACCGCCGCCGTCGCGGTCGACCCCAGCCGCTGGGAACTGCTCCAGCTCGTCCTCTGGCGCGGTCCCGCCCCCGAGGACGTGCCCGGCACCCGCTACCGGGTGCTGCACCTGTCCAGGCCCGAACTCGACCGGCTGCCTGCCGGCCGCCACTGGTGAAAGGACTCACCACTCCCATGACCGCCCCGGCTCCGATGACCGGCCCCGCCTCGATGACGCCCGCCGACCTCACCCCCGCCACGCTCGACCGCGAGGCCGGCTACGCCCTCCTCACCGATCTTGCCGGCCCGGTCGCCGCCGCCACGCTCGGCGGCCTGGACGGCATCGCCCCCGGCTTCCCGGACTGGATCGTGACGAGCCTGTTCGGCGGCACCTACCAGCGCCCCGGTCTCGCCCCGCGCGACCGCCAGGTCGCCAATCTGGCCGCCCTCACCGCCCTCGGCGGCGTCGAGCCGCAGCTCGCCGACCACGTCCGGAACAGCCTGCGGATCGGCATGACCAGGGAGGAGGTCACCGAGGTGATCGTCCACCTCGCCCCGTACGTCGGGGTGCCCAAGGCGCTGGCCGGTCTGCGCGTCGCCACCGCCACGTTCACCGAGACGCAGCAGGCGGACCAGCCGGTCGAGGCGGACCAGGCATGACCCCCGCTGCACCTGCTGTGCGCACCGTCCGGACCGTCCTCGGCGACCTCGACCCCGCCGAACTCGGCGTCACCGACTCCCACGACCACCTCTTCATCCGCAGCCCCCAGCTCCCCACCGAGGAGCTCGACGACCAGGCCGCCGCCGAGGACGTCCTGCACGCCTTCGCGGCGGTCGGGGGCCGGTCGTTCGTCCAGTGGACCCCGTACGGCATGGGGCGCGGCGCCGCCGCCCTCGCCAGGCTGTCCGGCGCGACCGGCATCCACGTGGTGGCCGCCACCGGTGTGCACCAAGCCGTGCACTACGCCCCGGGCACCTTTCCGGCCCTCTACGACGGGCTCGCCGAACGCTTCGCCGCCGAGCTGACCACCGGACTGCCCGGCGCTCCCCAGGGCGTCCGGGCGGGGCTGATCAAGGTCGCCTCCGACGTCGGTGCCACCACCGCGCACACCCGCCAGGTCATGGCCGCGGCCGCCGAGGCGCACCACGCCACCGGCGCCCCGATCGCCGTCCACCTCGAACCGGGCGCCGATCCGCACTTCGTCCTGCGCCGGCTCCACGCCCGGCACGGCGTCCCGCGAGAGCGGATCGTCCTCGGCCACCTCACCCGGCTGCCCGACGCCAGGCTGCACCGCGAACTCGCCGCCGAGGGCGTGCACCTCGCGCTCGACAGCCCCTCCCGGGCCAACCACCCAGCCGACCACCAGGCCTTCGACCTCATCGCCGACCTCGTCGAGGCGGGCCACGCCTCCCAGCTGCTCCTCGGCGCCGACACCACCACCCGCACCGCCCGCAGGGCCGCCGGTCCCACCCGGCTGCTCACCGACCTCGCCCCGAGGCTCGCCCGAACCTTCGGCCCCGAACTCCCCGAACTCCTCCTCACCACCAACCCGGCAGCCGCCTTCGCCGCCGAATGGCGCACCCCCTGAGCCACCCTGAGCCGCCCTGAACCATCCCTGTGCGGCTCTCTCCTGTGGCCGAGTCCGTGCTCCCGGGTTTGAATCCGAGTAACCCCCGGTGGACCGCGCCCGGGCCAGGCCCGGACCACGCCCCGAGAGAGGCGGACTCGACGATGTACTCGTGGCTCGCTCCCGCCCGGATCGCCGTCGCCGTCCTCGTGGCCGTCGCCCTCGGCTTCTTCGGCTACCACGCCGCGACCGACGCCACCGGGGTACTGAACTACTTCAGCTACTTCACCAACCTCGCCAACATGGCCGGCGCCGTCGTCCTGGGCCTCGGCGGCTGGGCGGGCCTGACGGGCCGCCGCCCCGTGCCGGACCAGCTGCGTGGTGCGGTCGTGCTCTACCTGGCGATCACCGGACTGGCCTACGGCACCGGGCTCGCCGCGTACCCGGAGCCGCTGGTGATCCCGTGGGTGAGTGACGTGATCCACCGTGCGATGCCGCTCGTCGTGCTCGCCGACTGGCTGATCGACCCGCCGGTGCACCGCATCCGCCGGGTGGCGGTCCTCGGATGGCTGGCGTTCCCGCTGGTCTACCTGGCCTACACGCTGCTCCGCGGCCACGCGATCGACTGGTACCCGTACCCGTTCCTCGACCCGGGCCTGCACGGCGGCTACCGCCGCGTCGCCGGGGCGTGCGTCCTGATGACGGCGGCCTTCGCCCTCATCGGAGCAGCCGTGGCCAGTGCGGGCAACGCCCTCGCCGACCGCCGTGACGCCCGCAACGGCGCGGTGCCACCGGGCCGCCGCGCCGACGCCCAGACGAACTGACCGCCGGTAAAGGCCAGGAGCCCGCCCAGCATCTGCCCAGAGCCCACCACGTGGCGGCGCTGCCACGGCACGGCGAACAGATTTCAGATGACAGATTTCAACATCTGTCATCTGAAATCTGTCATCTGTCGGCCGTCGCCCTCGGTCGTCCGCCGCCCCGGCCCGCTAGGGTGGGTCATCGCGTGTCCCGACGGGGAACCGGGGGAGGTGCCCCGGATGTCCTAGCGGCGGGGGCGGGGAGTTCGAGGCGTGGGAGCAAGTAGGACATGGGTCTGACGAGCCACAAGGTGCTGGCGCTGACCGTATTGATCGCCGTCGTGATGATGGCCGGCACGGTCTGGCTGTGGCCCAGACTCGCCAGGAAGACCTGGCAGGCGGTGCTCGGCCGCATCGGCACGCTGCTCGCCACCCAGCTCGCCGTGCTCGCCGCGCTCGGCCTGGTGGCGAACAACTACTTCGCCTTCTACAGCAGTTGGGACGACCTGCTGGGCACCGGCGACAACGGCCCGGTGGTGATCCACAACAAGGCGGACGCCTCCGGCCGCCTGCTCGTGGAGACGATCGGCCACGCCTCCGTCCAAGGCGGCGGCGCGATGGGCCGCGAGCCCGGCCAGTCCGGCGAGATCCGCAAGGTGCGGATCGACGGCGCGGTGACCCGGCTCTCCACCGAGGGGTACGTCTACCTGCCGCCGCAGTACTTCCAGCCGGAGTACGCGCAGAAGCAGTTCCCGGCGGTGATCATCAGCACCGGCTTCCCCGGGCAGGCCGAGAACCTGATCACGCGCTTCAACTACCCGGGTGCGGCGCTCAAGCTGCTCCAGGCGGGGAGGATGCAGCCGACCGTCATGGTCCTGATGCGCCCCTCGCCGGCCCTTCCGCAGGACACCGAGTGCGAGGACATCCCGGGCGGGGCCCAGTCCGACACGTACTTCACCAAGGACGTCCCGGCGGCGATCGAGGCGAGCTTCCGGGTCTCCGCCGACCCGCAGGCGTGGGCCTTCATGGGCAACTCCACCGGTGGCTACTGCGCGCTCAAGCTGGCGATGCGCCACCCGGACGTCTTCCCGACCGCCGTCTCGCTGTCCGGCTACTACCAGGCCGCCGACGACCCGACCACCGGGGACCTCTACGGCGGGAGCAAGCAGCGCCGGGACGAGGCCGACCTGATGTGGCGGCTGAAGAACCTGCCGCAGCCGAAGGTGTCCGTCCTGCTGGCCGGCACCAAGAAGGGCGACGGCGACTACAAGCGCGACACCGAGGCCTTCATCGACGCGGCTCGGAGTCCGATGAACGTCTCCTACAGCATGCTGGAGACCGGCGGCCACAACTTCGAGACCTGGAGCAGGCTGCTGCCGTCCTCGCTGGAGTGGCTGTCCCAGCACCTCAAGGTGCCGAACCAGGCGGTCTGACCGTCCGCGCGGCCCGGGGACTCCGCACCCGGGCCGGCACCCACTCGGACGACCTACCGCCGGCGTCCCGCTCAGGCCACCCGCTCCAGCGTCCCGGTGTGCAGCTCGCCGACCCGGCCGCCCTCGCCCTCGAAGGTCCAGAACGCGCGCACGGTCAGCCGGGCCAGGTCCATCACGTGGCTCACGGTGATGCCGCTCTGCTCGGTCCAGCTGACGAAGTACACCTCCGGCGCGACCTCGGCGACGTGCAGCTCCACGTCCTCCCACTGGCCCGCCGACTCGCCGAGGCCCTCCCAGCGCAGCCGCTTGCCGTCGGCCGAGTAGGCGTTGCGGAAGGCCGCGCCGTTGTCGGCCCGGAAGAGGTAGGTGCGGCCGGCGAAGGCGGGCAGGGGCGCGGTCATGGTCGGACGGTTCCTCGTCTTTCACGGATGTGCGGCGCTCTTGTGCACTGCGGTGGATGTCGGACCTCCAATTTATCCGACCGGGCGAGCCGACCGGATGCACTCGGCCACACTCGGCCACCTCACTCCGCGAGGGCATCCGGGCGGCGACCGACGCGGGCTCCTCGGCCCGGGCGGCGTGACCGGTCAGGAATCGGCAGCCATCTTGACCACCCTGATGTCGAACGGCTGCCGGTTGTTGCTCTCGTTCCGGTCGTCCGGACTGCGCAACGCGACCGACCCGCCGGTGAGCGTGCCCGCCGGCAGGTTCGGGGAGAGCCGCACCGGGACGAGGGCGGTCGCGCTGCGCATCGGCGGCAGGCCGGGCCCGAAGACACAGCGGACCCGGTGGCCGTCCTGGGACGCCTCGCAGTCCGCGGGGTAGTACGGGCCCTGCGGCGTCACTCCCGCCGGCAGCGCGACGACGACGGTGAACGGCGAGGCGGTCGCCTCAGGGCCGCGGTTGGCGACGAAGGCGTGCACGGTGGTGGTGCCGCCGGGCGGGGCGGGGTCGGGGTCGAGCCGGACCACCTCCAGGTCGGAGTTCGAGGGCGGGGCGGCGGGGCCGAGCGGCGCGAGCCGTACGGCCGGCCGTGGGTCGGGCCGTCGCAGCGCCCAGGACGGTTCGGCGGCCAGCACCGCCACCGCGCAACCGGCGGCCACGGCCGCGGCCGTCCAGGCCGCGGTCCTTCCGGCCGTGGACGTTCCGGTCGCGCCGAACCCGCCTCGAAGTACCGAACGTCTGCGTACCGAACGTCTGCGCTCCAACGCCGTTCACCGTGCCCTCGTACTCCGGCCGCCCGCGCCGTCGCGGACCGCGTCCGCACCAGGGTGGCCGAGCGGTGGGAGGGCCGTCGCCGCAACCCGCCCTCGGGCCGCCCGAACGGACGAACGCCCGAGCCGGACTGACGGCTGGTCAGGGAGCGAGTACCTGCCCCAGCCGGGTCGCGATCTGGTGCATCACCGGTACCAGTGAGGACGCGCCGGCCTGCTCCTCCAGCGCCCGGATGCGGGCCTCCGGGCCGGAGACGGACAGGGCCGTCGGCGTCGGCGCGCCCGGTACGGCGAGCGCGATGCAGCGGACGCCGATCTCCTGCTCCTGGTCGTCGACGACGTACCCGCGCTCGCGCGCCTCGGCGAGCTGGCGCATCAGCTCCTGCGGGTCGGTGACGGTGTACTCGGTGTGCGCGGGCAGCGGGTTGGGGCCGAGGACGGCGCGAGCCTCGTCCTCGGGCAGCTGGGCGAGCAGTGCCTTGCCGACGCCGGTGCAGTGCGGCTGCACCCGGCGGCCCACCTCGGTGAACATGCGCATCGAGCGGCGCGACTGCACCTGGCCGACGTAGACCACCTCGCCGCCCTCCAGCACCGCGAGGTTGGCGGTCTCGCCGGTGGCTTCCATCAGCTCCGCCAGGTACGGGCGGGCCCAGCTGCCGAGCAGGCGGCCGGCCGTCTCGCCGAGGCGGATCAGCCGGGGCCCGAGGGTGTAGCGGCGCGCCGTGTCCTGGCGGACATAGCCCTGCTGCACGAGGGTACGAACCAGTCGGTGGATGGTCGGCATGGGGAGACCGGAACTGGTGGAGAGCTCGCTGAGCGTGGCCACGCCACCGGAGTCGGCCAGCGCCTCCAGGAGTTGGAAGGCGCGTTCGACGGACTGCACGCCGCCGCTCGCGCGGTCGGCGCCCCTCGTCGATGCTGTGTCGGGGGTCGCGACCACCGGCGTTCCCTTCGCTGTCGGGGAGGAGTAGAGTCCCCGCGATCACCTCAACAAACCGTTGAAATTCTGTATCGCGGAAACTAGTCTCCACTTTACAGAATCGAACCCGTCGACAGGTGGGTTCCGGTCAGGAAGTTCCCGCCGGAGTTCCCTTCGCCAGGCTCAACCGTCCCAGGCTCAACCGTCTTAGGAGTGTCCTGCTCATGGCTGCCGATCAGGGACCCTCCCCCAGCCCTCGGCTCGGGGTACCCCCCAGCACCTCCCCTGCCGCTCCGGTCGTCACCGTCGCCGGTCCGCGCGTCCACCGGGCGGAGGAGGTGCTCACTCCGGAGGCGGTGGCCTTCGTCGTCGGCCTCCACCGCGCGTTCGAGGGCCGCCGGCAGGAGCTCCTCGCCCGACGAAAGGCCCGGCGCGACGAGATCGCGCAGTCCGGCACGCTGGACTTCCTCCCCGGGACCGCCGACGTCCGGGCCGGCGACTGGACGGTCGCCGAGGCGCCCCGCGCCCTCCAGGACCGCCGCGTCGAGATCACCGGCCCCACCGACCGCAAGATGGTCATCAACGCCCTCAACTCCGGGGCGAGGATCTGGCTGGCCGACTTCGAGGACGCCACCTCCCCGACCTGGGAGAACGTCGTCAGCGGCCAGATCAACCTGATCGACGCCTTCGAGGGCCGGATCGACTTCACCACCTCCGCCGGCAAGGCCTACACGCTCAGGCCGGCCGCCGAACTCGCCACCGTCGTGGTCCGCCCGCGCGGCTGGCACCTGGACGAGAACCACCTGCTCGTCGACGGCACGCCGGTGGCCGGCGCGTTCCTCGACTTCGGCCTCTACTTCTTCCACAACGCCGCCCGGCTGCTCGCCAAGGGCGCCGAGGACCCCAACTCCGGGCCCTACTTCTACCTCCCGAAGACCGAGAGCCACCTGGAGGCCCGGCTCTGGAACGACGTCTTCACCCACGCCCAGGCCCAACTCGGCATCCCTTACGGCACCATCCGCGCCACGGTGCTGATCGAGACCATCACCGCCGCGTTCGAGATGGACGAGATCCTGTACGAGCTGCGCGACCACGCGGCCGGTCTCAACGCGGGCCGCTGGGACTACCTGTTCTCCATCGTCAAGAACTTCCGCGACGCCGGCGAGCACTACATCCTGCCGGACCGCAACAGCGTGACCATGACCTCGCCGTTCATGGCCGCCTACACCCGCCTGCTCGTGCAGACCTGCCACAAGCGCGGCGCCCACGCGATCGGCGGCATGGCCGCGTTCATCCCCAGCCGCAGGGACCCGGAGGTCAACGCCGCCGCCCTGGAGAAGGTCAAGGCCGACAAGGACCGCGAGGCGGGCAACGGTTTCGACGGCTCCTGGGTCGCCCACCCCGACCTCGTCCCGGTCGCCCGCGCCTGCTTCGACGCGGTGCTCGGCGAGCGCCCCAACCAGAAGGACAACCCCGGCCCGTCCGAGCCGGTCACCGCCGAGCAGTTGCTCGACATCGCCGGCGCCGGCGGCACCTGCACCCGCGCCGGGCTGCACAACGCCGTCCAGGTCGGCATCCGCTACATCGAGGCCTGGCTTCGCGGCCTCGGCGCCGTCGGCATCTTCAACATGATGGAGGACGCCGCCACCGCCGAGATCTCCCGCTCGCAGATCTGGCAGTGGATCCACAACGGCGTCGTCCTCTCCGACACCCGGGAGAAGGCCACCGCCGACGTGGTGCGCACCATGGTCGCCGCGGAACTGGCCGAACTCCGGGCCGAACTGGGAGAGGACGCGTACGCCGGCGGGCGCTGGCGCGAGGCCGCCCAGCTCTTCGAACAGGTCGCCCTGGCCGAGGACTTCGCGGACTTCCTGACCCTCCCCGCGCTGCCCCTCCTGGGCTGAGCCCAATCTATCCGCCGGCGCCACCGCCGCCCCCTGCCGGGTCGGCGCAACCCGGCGGCGCACCACTCCGTTCCGTACGGCGACGAATCCACCGGTCCTCTCGTCGCCGTACGGAACGGCTCTGCTTGCCGACTCTGCCATCGCCCCGGCGACGTCCGCCACAGCAGGCACGCCGCAGCCCCGGACCCTCGCCGTGGGTCCGGGGCTGCGGTCCGCGCGCCCGGCCGGGTGGGGTCGGGGTTGCGGAGTCCGGGTCACGCGCCGTCCCTGGGCGGCCCGGAACTCAGGGGTGTCACACCGGTCGGGCGGCGAGCTCCTTGGCGGCGCGGGCGCAGTCCCGGGCGATCCGGTCCTCGTTGACGGTGGTCAGCTGGCCCTTCTCCACCACGGCGTTGCCGTTGACGAACAGGACCGACAGCGGCGGCAGCGCGCCGAGGGTGAGGGCGGCGACCGGGTCGGCGATGGACGAGTGCATGATGCCGTCGACCTTCCACAGCGCGAGGTCGGCGAGCTTGCCGGGCTCGATCGAGCCGATCTCGTTCTGGCGGCCGAGCACCCGGGCGCCGCCCATGGTGCCCAGGCGCAGCGCCTGACGGCCGGTGAGGGCGGTGGGGTAGCCGTGCAGGCGGTTGATCAGCAGGGCGTTGCGCAGTTCGGTGCCGAGCTCGCCGGACTCGTTGGACGCGGTGCCGTCGACGCCGAGGCCGACCGGGACGCCGGCCCTGAGCATGTCGGGCACGCGGGCGATGCCGGCGGCGAGGCGGGCGTTGGAGGACGGGCAGTGGGCGACGCCGGTGCCGGTCTCGGCGAACTTGGCGATGTCGGAGTCGTTCATGTGGACGCAGTGCGCCATCCAGACGTCCTCGCCGAGCCAGCCCACCGACTCGAAGTAGTCGGTCGGGCCCATGCCGAACAGTTCCTTGCAGAACTGCTCCTCCTCGGCGGTCTCCGAACCGTGGGTGTGCAGTCGGACGCCCTTGCGGCGGGCGAGTTCGGCGGACTGGCGGAGCAGGTCGGTGGAGACCGAGAAGGGCGAGCAGGGCGCGATGGCGACGTGCAGCATCGAGCCGAAGGAGGCGTCGTGGTACGTGTCGACGGCGGCCTCGGAGGCGGCCAGGATGTCGTCGAGCGTCTCGACGGCGTGGTCCGGGGGCAGGCCGCCGTCCTTCTTGCCGCGGTCCATGGAGCCGCGCAGGGCGGTGAAGCGCAGGCCGAGTTCCCGGACGGCCTCGATGGAGGCGCCGAGGACGTCGCCGCCGTCCTTGGGGAAGACGTAGTGGTGGTCGGAGGCGGTGGTGCAGCCGGACTTGAGGAGGGCGGCGGCGGAGCCCTGGCTGGCGGCGTGGACGAGCTTCTCGTCGATGCGGGCCCAGGTCGGGTAGAGGGCGACCAGCCAGTCGAAGAGGATGTTGTCCTGGGCGAGGCCGCGGGTGATCCACTGGTAGAAGTGGTGGTGGGTGTTGACCAGGCCGGGGGTGACCAGGTGTCCCTCGGCGTTGATCCGGCGCACCACGTTGTCCAGCCACTGCGGGGCGGGGCCGCTGCCGACCGACTCGATCGTGTTGCCGAGGATGACGACGTGGCCGCGGGCGTACTCGGTGTCGTCGGCGTCGACCGTCGCGATGGCGGCGTTCTCGATGACGATCCGCTGGTCGGTGGGCGGGGGCTGGACTGCCATGGTGTTACTCCTATGGGGGAGGGGGCCGGGGAGGGGCGCACGATGAGCGGCGTGCGCCCGTCCCTGGCCGGTCAGGACGGTGTCACCGTCGGCACCGTCGGGCCGGGAGCCTCGCCGTTCGACGACCGGCGGGCGGCTCCGACGTGGTGGAAGAGCAGGTTGAGCAGGACGGCCGTCACGGAGCCGGCCGAGATCCCGGAGTGCATCAGGGTGCGGACGGCCTCCGGGAAGGCGTCGTAGAAGGTCGGCACCGCGATCGGGACGATGCCGACGCCGAGCGACACCGACACCAGGATGGTGTTGGATCCGGACTCCATACCGGCCTCCGCGAGGGTGCGGATGCCGCTCGCCGCGACGGTGCCGAAGAGCACGATCCCGGCGCCGCCCAGGACGGGCTGCGGCACCACGGAGACGACCGACCCGAGCACGGGGAAGAGCCCGAGCAGGATCAGGATGCCTCCGCCGGCCGCGACCACGAAGCGGCTGCGGATCCTCGTCAGCGCCACCAGCCCGATGTTCTGGGCGAAGGCGCTGGCGGCGAAGCCGTTGAAGACCGGGCCGAGCGCGGTGGCCAGGCCGTCGGCCCGTAGGCCGGCGGCGAGCGTGGCCTCGTCGGCCTCGCGCTCGACGATCCTGCCGAGGGCGAGCATGTCGGCGGTGGACTCGGTCATCGAGACCAGCATGACGATGCAGAGCGAGATGATCGCGGCAGCGTCGAACATCGGCGCGCCGAAGTGGAACGGGGAGGGGAGCGCGAAGATCTTCGCGTCCTTGACCGCGCCGAAGTCGCCCAGGCCGAGCGGGAAGGCGATCAGGGTCCCGAACGCCAGGCCGACGAGCAGCGAGAGCTGCTGCCAGAAGCCGCGCAGCAGGCGGTTGCAGAGCACCACCGCGACGAGGGTGATCGCGGCGAGGCCGATGGCCCGCATGGAGCCGTAACCGGGAGCGGACGGCGAGCCGCCGCGCGCCCAGTTCACCGCCACCGGCAGCAGGGACAACCCGATGAGGGTGATCACGGTGCCCTGGACGACCGGCGGGAAGAACCTGATGAGCCTGCAGAAGTACGGGGCCGCGAGGAGGCACAGGACCCCCGCGACGATCACCGCGCCGAAGATCACCGGGAGGGCGTTCTTCGGTCCCTGTTCCTTCGCGATGGCGATCATGGGCGCGACGCCAGCGAACGAGACGCCGTTGACGAACGGCAGCCGTGCGCCGATCCTCCAGATCCCGAGGGTCTGGAGCAGGGTGGCCAGCCCGGCGGTGAACAGGCTGGCCGAGATGAGGAGGGCGAGTTCGCCGGGGGGGAGCCCGACGGCGGCGCCCACGATGAGCGGGGGTGCGACGACTCCCGCGTACATCGCGGCGACGTGCTGGAGTCCGGTGGAGACGAGCTTCACCGGGGACAGCAACTCGTCCACGGGGTGGGTTTCCGGTCCGGACACCTTGCCGGGGAGGCTCGTTGACGTGTCGTCCGGACCGGAAGATCTTGCGGGGGTGGAACCGCCGTCGGTGGTGCTGGTGTTGCTGGGTGCCATGTCGAGCCCCTCTTGTGCCCGTGGCTCCCGGCGCGCCCGCGGCGCTGGAGACTGCCCGGTACTTCCCTGGCCGAGGACGGGACGGCGGTGCAAGGGTCCCTCGGCCGGCCTCTCCGGTGCCCCGGGCCGGCCGCCGCGAGGCGGGCACGAACTCCGGTGGGTAGGGGTGGAGAAACAGGTGGTGCGGGTACTTCCGGTGGTGCTGCCGGCCCGGTGCTCCCGCGGCCTGGCGGCCGGGAGGTAGCCCCAACCGGCCACAGGGAGCGGGAGGTTGCGGCGATGCCGGGCGGTGTCCATGGGGCGGGTCAGACGACCGGGATGACCGGGACGACGCCCTCGCGGTGCACGGTGCCCTCGATGAGGCCGTACATGCGGTCCGCGGCGTAGTAGACCTCGTTGTCGTTCTCGAGGCCGAACGGCTCCAGGTCGACGAGGAAGTGGTGCTTGTTGGGCAGCTCCAGGCGGACCTCGTCCACCTCGGCG